>CAZWDD010000288.1:0-4921 GCA_964632345.1 uncultured Solibacteraceae bacterium | reverse complement strand
GACTTCAAGGAACGCTGCGTCTACTGCGACATCCTCCGCCAGGAGGTCCGCGATCAGGAACGCATCGTCATCCAGTCAGACGAGTTCCTCTCCGTCTGCCCCTTCGCCGCACGCTTCCCCTTCGAAAACTGGATCATCCCCTTCCGCCACGACTCCCACTTCGAAACCATCCATGAACGCGAAGTCTATGACCTTGCCTGGGTCCTCAAATCCGTCCTCCGCAAAATGGATCAGGCCCTCGAACACCCCGCCTATAACCTCATCATCCATACCGCACCCGTCCAGGAACCCGGCTACGCCCACTACCACTGGCACATCGAGATCATCCCGAAACTCACCCGCGTCGCCGGCTTCGAATGGGGCACCGGGTTCTACATCAACCCCACGCCCCCCGAAGAATCAGCGCGCTTTCTCCGCGAGTGCTGCCAGTAGCGTCTTCACCGCCGTCTCCAACTGCACGTCCGTCCCCTGGTAGCTCTCCCCCATCGGCCGCGTCACCGGAATATCCACCGGCCGCGGCTTCAGTTCCATGTCCTCGCCCGCCGCAGTCGTAATCCGCGTCGAAGGCACCCGGATCATCGACCCATCTAGCAGCGGCTGGTTCGACGTATAAATAATCCACCCCGCCGTCGGTTCCCCCACAATCTTGCCCAACCCCAGCGCCCGGTACCCCTCGCTGAAGTCCTCCGCGTCGCTTAACGAGTGCTGGTTCGTCAACAGCACCGTCGGCTTCTCGATCGTCCGCTGCCCCAGCGTAGCCCGCGCCGGCGCCACGCCCAACCCGCGCGGCTGCATCCCCAGGTAGTTCCGCCGCGAAAGGATATCCAGCGCGTACGCGTTCACAAACCCGCCGTTGTTGTTCCGCACATCCACCACCACGCCGTCCTTCCCATGCGTATCCGCGTCCAGGTCGAACGTCAGCCGTTCCAGCGACGCCTCCCCCATATCGGCCATATGCACATAGCCCAGCCGCCCCCCGCTCAGCTTGTTCACCATCGCCCGCCGCTCCTCGGTCCAATGGTCGTAGCGCAGCCGCTTCTCCCCGGCCAGCGCGATCGGCCGTACCCGTGCCTTCTTCCCTCCCTCCAATGTCAACTCCACCTCCCGCCCCACCATCCGCTCCAGCGCCCCGTCCAGGTTCACGCCCGCCTCCAGCTTTGTCCCATTGACGGCCGTGATCACATCGCCCTCCGCCACACCTCCCGCCAGCGCCACCGGGCCCCGCGGCAGGATCGCGCTCACCTTCACCCGCCCGTTCCCCGCCGCCTCCCAGTCGATTCCCAATCTCCCGTAATTCGCCGGCGGCGCCCCGCCCGCCGGTCCGCTCACCCCAAGGTGCGACGCATTCAACTCACCCACCATCAGGTTCAACACCCGCCGCATCTCGTCCGGCGTCCGCGCGCCCGCCACGGCCTCCCCATACACCCGCCGAACCTCTCCCGTCCAGTCCGCCCCGTGGTACTTCGGGTCGTAGAAGGAGTCCCGCATCCGCATCCACGCCTGCCGGAACACCGCCATCTTCCGCTCCTCGAACCGCTCGGTCAATTGCGCCGTCACCGTCACCGGCCGCGGCGCCCGCGTCCCCGTATCCACCGTCGTCAGCCGCCCGCTCTCCAAATACGTCACCCCCTTCCCGTCCGCGCTCCAGTGCGGCCACGCCTTCGGCGTTCCGTTCGACGTCAACTGCCGCGCCGTTGGCGCCGGCTGCGCATCCCGCTCCAGCGAGTACGTGTACAGGTCCGTCTTCCCCGCCAGCCGTCCAATGTAGAGCAGCGTCTTCCCGTCCGGGCTGATCTGCGGGTCCGTCGCGTCCATCCCCAACGGCAGCAGCCGCAGCCGGTCCCGCAACCCCTCGGCCACCACCTCCGTCTTCGCCGCCTTCTTCCCGTTGTTGCCCGCCTTCCGGAACAGCTCCCGGAACTTGTCTTCCTTAAACTCCGGCCCGCGCGGCTTCAGTTCCACCGCCGCTATCCGCAGCATCTCCGTCCGCTGCCCCGTCACAAAGTACACCGTTCCCCCGTCCGGCGCCCACGTCACATCCCCCCCAAACGAGTTCGGCAGCCACGAAATCTGCTGCTTCTCCGTTCCGTCCGCTTTCAACAGCCAGACGTTGTAGAAGTTCTTCACCCCCGGCAGCCCCGCCGCCACCCCCGCCCCGTCGGGCGACCACGCCAGGTCCGCCCCGCCCCGCCCCGTCGGCCCCGCATACAACACCGTCTCCGCCCCGCCCTCCAGCGTCTGTACCCGGATCTCCCGGTCATCCACGCTATAGGCCACCCGCTTCCCGTCCGGTGCCCACACCGGCCCCGTATGCACCCGCGCCCCCGCCGTCAATGCCCGCGTCTCGCCCTTCGCGAAATCGTGTAGCACAATCTGCCGCGCCCCGTCCCCATCGGCTACGTACACCAGCTTCGTCGAGTCCGGCGACCACCGCGGACTCCCCTCCGCATCCACGCTCCTCGTCACCCGGAACGCCTCCCCGCCCTCCCTCGCCGCTGCCCAGATCTCCCCCCGTGCCGTCAACGCCACCTTCTTCCCGTCCGCCGCCACGGCCAGCGTCCCGAACCCGCCCGTAATCGTCACCCGCTCGGCCAGGTCCGGCCCCGCCGGTGCCCCGCGCATCGTCACCCCCACCGCCTCGGCCTTCCCCGTCGCCGTATCCAGCCGCCAGATCCCGAAGTCCCGCTCGAACACCAGCATCCGCCCGTCATAGCTCAGGTTCGGATACAACACCCGCCCGCTCCGGAACGCCGTCACCGCCCGCTCCCCCTTCCCCATCGTGTACACATGCACGTTCTGCTGCCCCCCGTTCCGGTCCGACACGAAGTAGAACGACTTGCCGTCCGGCATCCACTGCGGCCACAACTGCTTCGCACCCCGCCCCAGCAACATCTGGTCCTTCACCGCCGCACTCTCATCCAGCAGCCAGATCTCGCTCTCGTCCAGATGGCTCCGCCCCTTCCGCCACCACTGGCTCAACCCCACGCCCCGTGCCACAAACAGCAGCCGCTTCCCGTCCGGCGTCGGCGCCGCATGAAACTCGCTCGCATACCGGTCCGCACTCACCTTTTCCGGCGTGCCCCCGTCCGCGGCCACCCGCCAGATGTCGAGCGTCGAACCCACCTCCCCCGCCGTCGACGAGAAATACACATACGCTCCGTCTCGTGACCACGCGTCCAACGACTCGGCCGCGTCCGAATACGTTAACCGCCGGATCGCCCCGCTCCCCAACTCCAGCACATACAGATTGCTCGACCCGCCCCGGTTCGACACAAACGCCAACCGCCGCCCGTCCGGGCTATACAACGGACGCGACTCATTCGCCGCATGCGCCACCAGCAGCCGCGCCTCCCCGCCCGCCGCCGGCACGGTCCATATGTCGCCGCCCGAGACAAAAGCGATCTCCTTCCGGTCCGGCGAGATCGCCGGCTCCGCCATTGGAACAATCGCCGCCTGCGCGGACGCAGTCATCAGAGCCAATACGAGACACCGCATTGGCCCAGAATACTATTTGTTGCCGCGGCTCAGCCGCCGGAAGTAGTCGGCCACCTGCTCGGCGTAACCCGGCGGAATCCGCTCCGTCGCCCCGCTCCGCACATTGCCGGCCTGCGCCTCTTCCATCTGCCGCCGCAGCCGCAGTTCCAGTTGCTCCAACTGCGGCAGGAACTGCGACCGGATCCGCTCCACCAGCTCCGGATTCCCCGAAAACTTCGACGGATCCAACCGCTGCATCTCCCGGATCATCTGCTCGATCTCCCGCTGCATCTCCGGCGACTCCCCGGCCGCGCCCCGCAACTCGCTCAGCGCCCGCATCCCCTCCTGCCACGTCCGGTTCCCGCCTCCAGCCATCGTCGAGAACTGCCGCGATCCGTCGTTCGTCTCATCGCCGCCCTCTCGCCATCCACGCTGGCCCGGCGACTGCTGACGCCCCTCCCCGCCCATCTGTCCGCCACCCTGCTGGCCCTGCATGCCCTGTTGACCCTGCTGGCCCTGTCCCTGCTGTTGCCCCTGTCCCTGCTGGCCCTGCCCGTTCTGCGCCTGCTGCTGACCCTGGCCCTGCTGGCCCTGCCCGTTCTGCGCCTGCTGCTGACCCTGGCCCTGCTGCTGGCCCTGCTGGCCTTGCCCCTGCTGCTGCCCGCGCTGCCCGTTCTGCCCGCGCTGTCCCTGCACCATCTGCTGCAACTGCTCCCGCAGCTTCTCCACTCCCGCCAGGCTCCGTTCCGTCTTGCTGCCGTCCTGCGCGTTCGGGTCCATCGACTGCTGTGCACCCTCAATCGCCTTCCGCAGCTTCTCCAGATCCTTCGCCAGCGACTGTTCCCGCGAGCTCAGATACGACGCCAATCCCTGCCGGTAGTAGTTCCCCAGCATCTTGTTCCGCAGCGTTACCTGGTCCTGCTGCATCTGCCCAACGGCCTCCCGCAGCTTCGACGACGCCTGCCGCTGCGACCCCTGCATCTGCCGGCTCGCATCCTGCAAGTCCCGCTCCAGCCGCGCCGACTCCTCGGCCATCTTCTCCTTCTCAGCCGCCAACTCCCGCTGCATCTCCATCTTCCGTCCGCGCATCGCCGCCGGGTCCTGGCCCTGCCCGGACTTCGCACCGAACTCGCGCTCCACCTTATCGGCAAACGCCCGCTGCTGCTCGGCCAGCCGGTTCGCCCGCTCCGAAAGGTTCCCCATCCGGTTCGTCGATTGCTCCTGCCGCATCCCGCGCAGGGCGTTCTGTGCCTCGCTCAACCGTTCCGCCGCCCGCTGCGCCTCGGCCGCCTGCTGCGCGCCGCTCTGCCCACCCTGCTGCTGATTGGCCCGCTGCATGTCCTTCGTCGCCTGTTCCAGCCGCTCCAGCGCCTGCTGCAGCCGCGGATCCTGCCGCTGCTGCACGCCCTGCTGCCCGGCCATCTGCCGCAGCCGGTCCCGTGAGCTC
>CAZWDD010000287.1:0-7280 GCA_964632345.1 uncultured Solibacteraceae bacterium | reverse complement strand
GAGACAACTGGCAGGTGACCAATGCCGACTACGGCCAGTTGGCGGCCGCACAACTACTCCGCGACCCGCACCCGCCCACGGCGATCGTGGCGGGCAACGACGAACTAGCCGCGGGCGTCTGGAAAGAACTCACCGTACGGGGTGTCCCCATCCCCCGGCAGATCAGCCTGGTGGGGTGTGGCGACCGGCCGGAGTTCGCCATCTTGGAGCCGTCGCTTTCCTCGATTTCCGTATTCGTTGACCAGTTGGGCGAGTACGTGACGGCCATGCTGCTGCGGAGGATTGAAGACCCGCGGCTGCGGCCGGCATCAGAAACGTATCCGTGCAAGCTGGTGGAGCGGGCCTCGTGCGCCCCGGTGGCCAACGTACTGCCGCTCGTTCGGCGCGCGTGAGTGGAGCAGCCGCTAGGAGCCGGCGGCGAACTTCTCAGCCGGCTGTGACGGCAGAACGGGGAGTTGATAACGCCGGCCGAGCGAAACACCCGCCATCTTCTGCTTATACTGCGCCACGGCTTCGCGGTTCTCGGGGCGGTTCGGACAGATCTCACAGCGCACGCCGTTGCACTTGAAAGACTCACAACAGACGGTCCGAACCATTACCAGCGTGGCCATGTGGCGAAAACTCCCTTGTTTTTCCGTTTCGTGACTCTGCAACCAGCATGCCACGAGACACTTCTTCTTGCAACTGATATTCAACAATTTTCCATTTCCGCCTCGCGGTATGCTGAAGAGTCCCGCGCCGCACAGTGCTCCCTGCCGAGCGAATCCCCCCTCGGAGGTAGCCTATGTCCCTTCGCATTTCCCGCCGCGCGCTCCTTGCCGCGGCGGCCCTTCCCATCCCCGGCGCGGAATTTCAGGCGTCTGGCGCGATCCGGTTCAAGTGGATCCACGGCTCCATCTGCGCCGCCACCAACCGCGATCCCCGCATTCAAACCATCGCCTATAACAGCGACACGATCCTGATGCGGGAGAACGTCGCCATCCACTGGGAAGCGCCGTTCACTTACCTTCTGGCCGGAGCCGGGCGGGCCCTGCTCATCGACACTGGCGCAACGGCCGAGCCCAACTACTACCCGCTCCGCGCAACGGTGGAGGGCCTGCTGCGGCGGCTGGCGTCGCTGCGCGGCGTCGCCGAACTGCCACTGGTTGTCGCCCACACCTCCGCCGAGGACATCGCGCAGAATCAGGGTGCAGCGCAATTCCGCGGGCGACCGCACACCACCTTCCATGCGGGCGACGGGTCCATCGACCTCGGTGGGCGCAACATCACCGTCCTCTCCACGCCCGGCACTCACAAGGATGGCCTGTCCTTCTACGACCGGCAGACAGGACTTCTCTTCACCGGCGACCTGCTTTTCCCGGGGCGTATTCTCATCTCCAACGACGCTGCTTACATCGCCTCCCTTGAGCGACTGCAAGCCTTTGCCGCCGCCAACCCGGTGCGCTGGATTCTGGGCGGGCACATCGACATGTCCACCACGCCGGGCATCCACTACCTCAGCCGGACCACGTTTAAGCCGAATGAACATGTGTTGCAACTCGAACCAGAGTCGATCGGCGAGGCGTTGGAGCAGGCGCGGCGAACCGAGGGCAGGGCCGCCGTTTCGATCCGGGCCGAGTTCCACCTGCTCAACCGCGTGGGCCCGGACGAAAGAGGCGAGTGGCCGCCCGACCTTCCCCGCCCCTCCGCCTCCGCCATGCTGCGTTAAAAGGATCCAGCCATGCCCATCGACTTCCAGTCCTCGCTTCCCGCCTCCGGCACCTTCCCAGCAAAATGGATTCACGGCTCCAAATCCCTGCTCGACAATCAGGACCCACCCATTCAGGTGCACTGGTACAACGCGCACACCGTGATCATGCGGGAGAACAAGGCCTACAACTATGAGGGCGCATTCCTCTACCTCTACTTCGGTAACGACCGGGCCATCCTGCTCGACCAGGGCTCCACGGCGTCCCCCACCGAGTGGCCGCTTCGTAAGGTGGTGGACGCCGCCATCGACGAATGGCGCCGCAAACACAAGCCGGACGGCAACTATGAACTCGTCCTTGCCTTCAGCCATCTGCACGGGGACCACTACGCCGCGCAGAACCAGTTTCTGGACCGGCCCGGCACGCGCATCATGGGACTGACACACGAGGAGATGGTTGGCTTCTGGGGCATGAAGAACTATCCGGAAGAGCGCGTGGAGTTCGACCTCGGAGGCCGAGGGCTGCTGGTGTGGGGCAACCCGGGACACATCGACAGTGAGTTTGCCTACTACGACCCGTACACGCAGATCCTCTTCACCGGGGACATGTTCTACCGCGGCCGCTGCTACATCGGAAACTTCAGCATGTGGATGGCATCGATGCGCCGGCTCCTCGCGTTCACAGAGACCCATCCAGTTCGCCACATTGTCGGCTGCCACATCGAGATCAGCCGCACGGGCGAGGATTATCCGCGCGGCACCACCTGGCAACCCGATGAGCCGCCGCTGCAGATGGACGTGGCCATGCTGCGCCGCACCTACCAGTTCGCACAGTCGATTACAAGGCCCGGCATCTACTTCACCGGGGACGTGTATCTCTGCAACCAGACGCGCGGGAGGACGACGATCGAGAAGAACCCGTACGCGTACTAACGAATCCAGATGCGGACGGCATTGGCCACCGTCGCGTCGGCGCTGATAACCAGTTCAACCTGGCCGCGTCCGGCAAGCGAACGGGGCACGCGTATGTTGACCTGGTCGAGGCCGGGAGTGGATGGCTGGGCGCCACTGAACTGGACCTCCACGGGCACGCCCGCAATGGAGGCGCCAACGGAATTAGCGCCGCGCCAGCCGGTGCCGAACAGCGTCAACACCAGGATCTCCCCCTCGCCCCCGGTGTCGAGCGGCGCCGGCAGGCAGCTCCCGTTGGCGCATGCGAACACAGGCATGTCCCGCGGCGTGCCGTCGGCGCCGTATAGGGCCGCGAAGGCGGCGGGCGCGCCGGCGCCGCTGCCGTCAACCGTGAAGACGCCGGGCGCGGCGGGGGCAATCTGGAGCTGTCCGCTGGCGGCCTCAACGCCGTCGATGATGGCCACCACCCGGTGCGCGCCCGGCGGGAGCCCGGCAGGCAGGTGCACGTTCACCTGCCCGCTTCCGGCATACGTCAGCCCGGCTTTCCGCGCCGTGCCTCCGGCATTCTCCCGCACTTCCACCTGGACGCCCGCCAGCTCCAGGGGCCAGGGAACGGCCGCGGCGGCAACGCCGGCCGGGCGCACCAAGCCGGGAATCGCCAGCACTGCGAGTGAGTCCGGCGCGGTGGACGGACGATAGGAGGCCGCCGACGCCGCAGTCACCTGCCCTCCCGTCACGTTGAACTCCAACTCTTCGGACCGGGAGGGAAGAAAGTTGGTCCCCTCATAGGCCAGCTGCACCCGGATCCGGCCCAGTGGAAGCGAGGGCGGAAGGAATAGCTGGCTCACTCCGCCATTCACGAACGACTGCGCGATGACCGACCCGTTGACCAGCAGCCGGACGATCCCCTCATTGGCCACCACCAGCGGCCCGATCACCGTGGCGTTCAACCGCAGACCCTGCGTATAAGAGACGTCCATGGGCGGACCCTGGAAGCGGACGAAGCTCTCCGATGGCGCAATGGCCGTACGAACGGGTGGGGACACAGACCCCAGATAGACGGACGAGCCGCGGAAGCGCGCCCGCAGGTCCCGTGTTCCGGCCGGCAGCGCCGTCTCAAACCGGACATTGGCCACTTCCAGCGTCCCGCTGGTAGCGGGCGGCATCGGCACCGTCTGCAGCACCTGGTCACCATCCAGCAACTCGGCGCTGGCGCCACTGAGCGGCAGCAGCACCGGCGCCGGCTCCGCCATTCGAACGCGAATCGTGATTTGAGACCGGGCGCCGTAGGTGGCTGTGGCCGGAGTGACTTCCAGAAACGTCAACGTTTCGGTAGCACGCGATTTCAGAAAGAACGTGCCTGTGCCGCCGGTTGATGGCGCGGCAACGAACAGGTCGATGCGCCCATCGCCATCGGCATCTCCGGCGGCGAATGAACCCGTGCTGACGGGCGGGGCGCCGGGGGGATTGGGAATCGTCAACGTCCCATCGCCGTTCGATGCAATCACCATCATCCCGGCTGCCGTGGCGACGATGACCTCGGGATGGCTGTCGGCATTGATGTCGGCCAACCGGAAACTCAGGCCACGGGCCGGGAAGGGCTGGGAGTTGAGCGGGCCGAGAAACGCATTCGGATCGGTCCGGCCGAGCGCATGAGAGACGGTCGCCGCTTGCGGATCAGTTAACAGGATGTCCGGGATTCCGTCCCGGTTCAGATCGAGCACCACTACGTCGTTAACGGCCGGACCGATCGAGCGGGACTGGCGCATCTGGAAGGGAGCGGTGGGAGAACTCAGCAGCAGCGTCAGAACGCCGGAGCGCGAAATGACGGCCGCATCGGGGATCCCGTCGCGGTTCCAGTCCGCGGTGGCGAGCGCGGCCGGGGAGGTGACCTCGGCCTCGGCGCCGGCGCTGAAAGCCCCGCTACCGTTGTTCAGATAGGCGGACACGCGGGAGTCAAAGGCGCGAAGCAGAATCAGGTCCAGGCGGTTGTCGCGATTCAGGTCCACCGCCGTCATCCGGGAAGGCGAGCCGGCAGCGGCCGAGCAGATGGGAATGGAAAACACGCCGTTCCCGCTGCCGGGCAGCAGGCAGATCCGCGCCCCTCCAGCCGTAACCGAAAGGGCGGCAATGTCGGGAACTCCGTCCCCGTTGAAATCGCCGGCTACCAGATCCACCGCATTACCCTCCAGTGGAAACTCCTGCAGATTGCCGGGGGCGCCGCCGCGCGTGCCAAGCAGCACTCCCACGGAGGAAGCCTGCAGGCCGCCCAGCGGCGGCACGCCAAGGTTCACGGTGGCAACGTCGGCAATGCCATCGCCGTTGAAGTCAGTGGAGACGACGGCCACCGTCGACAGACCCTGTCTCGATACGGTCAGCGGCGCCGGCGCCTGAAACGTGTAAGCGAAGGCCGGCAGGGCGGCGAGAGCGATGAGAAGCGGAGTACGCATGCTGCTAATCCTTGACGAAGCCGTGATACAGGCCCATGTAGTAGGGCAACAGGAACGAGGCGCCGGAGGCGAGTTCCCGCCCGTCGCCGCCCTGGTCCAACTGCCATGGGTCATGATTCCAGTGGTTCACATAGCGCTCGTCGATCGGGAGCACTCTGCCATCGAGCCGCGCGCCGCGGCGCGGGCCGCGGGACCCGGCTGCCTCGGCAAGCGGCCGCACATCCTTCCGGTGCGAATTCGTCAGCCGCCAGTTCACACGGTCGAGCGGGAAACGGCGCAGCGTGTCGGCCGACTCCTCCATCCAGGCGCCCTGCAGTTCCAGGTCGTGCGTGCGGTGGGAGTCGGTGTACTGCAACCCCTTCAGCACGGCCGCCGCGATGTAGTTGAAAAGCGGATTGAGCTCCGGGCTCTCGGTCTCCCAACGCCGCCGGAGCGAAATCCCGTACATCATCCGCAGCTTCGGGTCACGCTCATAGAGCAGCAGGTTGTGGAGCATCATGAAGGCCATTTCGTCGTCTGACTGGTTGCCGCCGCCGGGCCCGGCGTGATGCTTGTTCATCATCGCGTTTACCGCGTAGCCATGCTTATCAATCAGGAGGCGGTAGGCCGCGCCGTATTTCGCGTGGCCGGTGATGTGTTCGGCCGTCTTGAGATAGGCCAGAATGCTGAAGGAGTTCAGCGGCCGGTCGTCGGCCCAATAGATGTCGAAGTTGAGCTTCTCCGGGTTGAAGACGCCCCAGCGGGTGACGGTCCCGTCGTGATCCACCAGTTGAAAATTGTTGTCAACGAGGTGATCGGTCAGCGCGGCGACATGCTCCCGGACGCGCGCCTCCTCCGCCGTGTCGCCCTTTGCCACCAGGTCGTAGTAAAGCGCGTAGAGGAAATAGTGCCCGTCAAGTTCATCGGAACTCGTGTCGGCTTTCCAGAACCACTTGCCATCGGCGCTCCGGGGCCAGCGCGGGTTCATCACCTTCCACAACCGGTCCCGCGTGGCTTGAAACTGCCGGTCTCGGGCCGGGGTGTAGGCGGAAGCATTGGGGTCCGGGCCGCTCGCCGGCAACACGGTGCGCGCCAGATACCCCTTCGGCGCGGGGGGCGTGCCGCCCTGCGTCACCGTCCACAGGAAGCGCATCGCGTCATAAGCCTTCTTCGCCCGTTCCCGCGCCTTCGGATCCTTCGTCACCGCATAGGCGTAGCATTCGCCGGCGCCGTACATGGAGGTCCACAGGCCATCGTTGTCGCTGTCGTGTTGCGTCCACTTCGACTTGTTACCGGGCTTGTCCAACCGCACCTCCAGTACATACTCGTACTCCGTGCGGCGGTGGCGGAGGTCAATTTCGTCTTCAAAGAACTTCGCCTTCTGCGCCAGCGTCATGGGGACAGAGCGGATCAGCCCGAGGCCCTTCGCCGTGGCGAAGTAGGCCGTATTCTCCGCATCCACGGCCACGGCCCGGACGGCGTCGTCGGGCAGCCATCGCGGTCCCTGACGGTACTCCCAATTGCTGCCGTCGAACCGGATGGCCCCGCGCGTCGTGCCCAGCCAGACGCTGCCATCCGGCGCCGGCGCCAGGCTGGTGCAGTCGTCGTAGGGCAACCCGTCCTCCACCGTGTACAGCTTCCACTCCACCCCCTCCCGCACCCCCAGCCCTTGCGGAGAGCAGAACCAAAGCCGCCCGCGCGAGTCGTACTCCGCCGCGCGGACATCCACCGGCGCCCAGCTACGGCTTCCGGCCCGCGGCAGCAGGCGCTTCCCCTTTTCGAACAGCCCTTCCGGCTTTGCTCCCAACGCGCTGCGCCGCGGGCCGGGCGCCGCGGTTGGCTTCCACTTCTCACCGCTCCACGCGAATGCTCCGCTCGCCGTCACCGCCACCACGCGTCCATCCGCAACCTGCACCGCCGGCACATCCATCCCAGCCAGTTCCGCTGGCGCCGAGGCCACCTGTTGCGGGAAATTGCCGGTCACCACCTGCCCCTGGAGCGAAATTACGGCCAAAACAAATACACCCTGAAATGTTTGCAGGCGCATACCTGATTATGGACCACTCCCGGCCAGATCGGGCCGCGTGGAATTCTGAAAAATTCCCTGAACAGATCCCTCCGTCGAGGAATATACCTGAGTGTTGCGCTATTTTCTCTCCCTTCTTGCCGCGACGAGCCTATTCTGCCAGCCGGAAATCCGGCTCAAGGTGACGGACTCGGCCGGCGTGCCGATGCCCGCATCGGGCGTCTTG
>CAZWDD010000286.1:2762-7289 GCA_964632345.1 uncultured Solibacteraceae bacterium | reverse complement strand
AGCAGCAGGCCCCGGCAGCACAGGCGCCGGCCGTGGATACAGGCGCGCTGCAGGAGCAGCGGCGGCGGATCATCCAGATGGCGCAGCGGATCGCGACGGCGAAGGCAGCGCTGCAGAGCCTGCGGCAGAGTATGGCGGAGCAGGGATTGCGGCCGCGGGCCGAGCTACAGGGCGCTTCGCAACGGATGGACTTCGAGATGGACCAGGCAGAGGCGGCATTGAACGGGAGTAACGCGGCGTCGGCACGGCAGCACCTGGACTATGCAGAGCGGGCGCTGGAGTCGCTGGAGAAGGCGCTGAACCTATAGGGAGTTTACTCCTGGCGGAGTGCGCGGAGGGGATCGATCCGGGCGGCGCGCCAGGCGGGGATGCTGGTGGCGGCGGTGGCGACGAGGAGCAGGAGGAGGCAGACGGCGACGAGGACGGCGGGGTCCAGCGCGCTGACGCCGAAGAGGAGATTGCCGAGGAGGCGGCCGAGGGCGGCGGTAAGGGCGAGGCCGCAGAGCATGCCCGCGGCCATGAGGCGGGCGCTCTGGGCGAGGACCATGCGGAGGATGTCGAGGGGAGTGGCACCCATGGCCATGCGGATGCCGATCTCCTGGGAGCGGCGGCTGACGGAGTAGGACATGACGCCGTAGATGCCGATGGAGGCGAGCAGGAGGGCGGCGGCGGCGAAGAGGGCCGTGAGGAATCCACGGGCGCGGGGAGCAGCGGCGGATTCCAGAACAACCTCCTCCAAGGGGCGGATGCGATAGAGGGGCATGTCGGGGTCGAGGTTGCGGAGGGCCTGCTTGATGGAGGCGGCGAGAGCGTCGTGATCGAGGGAGGAGCGGACGACGATGTTGGCAATGGGGTAGGGGCTCTGGGCGAGGGGGACGTACATTTCGACGCGTGGAGCGCGGGCGAGATTTTCATGACGGACGCCGCCGGTGACACCGATGATTTCGCCATCGAAGGGTTCGGGGCCGCCGATGAAGACGCGGAGGCGCTGGCCGATGGGGTTGCGGCCGGGGAAGTACTGGCGGGCCATGGGTTCGCTGATGACGATGACGCGGGGAGAGTCGCGGCCGTCGCGGGCGTCGAAGAAGCGGCCCTGGCGGAGGGGGATACCCATGGTTTCGAAGTAGCCCGGGGTGACAGGGGTATGACCGGCGAAGGGAGGGATGGGAGCGGGGGGATCGCCGGCGATGCGGAACTCAAAGTAAGAGTAAACGGAGCCCATGGGGAGGGAGAGAGCGGCGCCGGCGGAGGAGATGCCGGGGAGGGCGCGGAGGCGTTCGAGATAGGTTTCGACGAAGGCGGCGGTGGCGTCGAGGGTGCGGAACTTGCGCATGGGGAGAGTGAGCTCGGTGGTGGTAACGCCGGCGGTGCGGAAGCCTGGGTCGACGCGGAGGAGCTGGCGGAGGGATTCGAGGAGAAGGCCGGCGCCAGCGAGGAGGACGACGGCGAGGGCGACCTCGCCGATGACGAGGTAGTTGCGGAGGCGGGCGCGGCCCGCGCCTTCGCCGCCGCCGCGGGCGCCGGAGTCGCGGAGGGCGGCGTGCTGGTCGGCACGCATGGCCTGGAGGGCGGGGGCGAGCCCAAACAGGAGGGCCATGCAGACGGCGACGGCGAGGGCGAACAGGAGGGCAGCGGGATCGAGGGAGAGTTCCGAGGCACGGGGGAGGGCGACGGGATTCCAGGCGCGGAGGGAGCGGACGGCCCACCAGGCGAGGAGGGAGCCGAAGAGACCGCCGGCGAGGGCGAGGAGGAGGCTTTCGGCGAGCATCTGGCGGGCGATGGCCCAGCGGGCGGCACCGAGGGCGTGGCGGATGGCGACTTCGCGGCGGCGAGAGGTGGCGCGGGCCAGGAGGAGATTGGCAACGTTGGCGGCACCGATGAGGAGGAGGAATGCGGTGATGCCGGCGAGCAGGAAGAGCGACTCGCGGACGGGGCCGGTGACGGCATCGGCGAGGGACTGGACTTCGAAGCGATAGCCGGAGTTGGCGGCGGGGTATTCGCGTTCGAGTTCGGCGGCGATGCGGGCAAGATCGCCGGCGGCCTGTTGGAGGGAGGCGGAGTTGGCGAGGCGGGCAACGGTGAGGAAGGAGTGGGCCTCGCGGATCATGACATCGGGGGCACCGACCGGGATGGGGACCCAGACGGCGATGCGGCCGGGGTAGCGGAAGCCGGGGGGCATGATGCCGATGATTTCGTGGGAGACGGAGTTGAGAGTGATGGTGCGGCCGACGGCGGCGGGATCGGCGGCGTAGCTGCGGAGCCAGAGGTCGTGGCTGAGCACGGCGACGCGGGGTGCGCCGCGGCGGTCCTCGCCTTCGCGGAAGACGCGGCCGGCGGCGGCAGGGACGCCCAAGACGTCAAAGAAGTTGGCGGAGACGCGGACGCCGTCGATCTGTTCGGGTTCGCCGGCGCCGGTGACGACGAGTTTTTCGACGAAGAAGGAGAAGGCGGCGGCGGATGCGATGGAGCGGGTGCGTTCGCGGAGATCGAGGAGGGTGGGGATGGAGACACCAGTCCTCTCCGTACTCGAACGGACCTCCTGTCCGCCGATCCAGACGAGGCGTTCCGGCTGGCCGTAGGGTAGCGGCCGGAAAAGGACACCGCGCACGATGGAGAAGACCGCAGTGTTGGCCCCGATGCCGAGAGCGAGCGTCAGGACCGCAAGGATGGAAAACGAGGGGTGACGCCAGAGGAGCCGGGCACCGAACAGCAGATCACCCCGAAGGGAGGCCATTCAGACCGTCAGGCTTGCATACCGGCGAGCACTCCGCGCATATACGCGAAGCTCTTCACCATTCCCGGCAGCGGATCTTTCAGGTTGATTTCGTATTCCAAGTTGCAATTGCCCTTGAATTTGACCTTTCGGAGGAGTTTGAAGATATCGGCGATGGGGATCTTGCCGTCGCCGACTTCACACTGCGAGCGGGCGTCGGAGAGGTCCTTCAGGTCCTTGATGTGAAAATCGAGGAGGCGGGGGCCGGCGAGCTTGATGGAGTCGAGGACGCTGGCGCCGGTGCGGACGGTATGGCCGACATCGATGCAGAGGCCCATGCGGGGGTCCATGTTTTTGACGGCATCGAAGACGGACTTAGGAGTGGGGAAGTTCTTGTCCTCGGGGCCGTGGTTGTGGATCATGGCCCTGATGTTGTATTTCCTGACGAACTTCTCAATGCGGGGCAGGGTCTTGACGTTGGGCGCCATGACGATGCCTTCGGCGCCCATGGCCTGGGCGTATTTGAAGTTGTGTTCGATTTCGTCGTCTTCGTCAATGACCATGGTGATATTGCCGACGGAGACGACGCGAATGCCGACCGATTCGAGGTCCTTGCGGGCCTGGGTCCATTCGGCGGGATCGCCCTTGATTTTGGCGTGGAACTCCTTGAGGGAGACGGTGTCGACATCGAGCACCTTCAACATCTCAATGGCCTTGGGGCGGGGGAAGCCGCGGAGGGAATAGGTGGCAACGCCGAGGCGAAAGCCGGCGGAGGTATCGATGGCGGGGGCGGCGGAGGCCAGTGGCGCCGCGAGCAGGGCGGGCGCGGATTTCAAGAGGGTTCGGCGGTTCATCCTGCGGTTCATCGTACCGCAACTATGGGCGGGCGGGAAGGAGCCCCCAAGGTCGCTGGCGAATGTTGTATGCTGCTACGCGCAAGGGAGGGTCCACGATGAAAGAATCATCGGTGTCCGTCGCAATGTTGCTCGACCGGAAAGGCCGCCGGGTCTTTTCGATTGCTCCCGAGGCCTCGGTGTATTCCGCCATTGAGAAGATGGCGGAGTGCGGCGTCGGAGCCCTTGTAGTCCTCGATCGCGGCCGCCTGGCCGGGATCGTATCGGAGCGTGACTATACGCGGAAAGTGATTCTGGCCGGCCGGTCTTCGCGGGAGACAGCGGTGGGCGAGATTATGTCAACGGATGTGGTGTTTGTGAGCCCGGCCGAGACGGTGGGCGAGTGCCTGCGGATGATGTCCGAGCACCGGGTGCGGCATCTGCCGGTGGTAGTGGGCGGAACGGTGACCGGGGTGCTATCGATCGGCGACCTCGTGAAGCAGGTGATCGCGGAGCAGGAAGAGACGATCGGGCAACTGCAGAGCTACATTGCGGGATCGTACCCGACGTAGCTCAGTGGATGAAGTAGCCGGCGGCTTTCCAGGAGCCGGATTCGCGGCTCATCATGAGGGTCTCCACGGCCTTTTCCTTCTTTTCGAAGGCCGTGGAGAACTCAAGGATCATGTATTCGCCGTCGGGGGCTCCGGGGAGGGAACGGGTCGCTTTGGCAGAGGAGAAGGTGCGCTGGCGGGGAGCGCCGGCGGCTTCGTGGAGGGCTCTGATTTGAGCTTCCCATTCCTCGGCGGTGGCCTGGGAGCGGGAGTGGCGGCTGGCGGCTTTGTAGGCGTCGCGGTAGCGGGCGTTATCGACCAGGGTGAGCCACTTTTCGGCGTCCTTGCGGGCGGATTCTTCGCCGGCGGCGAGCAGGGGGAGAGGGAGGGCGGCGAGGAGGGAGCGTCTGGTCATCACATTGGTAGATTA
>CAZWDD010000286.1:0-2752 GCA_964632345.1 uncultured Solibacteraceae bacterium | reverse complement strand
CCCGGGGTTGTGGGCGGGGGGCGCGGCGGGCGCTGCTGGTCCCCCCCTTGGTTCCTCCCGCGGGGGGGGGGCGGGTTTCAATGGGGGTGGCGTTTGAGGGTGCGGCGTTTGGGGACACGCTGAAGCGTGTCCCCGGTGGGTTGGGTTGGGACTAGTGCGGCGTTTGGGGACACGCTGAAGCGTGTCCCCGGTGGGTTGGGGTCATCTGCGGACGAGGCGGGAGTGGGTGGCGGTGGGGGCTTTTTCGGGGTAGTCGCTGCGGAAGTGGCCGCCGCGGCTTTCGCGGCGGTCGAGGGCGGCCTGGGCGATGAGCAGGCCGACACGGCGCATGCTGCGGAGTTCGTAGTCGAGGCGGGTGGCCTGTTCGCGGGGTTCGAGGGGGACGGAGCGGAGGACGCTGACAGCGGTCTGGAGCCCGTCTTCATTGCGACTGATGCCGCAGTGCTCCCAGGTGATGGAGCGGAGGTGGGTTTCCGTCATGGCGGGGAAGACCTCGGCGCGGGGGATATCGCCCCTGGCGGGGCAGGCGGAGAGGCCGGACATGGCGGCGGCGGCGCGGGCGCCGAAGACGACGCCTTCGAGCAGAGAGTTGCTGGCGAGGCGGTTGGCGCCGTGGACCCCGGTACAGGCGACTTCGCCGGCGGCGAAGAGGCGGGGGACGGTCGTCAGGCCGTCGAGATCGGTGTGGACGCCGCCCATGGCGTAGTGCGCAGCGGGGTGAACGGGGGCGGGCTGTTTGGTGAGATCGAGCCCGTAGTGGAGGCAGGTCTGGTAGATGCGGGGGAAGTGGTGCTCCATGACGCCTGGGGCGAAGTGGGTCATGTCGAGAAACATGTGGGGGGAGCCGGTGCGGGCGATTTCGGAGACAATGGCGCGGCTGACGACGTCGCGGGAGGCGAGTTCGTCGGTGAAGCGCTCGCCGGCGGCGTTGCGGAGGAAGGCGCCGTCACCGCGGAGGGCTTCGGAGAGCAGGAAGCGGGGGGCGCCATCGAGGTGGAGGGCGGTGGGGTGGAACTGGACGAACTCGATATCGCGGATGACGGCGCCGGCGCGCCAGGACATGGCGACGCCATCGCCGGTGGCGACGTCGGGGTTGGTGGTGTCCTTATAGACGCGGCCGAGGCCACCGGTGGCGAGCAGGACGGCGCGGGCGTAGATGGGGTGGCGTTTGCGGTAGCGGGCGTCGTAGGCGACGGCGCCGCGGACCTCGCCATCCGCCATGAGCAGGTCGGTGACGGCGGCGAAGCTGAGGAAGCGGACGTTGGCGAGGGAGGCGGCTTTTCGGTAAAGGGCGCGGGAGATTTCGCGGCCGGTGGAATCGCCGTGGGCGTGGAGGATGCGGTTGCGGGAGTGGGCGCCTTCGCGGCCGAAGACGAGCGCGCCGCCTTCGCGATCGAACTCGGCGCCCCATTCGAGGAGTTCCTCGATGACGCGGGGGCCTTCGGTGACGAGGGTGCGGACGGCGTCGGGGTCGCAGAGGCCATCGCCGGCGGCGAGGGTATCCTGCTCGTGGAGGGTGACCTCGTCGTCGTCGGAAAGGGCGGCGGCGATGCCTCCCTGCGCATACTCGGAGGCCGACTCATGGAGGGTGTCCTTAGCGAGGACGAGCACCTGGCCGTGTTCGGCAAGGGATATGGCCGCCCGGAGACCGGCGACGCCAGCCCCGATCACCAGAAAGTCACAAACAATGCCGTCCGACGAAGCACGCATACCCCCATGGTACAAACGAATCAGGACATGCCCTCACACGTTGTTACCACGGGCACTCAGCGTTACGAGTGCCATATTGAGCGCGGGATTGTTTCGCGCATTGGAGAATTTCTGCCGGCCAAGGCCGGGAAGGTGTTTGTTGTCACGACGCGAGACGTGTGGCAACTGCATGGCGCGCACCTGACGTTTCCGCACGAGGTGATCTTTTTCCCCGGCGGCGAGCCGAACAAGCGGCTGGCGGTGGTGGAGGCGATGGCCGAGGAGATGGTGGCCAAGGGGGCTGACCGGTCGTCGGTGGTGGTGGCGTTCGGGGGCGGGATTGTGGGAGACACGGGCGGATACCTGGCGGCGATGTTCATGCGCGGGATCCCGGTGATCCAGGTGCCGACGACGCTGCTGGCGCAGGTGGACGCGGCGATTGGCGGGAAGACGGGCGTGAACCTGGCGAGCGGGAAGAACCTGGTGGGTGCGTTTCATCAGCCGCTGGCGGTGTTGATCGATCCGGCGGTGCTGGGGACGCTGCCGCCGCGGGAGTACCGGGCGGGACTGTTCGAGGTGGTGAAGTACGGGATTATTTCGAGCCCGGCGCTGTTCGAACTGCTGGCGGAGAAGCCGGCGGCGGTGCTGGCGCAGGACCCGGAGGCGGTGGACTTCATCGTCAGCGATTCGGTACGGATCAAGGCCGAGGTGGTGTCGGCGGACGAGAAGGAGGGCGGGCTGCGGCGGATTCTGAACTACGGGCACACGCTGGGGCACGCGCTGGAAGCGGAGACTCGCTACGAGCGGCTGCTGCACGGAGAAGCGGTGGGGTACGGGATGAACGCGGCGTCGTACCTGGCCGAGCGGCTGGGGCTGCTGGACGCGGCGGTGGGGGCGGAGATGCGGCGGGTGACGAACCTGTACGGGCCGTGGCCGGCGGTGAACGACCTGAGCGCGGAGGTACTGGCCGGGCACACGTTGAAGGACAAGAAGACAATCCAGGGGACAACGCATTTCGTGCTGGCCGAGGGCATCGGGAAGGTGCGGGTGGTGAGCGGGATTG
>CAZWDD010000285.1:0-7293 GCA_964632345.1 uncultured Solibacteraceae bacterium | reverse complement strand
TCCGCTGTTCACCGACCTCGACCCCTCGATCCCCGGCGCGACTATCCGGGTAGCAGCCAGCGCGGCGGCCTTCACGGTGACCTGGTTCCGCGTGCCGGAGTTCGCGGATTTCGGGAATGGCCGTCCGCAGACATTCCAGGTGAAGCTGTTTCCCGACGGCAGGATCTCCTTCGCCTGGTCGGGCATCTCGATTGACGACGGCATCGTCGGCATTTCCCCAGGGAACACCAATGCCCGGCCGCTGTTCGCGGCCTATCGCCAGAACCCTGCCGGATCACATGACACCATGATCGCCGAGCGCTTCGGCGACGCGCAGGCCTTGGACCTGGTCGCCGCCGCGCGCCGGTTTTATGAAACCCACGACGACGCCTACGACTACCTGGCTTTCTTCAATGGGTTGAACGTGCCGCCTGGCCCAGGCGTCATCGCTTTCGAGTCAACCGTGCGATCCAACCGGCGCGGCATCGGGGACGTAGCTACTGATATCGGCCATCTTTACGGTTCACCGGCTCGACTCCAGGCCGTCTTGAACATGGGTGCAGTTGGCAGCTATCCGACCGACCCGAATTCGCCGCATCCATCGCGCATCGGCATTGGCGATACCGGCCTGACCGTCCTAGCACACGAGATCGGCCACCTGTTTCTCGCCTTCGCCAGTGTTCGCAATCCGGACAGCCCCAGCGCGAGGCCGATGCTCGGCCGTCAGTTGTTTCATTGGAATTTCCGGTTCAACTCAGAAGCCTCACTGCTGGAAGGAAACCGCATCCGGGATAACGGGGAGAATGTCCGGCCGCGGTTCACTACCACGGCGACCGTCGAGGGGTTCGCGCCACTTGACCAATACCTGATGGGATTGCGCGCGCCGGAAGAGGTTCCGCCGACGTTTCTTGTGGAAAATGCAACCACCTTTCTGAATGACCCCCGGGTGGGGGTCTCCTTCGACGGCACGCGGCGAAATGTTGAGATTGGGCAGTTGATAGAAGCCGAGGGCCGACGCATTCCCGACCATACGCTGGAGCAGCGGCGATTCCGTATGGCGATGATTCTGATCGTTCCGGAAGGAACTCAGGCGCGGCCGGAAGACCTGGCGGTATTGGAGCGATACCGGGAGGCAATCGAAGCCGCCTGGCCGCGCTATACCGATGGCCGAGGCGCCCTGGATGTGAATCTCCGGAGGGCCTTCCGCCTATCTGTGGAACCCGCCGCCGGGGTCGTGTCAGGAGCAACATCGACCATCGCCATCTCCCTCCAGCAGGCCCCGGCATCGCCATTGACGCTGGCGCTGCGCGTGCAGAATGGACTGCTGGAAGGCCCTTCGTCCGTGACGATCCCACCGGGGGCGACGACAGCGGCGGTGGCTTTCCGCGGAGTGCGTTCCGGAGTGGAGACGCTTCGCGTCGAGGCGCTCGATGTATCCGGCTACGCGCCCGCCGAGGCGCGCATTCAGGTGGCTTCCGGCTTTGGCGCTCTGCAGCTTCGCGTATTGGCCGGAGACCGGCAGATCGCCACACCGGGACAGCCGCTGCCTTCGCCGGTGGTCCTCAAACTCGCCGACAGCAATGATCTACCATATGCAGACGTCCGCATCGTAGCCTCCGGCGGCAGTGTCACTCCGCCGTCATCAATGACCGGCCCCGATGGCCGCGTTTATTTCACGTGGACGCCAAGGGAGGGAGCCCCGAATATCCTCCGTTTCACCGTGGAGGGGACGGCCGCACCGTTCGCGGAAGTCGTGGCGCTGGGCCGGCCGGCCTTTGCCGCGGGGGCAGTGGTCAACGCGGCGTCGTTCCGTCCGGGCATTTCGCCGGGTTCCATTGCGACGATTTTCGGCACGAACCTGCTGAATCCGGAAGTCAGCGTCAACGGAGCCGCCGCACAGGTCTTCTTCGCCAGTACGAGTCAGATCAATTTCGCCGTCCCAGCAATGACGACGACGGGAGCCTCGGCCGATGTGGAGGTCCGAACACGCCTGGGCTCGGTATCAGCGACGGTTCCCCTGCTGGCCGTACAACCGGGGATTTTCTTCGATGCAACAACGGGCCGGGCGGCCGCCATCGATCGTGGGTCACGGATTTTCGAGGTCTACGGGACGGGCTTCGGAACAGCAACGGTGACAGCGACGGCCGGAGGGCGTGGCGCAGCGGTTCTGTTCAACGGGCTCGCCCCAGGCTTCATCGGCCTTCAACAGATCAATATTCAAGCAGACGCGGCGCTGCAGCCCGGCGATCAACCGTTTTCCGTGACCGCCGGCGGCATCTCCAGCAACGAGGTGCTGCTGCCCATCCGTCCCTGACGGCGGCTACTTCACTGCGATCACGGTGCGAATGACACCGCTGCCTTCGGGCTGGTTTGAAGGAATACTGCCCATCACCACCACAAGGTCCGTCGCCGAACCAGGCGGGACAGACATCGGCACCCGCACGTTGATCTGCCAGACCCCGACCAGCCCCGGCGCGAGGCCCGAATACAGGATGTCTTTATCGTCGACAAAGTTGCTGCCGATAATGATCCGGGGCAGGTTGGGCGTCGGGGTCAAGCCGCTGGCCGGAATCCCATCCGGCGGCGCGTTATCCACCTTACCCTGGCCGGTAGCGAATAACTGGATGACCTGGCCGCGTGCTACGCCATTGGTATTCGTGTTCACCGTATTGTCTTCATTGAGTGCGGCGATCTGACCCTGGCCGTTCTGTGTGGTGGTAAACAGCGACGGAGTCGCCACACCGATATCGAAGACACCACTGGCCAGAATCTGACTGGTGGACTTGCGCTGCACCAGGAAGCTGACTTGCGTACCCGGCTCCAATCGCATTGGCACGTAGAAGTTAATCTGCCCTGGCGAGACGAAATAGAGCGCCGCGGGAATCTCCTCCACGAGCACCTCGATATCGGAGAGTTCAGTCGGCAGCGGAACCGAGCTGGCGACCACCGT
The DNA here is from genome assembly GCA_964632345.1 of uncultured Solibacteraceae bacterium. Classification (GTDB taxonomy): domain Bacteria; phylum Acidobacteriota; class Terriglobia; order Bryobacterales; family Bryobacteraceae. The sequence goes on along the minus strand of CAZWDD010000285.1, from coordinate 4,364 downwards.
GTCCTCCCCAAACGTAATGCCGAGGGGGTAGAGGGCGGCTACCATGCCGGGCGAGAGCCTCCGGCGGAGGTAATGGGCAGCGCTGACCGCTGCCAGGCCGGGATAATGAAACGCCACTCGATTGGTGCCTTCGGCGATCAGCAGATTGTCGAAAGCATCGATGGAGACAGCCAGAGGCAGGCTGCTGCGGATCAGATAATTCGGGAACGGATTGAGGGCCAGAGTATCGAAGCGGGGATAACGGAAGACCCGGTTGTTGCCGGAATCCGCAACCCAGATCTCTCCCGTCCGCGGACTGACATGGATGCCCTGAACGTTCCCGAGCCGATCATTGACATCGGTTCCAACCGTGAGCGAAATGGCCGGAGCGGGATTATTGAGCGAGATGTTCGCCCGTTCGAAAATCGCTACCCGGCGGTTGCCCGCGTCGCAGACATAGAGCCGGTCGTCGGTATCGGTGGCGATGTGCATCGGGGTGAAGAAGCGGGTCGGGTCTGAAGCCGATCCCGAGGAAACGAAGTCCCGCTGCCCGAAAACAGTCGCCGCGTTCTGCCCGTTCACAAAGTCTCCGGTCTGCGCCCGCCGGAACAACAGGACGCGGTGATGCGCCAGGTCAGACACCAGAAGATGCCCCTCGGAGGTGAAGGCAACGCCATACGGACGGGCCATGGTTCGCTGGGTTGCGTCGGTGATCTTGAAATTGAACCCCGACTGCCCGAGGACCAGGTTGGCCCGCTGGGCGAATTGCTGGGGCTGATCAAACGGCCGAGGGAAGCGGAGCACGCGGCCGTTGCCGGAATCGGCGACGAACAGGTTACCCTGCCCGTCCAGAGCGATTCCAACGGGGAGGTTCAGTCCCTGATCGCTCATCTGGTCGACATCGGCCGTCGGGGAATTCACCTTGGACTCCAACAGCGCCGTCTGGCCGATGATCAGATCGGCAACATCACCGGGCTTGACCCGCCGGGCGTCCGCATAGCCGAGAATTCGATTGTTGAAGGTGTCGGCAACATACAGCCGAGGCGGATTTGAAGTCTGATCGATGATCGACGCGCCGCCGACGTAAACAGCCCCGCCGGGAATTGAAGTCGGCCCGGCGACCAGGAACATCTCCCGGCCTTCCACCAGATTCGGCGAGCGGTACTGGAAGCCCACCTGCCCGAGAACTCGGGCCGCGCCAGGAATGGCAGTGCCGCTGAAGGGGAAGACGAGCAGGCGATTATTTCCGCTATCGCAAACGAACAGCTCGTTGTTCGCCACAAAGGCGCCGGTCGGAGAGAAGAAGGAGCCTTCAAATGGCGACGACGCACCGCGATTCGGGCGAAAACTCAGGAAGTCCGGCTGACCGAAAACCGCCTTGGCCGCCGGAGAGGGCACCAATTGCGTCTCGGCGGGCCATTGCTCGAAAGGGTCGAAGCGGACAATTCGATGGGTCGCCGTCTCCACGACGAAGATTCCGCTGCTGTTGGCGAAAACCGATTCGGGACCCGAAAGCGTGAACTCGTTGACGGCCGGGCGGGGCGGCTGACCCTGTACGTTGACGACAAGACCGGCAATTCTGGACGCCGCCATTCCGGTCTGGAATGGAGCCTCAAATACCAGTAGCCGGTTGGCGTCATCGGTCACCAGCAGGCGGCCCGCCGGGTCGAACGCCACTCCGGCTGGCTGGCGCAGCGCAGTCTTCAAAAGGCGGCTCTCGGCGCGTCCCCACTCGGTGTCCTCCCTGGTGGTCAAACTCGTCTGTCCCAGTACCAGGTCTGCCTCAGGCCCATTGAAGGCTGACGCACCCAGTGACGCAGCCGGATATCGCAGGACACGGAAATTGCCGGGATCGGCCACCCAAAGGTTCCCCGCACTGTCCACCACGGCCGTGGAACTGAAGATCGTCGAACCGCTCGAGAGCGACAGCGACTTCGCCGTGGGCAGCGGGTTCCCCTGGTTCGGCTCCCGGACAGAAAAACTGACCTGGCCAATCACCAAATTCGGCTGAATAAAGTCGGTCTGCTCCGTCACCCGGGCGTACCGCAGAATCCGGTTATTGCCGGAGTCGACTACATACACGTTTCCTTGCCGGTCGACGGTTACGCCCGTCGGCGCCCGCAGGCCGACCGAGACCGGTGTTCCCGGGCCAAGCGAAGTGGTAGCGAAGAAGTCGCTCTGGCCAATGACGAAATCCGCTGTCGAACCGGTGGCCGCGCGCGCATCCCGCCAAACGAGCACGCGATTATTATTTGTATCGGCGACATAGAGAATCGCCGGAGAAACGGAGGTGTCCACGGCAACCCCAACGGGTGCGTTAAACTCCCTCCCTTCCACCAGATTCGGAGCCGTCGAAACCAGCTGCAACTTTGCGTGACCAACCGCCCGCGACGGAATCTGATTGAATTGAACCGGCGTCTGCCCCACAACGGCAGCCGCAAACAATGCCGCCATGATCGTCGACTTCTGACCCATCTTGCCCTTCCACACCAAATGCATACTCGATTTTCCTTGGCGAAATGCCGAAATAACCCTAAGGCCCTTCACTTGCAACCTTAACACCAGCCCGAAGAGACTGTCCACCCCGGTGCCTTCCCTGCTTATCGTCCGTAACTCGCTAAATCTGTAGCACTTTTTCGTTTTTCCATCGTTACATTCGTCTCGACCGGAGTGGTTCGAGCCAGTAGGCTAAAATGGTTTTGACTCCGTCTTTCTCCCTGATGCAGCCCCCAATCGAGCGTCCCCGCGTGGCCGTCATTTCCTACCTGAATACGGTGCCCCTTATCTGGGGGCTCGAAAATGGCCCACGTCGGCATCCATTCGAGTTGCAGTATTGCCTGCCCTCGGAAGGTGCGGACCGTGTGCAGAACGGCGAGGCCGACATTGGCCTGCTTCCGGTCATCGAAATGGCGCGCCAGAGCCTGCGGTACTGTCCGGGTACCGGCATCGCCTGCGACGGCGCGGTTCGCTCCATCCTGCTCGTTTCCAAAGTTCCTCCTTCGGAGATTCGATCACTTGCCGTCGACCGGGGATCCCGCACCTCCGTGATGCTGGCTCGGGTGATCCTTTCGCGCAAATATGATGCCCATCCACGGGTGACCGTCACCGAGCCGCAGCTTGACCGGATGCTCGCCTCGCACGATGCGGCCCTGGTGATTGGAGATCCGGCGCTGCACCTGGATCCCGCAACGCTGCCTTTTCTGACTCTCGACCTGGGATCCGAATGGAAACTGTTGACGGGACTGCCGATGGTTTTTGCCGTCTGGTGCGGCCATCCGCGTTTTGTGACCCCGGCCACCAGCCGCCATTTCGAGGATTCCCTCTCCTACGGGGAACGCCATCTGGCGACGATCGTCGCTGGCCAAGCGGCTCAGCGGCAACTTCCGCCCGACCTGATTCACACCTATCTCACGCGCAACATCGTCTACCGACTGGGCGAGAATGAGTACCAGGGAATGCGCGCCTACCTGGAGTTCGCCGCCGCGCTTGAACCTGCCTTGGAGTTGAAACCGTGATTACTGCCCAACAGGCCCTCGATATGTTCCGGTCCCATGACCTGATCGGCATCGGCATGGAGGCCGACAAGATCCGCCGGAGGTACCATCCGGAGAACATCGCCACCTACATTATCGACCGCAACGTCAACTACACCAACGTCTGCACCGAGTACTGTTCCTTCTGTGCGTTCTACCGTCCGAAGGGGCACGATGAGGCCTACGTTCACCCGAAGGAAGTTCTCTACCAGAAGATTCAGGAGACCATCGACCTTGGTGGAACCGGGGTGCTGATGCAGGGGGGCCTCCATCCGGATCTTCCGGTGGAATGGTACGAGGACCTGTTCCGGTCGATCAAGCAGAACTTCAAGATCCATCTCCATGTGCTTTCCGCTCCGGAGATCCTGAACATCGCCCAGATCTCGAATCTGTCGATTGAAGACACCATCGCGCGGCTGCGGGACGCGGGGCTCGATTCGATCCCCGGCGCAGGCGCCGAGATCCTCCACGACGAAGTGCGGCAGCGGATCGCGCGATTGAAGTGCAACACGGAAGAGTGGTTGAGCGTGCACCGTGCGGCGCACAAGTTGGGCGTCCGGACGACGGCCACCATGATGTGGGGCTGCGGTGAGACGCTAGAACACCGGATTCACCATCTGCAGGTCCTGCGTGACCTGCAGGAGGAGACGGGCGGATTTACCGCCTTCATCCCCTGGAGCTTTCAGCGGGACAACACCTCGCTTGGCCGCTTTGTCAAAGAAGAGGCGACGAGTGTGGAGTTCCTGAAGACGCTGGCCATCTGCCGGCTGTATCTGGACAACATCGTCAACATCCAGACGTCCTGGGTGACGCAGGGGCTGAAGGTCTGCCAGGTCGGTTTGCGATTTGGCG
>CAZWDD010000284.1:0-7315 GCA_964632345.1 uncultured Solibacteraceae bacterium | reverse complement strand
CGATCGGCCGGGCGGTCGTAGAGGGTGTAGATCTTCGAGACGTTCTGAACGGAGACCAAGTATTCAGCTTAGCGGACACGGTTCGCGATAAACTCGCCCGTGATGCGAATTGCGATGCTGCTTCTTTGTCTCCCGATGTGCTTCGGGAAGGACCTGCTGTTGGTGGTGGAAAAGTATAACGACTCAGTGGGGTTCTACGACCTGGCAACGGGTGCCCCGGCGGGAAGCGTGAAGGTAGGGCACATCCCGCACGAGTTCGTGTTTTCGGCCGACGGAAAATCGGTGTACGTCACCAACTACGGTACGGCGCGGTGGACGGACGAGACGCCTGGCGGGAACACGATCTCCGTCGTCGATCTGGCGGCAAAGAAGGTGGCCGGAGAGATCGCGCTGGGAGAGTACCACCGGCCGCACGGAATCGAACTGGGGAAATCAGGGAAGCTCTACGTGACCTGCGATCTTCCCTCGGCAATCCTGGTGATCGATCCTTTGCAGCGAAAGATCGAACGGGTGATCCGCGCCGCGAACAAGAGCCTGCCGCATATGCTTGCCGTGACGCACGACGAGTCGAGGATCTACACGGCGAATGCAGGCGATGAGGCGATCAGCGTTTATGACCTGAAAACGGGCGGCGTGCGCTCCATCCGGGTGGGCGGGGTTCCCATGGGGCTGGCGCTGACGAGCGATGAAAAGACCGTCTACGTGGCAACGCGGACGGCGGACACGGTAGTGGAAATCGACACAGGAAGCTGGAAGGTGAAGCGGACGATGAGGATTGAAGGCCAGCCGGTGCGCCTGCAACTGCTGCCAGGGGAGCGACAGATGCTGGTGAGCCTGATTGTGGATGGGGCAATGGCGGTTGTGGACCTGGCAACGGGGAAGGAGGTGAGGCGTCTGGACGTGGGATTGAACGCGGAGGGGATGCACATCGACCCGGCGAGTGAAGAAGGGTTCGTCTCGGCGCAGGGGGCGAAGCGAATCGTTCGATTCTCACTGCGAACACTGGAGCGGACCGGGACGGTGGCAACTGCCGAACGTCCCGATCCGATTCTGGTGTGGCGGCCATAGCCGCGATGCTCAGCGCGTGACCGTGAACCCGAAGCCGGTGGTGTAGAGGAAGTCGTTCTTCTTCCGGCCGGGAACCGGGTTGCTCAGGTAGCGATCGCTGATGGAGGCGTTCCAGGTAAGCCACTTTGTCAGGGCGGCCGTGACACCAAGGTCGGCGTTCTGGCGGAACTCACCGGAGTTGGTGAGGTTGTTGAACATCCGGTAGCTCTGGTTGAGGCTCATGCGGGCGCTCAGCTTGTAGCTGAAGTCATTGCCCCAATACGCTTCCGCGGAGTTCCGGGTAAAGGGAAGCGCGGGGCGGGCAGGATCAAACGACTCCCGGTTCCACGCGGCACCGCCGACGAGGTCGAGTCTGCCGCGTTCGCCTTTCCATGCGTGGTAGCCGAGACCACTGCCGGCGACGATGCGGAGATCGAGATTCTGGAAGCGGTCATATTCATAGTCATTAAAGACCGACGCAAACAGGCGGGGATTCAGGTTCCGGCTGTATCCCCAACCTCCGCGGACGGCTTGGGCGGTAGCGGCAGAGACTCCGTTGACGAGCGCCGAGGCACGGATAAAGTTGAAGTAGGCGGTGGTCTTATCGTTGTTGGTGACGCGAGTGGCGTTGATCGGTGTCGTAAAGGTAGAGGTCTTGGCGTTACCAGAAGTGCCGGCAATGCCGATACTGCCATTGATCACCCAGATATCGCGCCAGCGCGGGTTCAACAGGCGCTCGTAGGCGGCCTGTTCGGCCGCATTGCGGATCACCTTGATCTCGGTGGGCGCGACCTCCTGCGTCGTCTGTCCGACCTTCACAGCGACTTTCTCGCCGGAACTGGCAAGCGAACCCTGCACAGTTTTGCCATCGGAGAGGACAACGTTGAGCGGTGTGTCAGCGGTGATAGACGAGACCTGATCCCAGGGTAGCGTCACGACGCCGAAAAGATCCGTCTTGATGGTCAGTGTCGCGGCGTCTTTCTTCACGATGCTGCCGGTGACTTTGTCACCGTTCTTCATGACGATCTGATCGGCCCAGGCGGCCATCGTACTCGCAGTGAGAGCGAATACGGCAATCCAAGTTTTTGTGTGCATAATTTCAGTGCCCTGCAGGGGCCATCCAGAAGATGGCAGAAATTCGGAAACTGTTTCCGGCAAATAATGAAAAGGTGCCGCGGGCAATCCTTCCGACATTCTTATTTATACTCCTCGGGGCCGCCGTTGTCGCTGAAGAGGCTCCGGTACGCCTGCAGGGACAGACACTGTTTTCGTTGAAGGCGGCAACGGCAGACCTGACCGCTCAGGAGGCCGCCGAGGTCGCCACGGCTCGCCTGGAACGGCTTGCCGCGAACCGTTCTATCGAGTTATCCCAACTTCACATTGAGTTGGAGAGTGCCGGAACGGCCATCCGCGCAGGCTCGGAGTTGCTGGTCCTCGTAACGGAGGCGGAGGCCACGGCGCATGGCCGGAAGCGGAGCGAACTCGCAGCGGAGTGGTTCAACCGGATCCGGGATGGGGTCCAGCGCTACCGGGACACAACCTCGGTCCGCTTCTGGGTATCCCTCGTGCTCTATCTGCTGCTCTACACGTTGCTGTTCGCGGTTGCCGTATGGGCCGTGAACTGGCTCCAACACCGGGTACGCACGGTGGCCGACTGGTATACACAAAGCCACCTGAAGGAGCGGGGCTCGCGATTGCTCAGTCTGTTCTCCGCGGCGGCGCTTCTGGACGCGGTGGCCAACGTGGTGAGTGTGGCCAGATGGATCGTTATTCTGGTCCTCCTGAATTTTTACCTGAACTACTCGATCCGATTGTTTCCCGGAACCGGAGAGATCAGCCGGACGTTGGGCTCGTACCTGCTTTCGCCGCTTGTTGAGATCGGCCGGTCGGTGGCAGCGTACCTACCGAATTTTTTCTTTGTCCTGCTGATCGCACTGATCGCGTACTACCTGATCCGGCTGAACAATTACATCTTCATCAAGGTGGCGCGCGGGGCGATTCTGATCGACGGGTTCTACCCCGATTGGGCAATTCCGACCGCAAAACTGGTTCGGCTGCTGATTCTGGTACTGGCCGCGATCGCCGCGTTTCCCTACCTGCCCGGCTCCCATTCTCCGGCATTTCAGGGCATCTCCATTTTTGTTGGCGTCCTGGTGTCGCTGGGTTCGTCGTCGACCATCGCAAATGTGGTCAGCGGCGTGATTCTGACCTATATGCGGGCGTTTCAGATCGGTGATCGTGTCAAGATCGCCGGGACGCTTGGAGATGTCATGGAGAAAAACCTGCTGGTGACACGGCTCCAGACGATCCACAACGAAGTAGTGACGATTCCGAATTCGTTGATCATGGCCTCCCAGATTCTGAACTATTCCCTACTGGCGAAAGACCGGCGTCTGATCCTCTACACAACGGTGACGATTGGTTACGATACGCCGTGGCAACGCGTACACGAGTTGCTGCTGGCCGCCGCAGCGGCAACAGAGGGGGTGGAGCCGACACCGGCGCCGTACGTCTGGCAGCGGGCATTGAACGACTACAGCGTCTCCTACGAGTTGAACGTCTTCACCGGTGATGCGCGGCGGATGTTCGATCTCTACTCCTCCCTCCATGGGAACATCCAGACGGAGTTTCACGCGGCGAAGGTGGAAATCATGACACCGGCGTTCACGGCAATCCGGGACGGCAATACGATGGCGATTCCGGAGGGAAACCGCGGAGCAGATTACGAGGCGCCCGGGTTTCGAATCGCGCCGGACCGGCCGGTGACATAATAGAAAGCGGTTACATCCCCCCGTAAGGACAAACATATGAACCAGCAGAATTCTCGCCGCAGTTTCGTCAAGGCCGGCGCCGCCGCAGCCTTTTCCATTGTCGGATCGCAATCGGTGCGCGGTTCGCAGGCCAATTCGGCCGTGACACTCGGGCTCATCGGCTGCGGCAACCGCGGCATGTATGTCAGCGGACTGTTCGCAAAGAACGAAAACCTTCGTGTCGCCGCCTACAACGACATTTATGAAGACAAGTTCCAGGCCGCTGCTGCAAAGTATTCAGGCGCGAAGCGGTTCAACAGCCTGGATGACATGCTGGCCGACAAGTCGATCGACGCGGTGTTGATCGCCACTCCGGCTTTTCTTCACCCGGAGCACTTCGAGCGCGCGGTGAAGGCGAAGAAGCACATCTTTTTGGAGAAACCCGCCGGCGTGGATGCAGCCGGTTGCCATCGGGTGCTCCGGGCGGCAAAGATGGCCGACCCGACCAAACGGATTTCGATGGACTATCAGCAGCGCTACGGGAAGGACTACCGCAAGGCTTACGAAGTCGTGAAGTCGGGGGAACTCGGGCGGATCCTGCAGATCCGCGCGGCCTGGATGGGCGGCGGACCACCGATCAAGAAAGGACACCCGGCGAGCGAGGAGCGCATCCGGAACTGGTTCTTCTATCGGGAACTGTCCGGAGACATCCTGATCGAGCAGGACTGCCATAACATCGACGTCGTGAACTGGTTCACCGGACGACATCCGGTGCGGGTATCGGGCCACGGTTCCCGCATGTCTCGGACGCAGATCGGAGACATCTACGACAGCCTGGCGTGTTCGTTCCAGTTCGAGGATGGGACCATCTTCAGCTACACGGCCAATCAGTTCGGCAATCAGGTGGGCTATAGCGACGTCACCGAGACGTTCGTCTGCGAGCGGGGATCAGTGAATGTCGGCCGCAAGGGCTACACAATCTACCGCCCGGGCAAGCCAAATGAAGTTGCCGAGACGAAGTACGACATCACGATGGACAACGTGAACGAGTTCGTGGAAGGCGTACGGACCGGCAAGATGGAGAACGCGGCGCTATGGGGCGCCGAGAGCTCACTTGTTGCGGTGATGGCGCTGATGGCCTGCACGAGTGGCCAGCCGATGACCTGGGAGAAGGTGAACCAGGTCTAGCGTTACGGTTAATCACGAGTCGAGTCGGCCGGCGGATTCTCCGGAGGTCCGCCGGCCATTAGTTTTCTTTGGAGGTCCGTTGAAAGGAAACGAAGTCGGAACAGGAATAGCTCTTCTAATTGCGGCATGGTTCCTGTCAATGACCACCCTGCCCGCCGCACCGACAGAAATTGCACTACGCCGGAGCGCGGATTACAATCCGGCGCGGGAATCCGGCCGAATCGAGATTCGTCTGCGTGTTGGAAGCGAAGCACGAGTGTGGATCCGAGGCGGACGGATGTCGGTCGAGGCGACAGCCGGAGGGCCGGCCGCAGATGCCGGATCGTCCCATAGTGGACCGCTCCCGCAACGCGACGCCGCCGTCCAATTGCAGGCGCGCATCGCGCGCGGGCAGGTGCAACTCCTACAGCGGCCCTCAAGGCAGAATCGCTTCACGGCCATGATCCTTATCAGGGATCCGGAACCTGGAGTCGGACTCTACGACCTGCTGCTTACGTTCGGAGCGAGCGTCGCTCCGCCATCGGCAGCACAGATGGACGGGATCGCCGCCCGTTACTTCAATACGGGTTGGCGGCGGCCAGCCTCCTGGGATGCCATGCCGGGAAGACCATTACCGCCGCCGCCGAAGCCAGCACCGAAGGACTACTCCGGCCAGTTCAGAGGCAGCTTTTCCTTTTCTGGATTCATCAACGACGAAGCGCTGTTCTTTATTCGCGGGACACAGGTCACCTTTTCCACCAAACGCCGATCCACGCCCAATGCTCGAACTTGGGGCTTGACCGGCGGCCTGACGGGCAATCGCATGCAGTCGAGACTGCAGGCAAGAGGGTCGAACCGGGTTCGGATCCTGGAGGCCCCGAGCCCCGCAAATCGATTCACAGCAGTGGTGCAGGTGGGGCCACCGGAGGGAAATACCAACATCAGCTTCTCCGTTACCTGGACGGACTGAATCAGTAGACGCGCATCGAACCCGGCGAGCCGCGGAGGTTGTAGCGAGACCGGTTGACGTTGCGCTCGTCGCCGGTCAACTCGGTGGAGTTGCCCCGGAAGTTCTCTCGATCAAAGAATTGGACGCCCGTCGCTCGCCCGAAGAACTTGACCGAACCGATGGAGGAGAAGGGCGCGGACCACTGGCGCATGCCGTCGCGAACGGAAGCGCAGACAGCGTCGCCCCGAAAGTCACGGTCGCGATAGACGCAGACGCCATCTCCATTCATCTTGTACATCCGGTCCCGGTCGTCGAAGAACATGGCGGCGGAGTTGGCGCCAGCGCCGGGTGAGTCGTAGCGGTTGCGGCGGCCGGGCCGCCGGTTGTCCCGGTCAAACCCGCCGGAACGGCCCGTCGGGTTAAACGTCCATTGCTGATTGGAGCGGTTGTTGCGGCTGTGGGAGTTGATGCGTTCCCCGTTTCGGCGTGAGCCGTTCGGAATGTCCACTACCTTCCCATTCCGGTTGGTGAGGAGCGCACCGCCGTCGCGGCCCTCCTCGATGCGCCATTGCTGATTGGGGGAACCGTTGTAGGGCTCGGCGATGAGCGGGGTGCTGTTGCGGTCGTCCTGAACGGCGAGGGCATGGCCGTTCATGGCGTTGCGGATGTAGAAAAAACCTCCGCCGGCATCGGCGATGTCCCAGAACTGGTTGTCGGTGCGGCGGGGGTCGAATTGAATCACCGTGCGGCGATCGTTGCGGTCCATGTCGAGGACCTTGTTCGAGTGGGGACTCGAAATCTCATACCGCCCGGCCCCGGAAAAGCCGGCCTGTGCGGCAGCGGCAAGCGAGAGGAGCGAGAAAAGCAGGAATCGTTTCATGACCTAAAACCCGAGTTCCTTAAGGAGTTGAGAGGCACCGTAGACTTTTCGCAGGGACTCGACAATCCCCTGACTGGCGACGTGGACAGAGCGCTCCATTTTGTCGCGGTACAGATACTGATTGGGAAGACCCTCGATGTTGCCGTCAAATAGAATCCCGACGATTTCACCGCGGGCGTTCACGGTAGGGCTGCCGGAGTTGCCACCGTGGGTGTCGGCAGTGGAGACGAAGTTGAACGGGGTCTTGAGCCGGAGTTTGCCTTTGGACTGCTGCCAGGAAGGGGGGAGGGCGAAAGGTTCGACGCCGGTGGCGCGGCGGTAAAGGCCGTTGAAGTCAGTGGCCCAGTTGACCCGCTGGCCTTCGGCATTGGTGTACCCTTTCACGGGCGCATACGTGAGGCGGAGGGTGAAGGTGGCATCGGGGTATTCGTTAGCGCCATAAATGGCGAAGCGGGCGCGGGCGATGCGGGATGCGCTCGAGGTTTGAACGGCCTCCACCTTATCCTTGTAGCGTTTCAGCAG
>CAZWDD010000283.1:0-7322 GCA_964632345.1 uncultured Solibacteraceae bacterium | reverse complement strand
CCCGAGAGGATTCGAACCTCTGACCTTTTGCTCCGGAGGCAAACGCTCTATCCAGCTGAGCTACGGGCGCACGTCACGGCTAACCCTCTAATTATACACATTTTGCGGCCAGGAAAGGGAAGGCGGCCCGGGAGGGGCCGCGAATTTCTTCCTTGGAAGGGAACGCGGAATTACTTGGCGCGCTTGGCGACAAATTCCTGGGCGCCGCGCTGGGTCTGGCTCTTCATTTTCAATTCATCACCGGCCACGACGCCGGTGTACTTGCGGACCATCGAGCGGCCGTTGAACTCCATTTTGACGTCGAAGGCGATGGAGTCGCCATCCACGGTGCCGTCGCTGATTTCGATTTCGGCGCCCTGGGGGCCAGACATGGTTCCGGTGAGCTTGGCGCCATCGGCCTTCAGGTTGTAGACGACCTCGCGGGTTTGGCCATCGCGGCCGGGGACCTGCGCAATCCACTTTCCGGTGACGTCGGCCGCAGCGGCCAGGAGGGTCAGAACGGCGCTGAGGGAGGCAAGCGTGAGGAGTCTTCTCATGATGGTTATTGTAAGGCGTGCGCCTGTTGGATTGAGGTTACGGCGAGGGGGTTACATAAACGATTCCTAACGGTGTAGATGGATCAGGTATACTGCGGGAAATCCGGACACGGGTGGTCCGGAGTTGCTGCCAACCCATGAAGCCACTTTGGATTGCATTGCCGCTCGCTGCGGGACTCGCGGCGCAACCTGGATTTGTCCGGGATATTCAGCCGATTTTGCAGAAGCAGTGCCAGGGGTGCCATCACCCGGCTGGAGCGGCTTCGGGACTGGACGTTACCAGTTACGAGGCCTTTGCGAAGGGCGGGAAGCGCGGGCCCGGATTCGTGGCCGGGAAGCCGGAGGAGAGTATCACGGTGCGGTATCTGACGGCGGCGATGATGCCGCGGATGCCGCTGGGGCAACCAGCGCTGCCGGACGCCGATATTGCCCGGATACGGGAGTGGATTGCGGCGGGGGCGCCGGACGATACGGCGGTGGAAACGTCGGCGGCGGGGCCGTCGGTTTATCTGCAGCCGCCGGTGATTACGGCGCTGCGATGGTCGCCCGACGGGCGGCAGATTGCGGTGTCGGGCAATCGCGAGGTGCTGGTACACGAGGCGGACGGCAAACGGCTGGTCCACCGGTTGGCGGGGAAGGCGGAGCGAATCCTTTCGCTTGCCTACAGCGCGGACGGACGGACGCTGGTGGCTGGCGGCGGTACACCGGCGCAGTTTGGTGAAGTGCAGATCTGGGATGCGGGTGCGGGGAAGTTGCGGCACGCGGCGCGATTGACGAACGACACGGTGTTTGGCGCCTCCATCGCTCCCGACGGGTCACGGGTGGCAGTTGGCGCTACCGACAACACGGTGCATGTGTTCGACACCGTGAGCGGGAAGGAACTTTACAAGATCGGCAACCATGAGAACTGGGTGCTGGCGTCGGTTTTCGGGGCGGATTCCAAACGGTTCGTCACGGTGAGCAAGGACCGGGCGGCGAAGTTGATTGATGCGGGGTCCGGCGCCTTTCTGGAAAACGTGAATCTGCTGCGTTCTGAGTTGAACGCGGTGGCGCGGCACCCGAAGAAGGACATCGTCATTATCGGCGGGGAAGACCGCTACCCGTACATCTACACGATGGACCGGCCGAAGAACATGAAGATTGCCGACGACACAACGCTGATCCGAAAGCTGGACCGGCAGGAAGGCCCGATCTTCTCGCTGGACTGGTCAGCGGACGGGGCGCGGATCGCGGTGGCCGGCATTGCGCCGGCGGTCAACATATATGACGCCGAAACCGGGAAGTTGACGGCTCAGTGCAAGGGTCACGCGGCCGGCATTTACGCGGCGGCGTTTTCGCCGGATTCGAAACGACTTGCAACCGGAGGGTTCGACGGTATGCTCCGCATCTACGACGCAGCGAACTGCCAGCTGCTGCACCGCTTCGTTCCGGTACCGCTTTCGGCCGGGGCTGCCTCCGCCGGGGGTGGGGAATGAGAGTGCTGCTGGCGGCATTCGCCGCAACGCTTGTGGCGGCGCCGCCCGTGATTACGGAACTGCAGCCGCGCGGCGCGCAGAAGGGCCGGGCGTTTGCGTTGACGATCACCGGGCAGGACCTGGTGGAGGGGACGAAGATCCTCTCTACGCTGCCCGCCGACTTCACGCCGTTGGCGCCGCCGGCCGGGATGATGGCCGGACGCTATGCGGCGTTCCTGGTGGAGCCGCGTGGTGAGGTGGAGGTGGGGGTGTATCCCATTCGCGTGCAGTCGCCCGACGGGTTGTCCAATATCCTGCTGTTCAGCATCGGGGCGTATCCGGAGATCAGCGAAGAGGAGTCGCAACCAGGCGCGTTGCGGAACTCGAACGATTCGATTGAAAAGGCGCAGTCGCTACCGTCGTCGCCGATCACGCTGAACGGCACGCTGCGGGGACCGGAGCGGGATGTGTACCGGCTGCAGGTGAAGGCCGGGGAGAGGCGTGTGTTCGAGGTGGATGCGCGGCGGGCGGGGTCGGCGGTGGATCCGGTGATCCGCATCCTCGATGGGAATGGCAAGCAACTGGCGCGATCGGAAGACGCGCCGCTTTTGAAGCTGGACCCGCGGCTGGACTACACGTTTCCGGCCGCCGGCTACTACTACGTGGAGGTTCACGACGCGCGCTACTCGGGCCAGGCGCAGAACTTCTACCGCCTGAAGACGGGCGCCTATGCCTACCCGACGGAGGTTTTCCCGCTGGGCGGGCAGCGCGGGCAGGCGGTAGAGGTATCGCTCGGGCCGGCCCGGGTGAAGGCGGACCTGACGAAAGCGGCCGGTTCGCAGGCCTTCGTCAATCTGCCGGGTTCGCCCGCGCTGCCGCTGCCGATCGCCGTCGGTGAGTTCCCGGAGGTGACCGAACCACTGGCGGGACCGATTGCGGCGTTGCCGGCGACGGTGAATGGGCGGCTCTCCAAGCCCGGGGAAGTGGATCGCTACCGCATGTCCGTGGAACGCGGCGGCGAGTACATCTTCGAACTCGAGGCGCGCGAACTGGGCACGTCGAAGATCAGCGGTGTGATCACGATTTATGACCGGAAGGGCAAGGCGCTGGCGTCGGCCGGCGACCTGCCGCTGCCGGTGGACGTGTTTGCGGTACAGGCCTCCAGCCGGACGGCGGGCGATCCGTTTCTGCCGTTCCGGGTGCCGGAGGATGTGGACGAGATCGAGATCGCGGTGGAAGATCTGGCGCGGCGCGGGGGGACGCATTATGGCTACCGGCTGCATGTCTCCAAGGGATCGCATGATCTGCGCGCGATCGTCGATACGCCGTTCGTCAATATTCCCGCCGGCGGCACCGCGTTGGTCAGCCTGGCGGCGGACCGCCGCGGCTATGCCGGTCCGTTGACGTTCAAGGCGCTGCAACTTCCGGCAGGCGTGCGGATGTCGGGAGGGAACATTCCGCCGGATCCACCGGAGTCGCTGACGCCGAGGCTTGGTATCCGGCGCGCGATCGTATCCCTGACGGCCGACGCGGCGACGCGGCTCAATGTGGAGGAGCTGGCTTTCGCTGTTGTTGGCAGCGGTTCGGATGGGGCCGTGATTGAGCGCCGGGCACGTGGAACGGGCTACTCGATTGCGGTGAACGGCGCGACGGCGCAGGGCGTGGTGGACCGGCAGCGGGCGCTGAACGGCACCTGGCTGGGCGCGCAGTTGCCGATGGCAATGGCTCCGGCGGCGCCGGCGCACCTGGACCTGAAACTGGAAAAGACGGAGAAGAAGGAGGCCGGCTACGAGTTTCTGTTCCGGTGGACCTGGAAGACGAGGAATGCCGCGCAGCCGGTGCCGGGAACGGTGACGCCGTCGGTGCCGAACTTTGCCGATTTGCGCATCATCGGCATGGCGGTGGATGAAAAGGACAAGAGTACCGGCACATTTCTGGTGACCTCTACCCGGAACACGCTGCCGGCCCGCTACGACATCGGCATCACCGGGCGGCTGATGATTGACGGCCGTCAACAGGAGATCTACTCCGAGATACAGCAGTTCACGCTGCCGGCCATGGACCCCGAGGAGAAAAACGCGAATGCGTCCGCTTCTGCTGCTCGCTAGTATCGCCGCGCTTCACGCGGAACCCGTGACCTTCCTGCGCGATGTGGCGCCGGTGTTGAACAAGGCCGGCTGTACGTCCGGCCCGTGCCATGGCGCGGCGAAGGGGAAGAACGGTTTCAAGCTTTCGCTACGCGGCTACGATCCGCAGTTCGACTATGAGGCGCTGCTGTACGATCTATCGGGCCGCCGGTTCAACCGTGCCGAACCGGCGCGCAGCCTGTTGCTCGCCAAGCCCACACAGCAGGTGCCGCACGGCGGCGGGTTACGGTTCGAACGAGACTCCGATTACTACAAGGTGATCTATCAGTGGATTGCGCAGGGTGTCCCGTATGGGGATCCCGCCAAGGACAGTGTGGCGGCCATAGAGGTGGAGCCGAAAGAGATCCACATGCCGAAACCGGGCGAGACGGCGCAGATCAAAGTACTGGCGCGATTCGCCGATGGGCAGACGCGAGAGGTGACGCGCGAGGCGACGGTGGAATCGAACATTCCGGATGTGGCCAAGGTAGATGCGGCGGCGAAGGTCTCCGGGGAACGGATTGGCGAGGCGACGATGCTGGTCCGGTATCAGGGCAAGTTCTCGACGGTGCCGGTAACGATTCTCAATCCCAAACCGGGCTTTGCCTGGACGCCGATGCCGCAGCACAACTACATCGATACGCACATCGACGCGAAGCTGCAACGGCTGAAGATACAGGCTTCCCCGCTGGCGGACGACGCGACGTTCCTGCGCCGGTTGACGCTGGACCTGACGGGCCAGACCCCGACGCCGGCCGAGGTGCGGGCCTTCCTTGCCGACCCGGCACCCACCAAAGTGAAGCGGGCGCGGCTGATCGACAAACTGATCGCCCGGCCTTCCTACACGGACTACTGGACGATCAAGTGGGGCGACCTGCTGCAGTCCAGCCGGAAGTACCTGGGCGAGAAGGGGACGTTTGCCTTCCGCGAGTGGATTCGCGATTCGATTGCGTCCAACAAACCATACGACAAGATGGTACGGGAACTGCTGACCAGCCGCGGGTCGAGCTACGACGAGCCGGCGGCCAACTTTTACCGCATCACGCGAGACCCGAAGCTCACGATGGAAAAGACCACACAGGTCTTTCTTGGCGTCCGCATGGTATGTGCGCAGTGCCATGACCATCCGTTTGAACGGTGGACGCAGAATCAGTATTTCCAGATGTCGGCCTTCTTCTCGGCGGTCGGTCTGCGGCCGGGGTATGAGGTGGGCGAGGAGATTATCTACGATCAGCGCTCGGGCTTCGACATGAAGCACCCGAAGGACAGCCGCGTGGTGGCGCCGGAGTTCCTGATCGCTTCGGCCCGGCCCGTGGCCATTCCGAATGACGACCGGAGGCGCGATGCGCTGGCCACATGGCTGACCTCGAAGGAGAATCCGTTCTTCGCCAAAGCGGTTGCGAACCGCGTGTGGAGCTACTTCTTCGGGAAGGGAATCATCGATCCGGTGGACGACATCCGCGCGTCGAATCCGCCGGTGAATCCGGCGCTGCTGGAAGCGCTGACGAATGACTTCATCGCGCACAACTTCGATCTGCAGCACCTGATGCGGACCATCGTCAATTCACGGGCCTACCAGACCTCCATCGTCACCAATGAATGGAACGAGAAGGACGGCGAGAACTTCTCTCACTACATGCCGCGGCGTATGAGTGCCGAAGCGTTGATGGATGCCGTGGCGGCGGCGGCCGGGGCGCGGCCGAAGTTCCCGGAGGTGCCCGAGGACCTGTCGGCTACGCAGTTGCCCGATCCGCATGTGGGCAAGGATGGGTTCCTGGATCTGTTCGGCCGGCCGTCGCGCGAATCGGCCTGCGAGTGCGAACGGCGGACGGATTTTTCGCTGCCGCAGGCATTGAACCTGGTGAACGGCGCCACGATTTCTGACGCCGTCGCCGACTCCAAGGGACGGGTAGCGAATCTGATTCTGAGCGGCCGGAACGACGCGGCGGTGGTGGAAGAGTTGTACCTGGCGGCGCTTTCACGGTTGCCGAACAAGGCCGAGTCCGAACGCGGGCAGAAGTATCTGGCAGGCGGATCGCGCGCTGTTCGTGCGCAGGATTTGTTGTGGGCGCTGCTCAACAGCAAGGGATTTCTGTACATTTACTAGGAGGACAAGGACATGCTCAACATCCCCGGCCGTACCGGCCAAACCTGTGAGGGGCCCACGCGGCGTGAGTTGATGCGGATCGGTTCGCTGGGCCTGGCGGGCCTGCATCTGCCCGGCTTCTTCCTGTCCCAGAAGGCGGCGCGCGCCGCCAACCTCGCCGATAAGTACAAGGGTGCCCGGGGCTTCGGGAACGCCAAGAACGTGATCATGATCTTCCTGCAGGGCGGGCCTAGCCACATCGACATCTGGGATCCCAAGCCCGAGGCGCCGGCCAACATTCGGGGCGAGTTCAAACCGATCAAGACGAAGATCCCGGGCACGTGGATTGGCGAGCACATGCCGATGATGGCCAACGCGCTCGACAAGGCCACGCTGATCCGCTCGATGAGCTATACACCGAACGGGCTGTTCAATCACACGGCGGCGATTTATCAGATGTTGACGGGCTATCCGCCGGACAAGGTGTCGCCTTCCGGACAGCTCGAGCCTCCAACGCCGGCCGATTTTCCAACCGCCGGCAGCCATATCTCGAAGATGATCAAGATGACCGAGCCGGTGCTGCCGTTCGTGGAACTGCCCCGGCCGCTGCAGGAGTCCGGGATCATCGGCAAGGGCGGTGCGGCGGGATTTCTCGGCAAGGCCTATGACCCCTACCGGCTCTACCAGGACCCGGCGGAACCGATTCAGCTTGACGACCTAAGCCTACGCAAGGAGGTGCCGGCCGGGCGGTTGAAGGACCGGTTTGAACTGTTGAAGGGCATCAACGGATCGATGCCGGAGTTGGAGAAGGCGCTGAACGCGGCGGCCGTGGATGAGTACTACGGCAAGGCGTATGACCTGGTGTTGAGCGGCAAGGCGCGAGACGCGATGGACCTGACCAAGGAGCCGGACAAGATGCGGGAGCGCTACGGACACCACACGTTCGGGCAGAGCGTGCTGATGTCGAGGCGGCTGATCGAGGCGGGGACGAAGTTCGTGCAAGTCAACTGGCCGAGCGTGGCCAATGGCGATCCAGAAAAGAGTTCGTGGGATACGCATGCTTCCAATTTCGGGCCGCTGAAGAACCTGCACTGCCCGAAGCTGGACCGGTCATTATCGG
>CAZWDD010000282.1:0-7376 GCA_964632345.1 uncultured Solibacteraceae bacterium | reverse complement strand
AAGGCGAGCACGGGGGCCAGGAGGCGGGTGAGCGCGCCGGTGAGGAGCCAGAGAGCGGTCTGGGCGCTGCGGCGGGCGGGGGAGTTGGGGGCCGCCGTGTAGAGGCGGTCCTTGAGGATGTCGAAATAGACGGCGCTGAGGTCGGTGGCGCAGAAGGCGTAGGCGGCCTGGTAGACGCGGTGGAAGGCGTACTCGTCGAACCACTTGCGGCAGCGGGCGATGAGGTCATCGGTGCGGGAGAGGATCCAGCGGTCGATTTCCTGGAGTTCGTTGAAGGGGACGCAGTGGGCGGCGGGGTCAAAGCCGGCGAGGTTGCCGAGGGCGTAGCGGAAGGTGTTGCGGATCTTGCGATAGGCCTCGGTGAGGCGAGTGAGGATGGTTTCCGAGAGGCGGACGTCCTCCCAGAACTCGACCGAGGAGACCCAGAGGCGGAGGATCTCGGCGCCGTACTGCTTGATGATTTTCTCGGGTTCGATGGTGTTGCCGAGCGACTTGGACATGGCGCGGCCCTCGCCATCGAGGGTCCAGCCGTTGGTGAGGCAGCCCTTGTAGGGAGCGCCGCCCTTGAGTCCGACGCCGACGAGGAGGGAGGAGTGGAACCAGCCGCGATACTGGTCCCCGCCTTCGAGGTACATGTCGGACGGCCAGGGGAGGCTGTTCTCTTCGGTCAGGACGGCGAGGTGGCTGGAGCCGGAATCGAACCAGACGTCGAGGATGTCGCGCTCCTTCTCAAACTCGGCGCCGCCGCAGTGGGTGCAGGTGTAGCCGGGGCCGAGGAGTTCCTCGGCGGTGCGTTCGTACCAGACGTCGGCGGAGTGTTCGCGGAACAGGTCGACGACGTGATCGAGCTTGGCGCGGTCGGTAACGTGCTGTTCGCAGGCCTTGCAGGTGAAGGCGACGATGGGGACGCCCCAGGTGCGCTGGCGGGAGATGCACCAGTCGGGGCGAGTGGCGATCATGTTGCTGATGCGCTCTTCGCCCCAGGCGGGCCACCACTTGACCTGTTTGATGGCTTCGAGGGCGCGCTGGCGGAGATCGTTGCGCTCCATGCCGATGAACCACTGTTCGGTGGCGCGGAAGATGGTGGGTTTGTGGCAGCGCCAGCAGTGTGGGTAGCTGTGCTCGATGGGGGTCTTGGCGAGAAGGGCGCCGGAGGCCTGGAGCAGTTCAATGACGAGCGGGTTGGCTTCCCAGACGGACTTGCCGACGAGGGATTCCGGGAGCGCGCCGGGTTCGTCGGGGGTGTGGTAAAGGCGGCCGGCGCCATCGACGGGGCAATAGACCTGGATGCCGTTCTGCATGCCGACGACGTAGTCCTCCTGGCCGTGGCCGGGGGCGGTGTGGACGGAGCCGGTGCCCTGTTCGAGGGTGACGTGATCGGCGAGGATGCCGAGGGACTTGCGATCGATGAAGGGGTGCTGGAAGACGGACTGATCGAGTTTGGCGCCGGGGAAGCGGGCGAGTTCGGCGCCATCGGACCAGGCGCAGGCGGACTTGACGGCATCGAGCAGGCCGGCGGCGATGAGATAGACGGCGCCACCGGTTTCGTAGGCGACATATTCGAAGCGCGGGTGGAAGGCGATGCCCATGTTGGCCGGGATGGTCCAGGGGGTGGTGGTCCAGATGAGGCCGTAGACGTCCTTGCCGGCGAGGGCGGGGTGGATGACGGAGGGGTCCTCGGTCATGCGGAAGCGGACGTAGATGGAGGGGCTGGTGTGGTTCTCGTACTCGACTTCGGCTTCGGCGAGGGCGGTGCGGCAGGAGATGCACCAGTTGACGGGCTTGAGGCCGCGGTAGACGTAGCCCTTGGCGAAGAAGTCAACGAACGCACCGGCGATGACGGCCTGGTATTCTGGCGCCATGGTGAGGTAGGGCTTGTCCCAGCGGCCGAAGATGCCGAGGCGCTGGAAGGAGGCGTTCTGGAGGTCGACGTACTTCTGGGCGTAGGCGCGGCACGCTTTGCGGATCTGGGCGGGCGTCATCTGGGCTTTTTTGGAGCCGAGTTCGCCATCCACTTTGATCTCGATGGGGAGGCCGTGGCAGTCCCAGCCGGGGACGTAGGGGGAATCGAGGCCGGCCATGGTGCGGGACTTGACGATGAAGTCCTTGAGGAGCTTGTTGAAGGCGTGGCCGAGGTGGATGTTGCCGTTGGCGTAGGGGGGGCCGTCATGCAGGACATACATGGGTTGACCGGCGCGGGCGTGGCGAATCTGGCCGTAGAGGTCCTGCTCCTTCCACTCGGCGAGCAGGCGGGGCTCGAGGGAGGAAAGGTTTGCCTTCATTGAGAAACCGGTCTGCGGCAGGTTGACCGTCTTTTTGAGTTCGACTTGACTCCAGTCCATGGGGTATCTCCTATTATCGGCGTAACCCCACGGAATTGGGAAATTTACCCTTGGGAGGCGAGTGCTTTTTTGCCGGCTTCGATGACTTTGAGGATGGCATCGACGTCGTAGACGGCGCCGCCCCAGGAGCCGCCGCTGGCGTCGACGAGGGCGGCCCAGAGGCGGGTGTCGGCGGGGAGATCGGGGTCTGGCTGGAGGTCGGGGCGGGGGGCGCGTTCGGCGAGAAGGCGATCGCCATTGACGAGATTGACGGTGCCTTCGAGGGTGTTGCGGTCGATGACGATTTCGATTTCATCGCCATCGAGCACCTTGCCGATGGGGCCGCCGGCGAGGGCTTCCGGAGAGATATGGCCGATGCAGGCGCCGGTGGAGACGCCGGAGAAGCGGGCGTCGGTGAGGAGGGCGACCTGTTTGCCGAAGGGGAGGTGCTTGAGGGCGGAGGTGACCTGGTAGGTCTCCTCCATGCCGGAGCCGAGGGGGCCGCGGGAGCAGAGGACCATGATGTCGCCGGCCTGGATACGGCCTTCCTTGATGGCGGCGATGGCGGCGGGTTCGGAGACGAAGACGCGGGCGGGGCCGCGTTTGCGGTAGACGCCATCGGCATCGACGACGGAGGGATCAATGGCGGTGGCCTTGATGACGGAGCCTTCGGGGGCGAGGTTGCCGGAGGGGAAGCAGACGGTGGAGGACATGGCGTTGGCCATGTCGTGGATGACGCGGGCGGGGTCGATGCCTTCGCGGTCCTGGAGCTGGCGGCGGAGGTTGTGGCGGCGTTCGGACTGCTCCCACCAGTCGAGGGATTCGCCGAGGGTGCAGGCGGCGGCGGTTTTGACGGAGGTATCGAGGAGGCCGGCCTTGCGGAGGTGGAGCATGACTTCGGGGACGCCGCCGGCCATGAAGA
Source organism: uncultured Solibacteraceae bacterium (assembly GCA_964632345.1). GTDB lineage: Bacteria > Acidobacteriota > Terriglobia > Bryobacterales > Bryobacteraceae. The sequence continues at coordinate 4,133 of CAZWDD010000282.1, read as the reverse complement.
CGACGACGGTGGGGAAGTTTTCGGGGCCGTTGGGGAGGGAGTCGACGAGGCGGGGGACGTTTTTGTTGACGCGGGCCCAATCGGCGGCGACGGGGCGGGTGAGGCCGGCCTGGTGGGCGACGGCGGGGAGGTGGAGGATGAGGTTGGTGGAGCCGCCGAAGGCGGCATGGAGGACCATGGCGTTTTCGAGGGCGGCGGGGGTGAGGATGTCGCGCATGGACCAGCCGAGGGATTCGAGCTCGAGGACGGCGCGGCCGGAGCGGCGGCCCATGTCGAGCCTGAGGGGGTGGCCGTTGGGGGCGAGGGCGGCGTGGGGAAGGGTCATGCCCAGGGCTTCGGCGATGACCTGGGAGGTGGCCGCGGTGCCGAGGAACTGGCAGCCGCCGCCGGGGGAGCCGCAGGCGCGGCAGCCCATATCGGCGGCGTATTCGAGGGAGATCTGGCCGTGGGCGAAGCGGGCGCCGATGGTCTGGACCTTGCCGGCATCCTCACCATCGGAGGGCATGAGGGTGACGCCGCCGGGGACGAGAACGCAGGGGAGGGTGTGCTGGGCGGCGAGGGCCATCATCATGGCGGGGAGGCCCTTGTCGCAGGTGGCGACGCCGACGACGCCGCGGCGGGTGGGGAGGGAGCGGATGAGGCGGCGGAGGACCATGGCCGCGTCGTTGCGGAAGGGGAGGGAATCGAACATGCCCGGCGTGCCCTGGGAGCGGCCGTCGCAGGGGTCGGTGCAGGCGCCGGCGAAGGGGACGGCGCCGAGGGATTTCAGTTCGTTGGCGGCGGCTTCGACGAGGAGGCCGACCTCCCAATGGCCGGTGTGATAGCCAAGGGCGATGGGGGTGCCGTCGGGCCGGCGGACGCCGCCGTGGGTGGACAGCAGGAGGATTTCCTTGCCCTTGAGCAGGCGGGGGTCCCAGCCCATGCCGGCGTTCTGGGTGAGGCCGAAGATGTCACCGGAGGGGCGTTTGAGAAGGTCCTCGGCGGTGATGGGGAGGGAGCCGGCGGGGCCGGGGTGGGCGGGGTGGAGTTCGAAGATGGAGGGGTCGGGAGAGTCGAAGACTTGGGCCATGTTGAATTAAGAAGTATATCGCCGGGGGCGGGGCGGCAAGTGATAGAATTCCCGCCGAAGCCATGTCGACACGCCGCCATTTTTGCCTAGCCGCAGGGACCGCCCTTGCTTCCACCCGGGTCTGGGGAGCCAACGACCGCGTACAGGTCGGATTCATCGGCTACGGGTTGATTGGAGCGCAGCACGTCTTTGATTTCAAGAACCAGAAGGACGTGGACCTGGCGGCGATGGCGGAGACGTATCAGCCGCGTCTGGAGGAGGGGGTGCAGGCGTGCGGGGGGAAGGCGAAGGCGTACACGGACTTCCGGAAGCTGATCGAGGACAAAGACCTGCAGGCGGTGGTGGTGTCAACGCCGGACCACTGGCACGCGCTGATGACGATCATGGCGTGCGCGGCGGGCAAGGACGTGTATGTGGAGAAGCCGATGACGCTGTTCCACGCCGAGGGGCAGTGGATGGTGAAGGCGGCGCGGAAGTACAACCGGGTGGTGCAGGTGGGGACGCAGCAGCGGTCGGGGCGGCACTACGGGAAGGCGCGGCAGTTGCTGCAGGAGGGGGCGATCGGGAAGATCCATTCGGTGCGGTCGCAATCGGCGCGGAACATCATGCCGGGGTTTGCAGTGCCGCCGGCGGGGGCGGCGCCGAAGGAGTTCGACTACGACATGTGGCTGGGCCCGGCGCCGGCGCGGCCGTACCAGGCGCACCGAGGGCTGTACCACTTCCGCTGGTTCTGGGACTATTCAGGCGGGCAGATGACGAACCTGGCGGCGCATTCGCTGGACATCGTCTATTGGGTGACGAATCCGAAGGGGCCGAAGGCGGTGGTATCGATCGGCGGGCGGTATGTGCTGCAGGACGACGGGGAGACGCCGGACACGCAGGACGCGCTGTTCGATTTCGGCGGATGGTCGGCGGCGTGGTTCCACCGGGAGGCCAGCCGGGGAACGCCGCGGGGCGGGTCGCTGGAGTTCTTCGGAACGAAGGGGAGCCTGGTGATTGACCGGGGCGGGTTTGAGATTGTGCCGGACCTGAAGATCGACCCGGCGGCGGCGATTCCGCGATTTCAAGGGCACCCCGGCGGCGGGCCGCAGGTATCGGCGGCGAAGCCTGAGCCGTGGACGGCGGCGGTGAAGGAGAAGGGCTCGTCACCGGAGCAGTTCGACCTGCATGTGCGGAACTTCCTGGACTGCATCAAGGCGCGGCAGCGGCCGGTATCGGACGTGGAGGACGGGCATCGCGTGTCGACGGCCTGCCACCTGGCGAACATCTCGCTGCGGGTGGGGCGGAAGCTGCAGTGGGACGCGGAGAAGGAGACGATCATTGGCGATAACGAGGCGGCGAGGATGCTCGTCCGCCCCTATCGCAAGCCGTGGGACAAGGTGCTGGAAGGCTTCCGGCTGGGTTAGCCGCGGAGCTTCTTAAAATTGGCGAGGCACTTTTCGGCGGATTCGAACGGCGTGAAGCGGCTGCCTTCCTGTTCCACCATGTAGCATTCGACGCCGCCGGATTTTTCGGCCGCGGCGAAGATCTTTTTCCACGGGGCGTCGCCTTCGCCGAACAGGGCTTTGAAGCCGACGGCGGGGTCCTTGGACCACTCCTTGCAGTGGATGGAGGCGAAGCGGCCGGGGTTGGACTTGATCCAGGCGACGGGGTCGACGCCGGCTTCGACGCAGGTGCCGACGTCGAGCTGGAGGACGACGTTCTTGGTGGTCTCGGCGGCGAGGACCTGCATGGGGCGTTTGCCGTCGATGGGCATGAATTCGGTCTTGTGGTTGTGGAAGCCGGCACGGAGGCCGGCGGACTTCATCTTCTCGGCGCCGGCATTGAGCTTTTCGGCGACGCGCTGCCAGCCGGCGATGCCTTCGACGCGGCCGGCCGAGGCCATGACGATGAGGGTGGAGCCGAGGATCTGGTTCAGCTCCATGGCGTGTTCGAGCTTGCCGGGGTCGTAGGTCTGGGAGCTGTTGTGGGTGGAGACGCACTTGACGCCGAGGCCGTCGAGGAGCTTGCGCATCTCCTTGGCTTTGGCGATGTCCCAGGCGGTGTAGGGGGAGTAGAACTCGACGGCGTCATAGCCCATTTTGGCGACGGCCTTGACGGTACCGACGTCGTCCTTCGTGAGTTCCTGGCGGACGGAGTAGAGTTCGAGGCCGATGGGGATCTTCTTGGCCTTGGCGGCGAGAGCGGCGGCGGACAGGGCGGCCGATTGCAGGAGGAATGCGCGTCGATTCATCACAACTCGAAGCTAGCATACCGATCCCGGCTACGATGGGAGCTGCATGAAGACGTGGAAAATGACGCTGGAGTACGACGGGACGCGCTACAGCGGGTGGCAGGAACAGGTGAATGCGCGGACGGTGGCCGGGACGCTGCGGGGGGCGATTGAGGAGCATCTGGGGTCGGCGGTGGAGCTGATGGGAGCGGGGCGGACGGACGCGGGCGTGCATGCGCTGGGGCAGGTGGCGCATGTGAAGCTGCGGAAGACGGAGCGGCGGCATCCGCGGTATGCGCCGGAGATGCTGGCGGCGGAGTGGAACGGGCGGCTGCCTTCGGATATCTCGATCCTCGACCTGGAGGAGGCGCCGGTGAATTTTCATGCACGGCACGATGCAACGGCGCGGGGGTACTTGTACCAGGTGGCGACGCGGAAGACGGCGTTCCACAAGAAGCATGTGTGGTGGATCAAGGAGCGGCTGGACGTGGAGAAGATGCAGGCCGCGGCGGCGCTGTTTGCGGGGCGGCACGATTTCAAGCGTTTCGCGGCGAAGGATCCGTCGCGGCCGAATGAGTCAACGATCGTGCATGTGGAGACGGCCGAGGTGTTTCAGGATGACTATCTGGTGCTGTTCCGCATCGAGGCGTCGCACTTCCTGTGGCGGATGGTGCGGCGGCTGGTGGGGGTGACGGTGAAGGCGGGGCTGGGGGAGTTGCAGGTGGAGGAGATTGCGGAGTTACTGGAGGGCCGGGGCGAGGCGCGTCTGGACGTTGCCGCCTGGACGGCGCCCGCCGCCGGCCTGTTTCTGGAGTCAGTGCGCTACTAGCAGAAGTGGGCGCCCTGGGTCTC
>CAZWDD010000281.1:6315-7415 GCA_964632345.1 uncultured Solibacteraceae bacterium | reverse complement strand
CCTGGTGGGCGGCAACGGCTGCGGCAAATCGACCCTGCTGCGAATCCTGGAAGGGAAGATGGCGCCGCAGAAAGGAACGGTGCGACGGGCGGATCTGCTCCGCGTGGTGACGCTGGACCAGAACCGGCAGCTGCCCGATGAGAACGCAACACTGAAACAGGCTCTGTGCCCGGACGGGGACTCGGTGATCTACAACGGGCAACCGGTGCATGTGGCGGGTTGGGCGAAGCGGTTCCTATTTACGAGCGAGCAGTTGATCCAGCCGGTACGCCAGTTGTCAGGCGGGGAGCGGGCACGCGTGCTACTGGCGAACCTGATGCTGCAACCGGCTGACGTGCTGTTCCTCGACGAACCGACCAACGATCTGGACATCCCGACGCTGGAAGTTCTGGAGGATAACCTGCTGGAGTTCCCCGGCGCGCTGGTGCTGGTGACGCATGACCGATACCTACTGGACCGCGTGGCGTCGACTGTTCTGGCGCTGGAAGGCGATGGGAAGTGGGGCGTCTACGCGGAGTATTCACAGTGGGAGCAGGAACGGGCGGAGCGGGCGCGCCCGGTAGCTGCGGCGAAGAAAGAGGCCCCGGCGGACACGTCCGCCACGGCGCCGAAGAAGAAGCTGAGCTACCTGGAACAGCGCGAGTGGGATGCGATGGAAGGTCAGATCATGGAGGCCGAGGAGGCCCTGGCGGCGGCGAAGGCCGACCTGGAGGACCCAGCCGTCTTCACCGATCACGTGAAGGTGCAGGAAGCGACGGGGCGCATGGAGGCGGCACAACACCGGGTGGAGGCGTTGTATGCTCGTTGGGCGGAGCTGGAGGCCAAAGTTGGTTGATGCATCTGATAAGCCGGCGTGAGTTCGGACTGGCGGGGGCGGCCGCCGTGGCGGCGCCGGTGCCGCCGAAGACGGTGGTGTTGACGTTCGACGACGCGGTGAAGTCCCACCGGACGATCGTGGCGCCGCTGCTCAAGAAGCTCGGGTTCCAGGCGACGTTCTTCGTCACCCACCGGTGGATGGAGCAGAAGGCCCACTTCCTGAGCTGGCAGGACGCGGCCGAGATCCACGCCATGGGCTTTGAGATCGGCAACCACTCGTGGAC
>CAZWDD010000281.1:0-6215 GCA_964632345.1 uncultured Solibacteraceae bacterium | reverse complement strand
GTGCTGCAGTTTCACGGCGTGCCCGACGTGGTGCATCCGTGGGTACACACGCCGCCGCCGGCATTTGAGAAGTACATGGAGTATCTGCAGGCTGAGGGGTTCCGCACGCTGGCGCTGCGCGATGTGGGTGGGTTCCTGGGCCCGGAGCCGGACGACCCGGTGCTGCGCATGCGTTACCGGCAGCCGAAGGACGGCAAACTGGCGTTGCCGCCGGAGGTGGAGGCGACACAGCGCGAATTGCCATACTGGCGCACGGTGATGCGCACACACGGCTACGCGGCGGCGGAAACAGCGCGGGTGACCGGCATGGCGGAGACGGAACAACGGCCTACGCCGGCGCGGGGAATCCAACTGCTGCCGTACCCGGGCGGACGGCACACGCGCATCGGGTTCCTCGATGGCGCCGTGGACCCGATGCGCGGGACGAAGGCGTCCGTGTTTCTGCCGTGGGAGGACGCCGGCTACATCGTGGTGGATGTTCCGGAGGCCGTGATCGCAAATGGGAAGATCCACTTTCTTGGCCACACGCACATTCCGACGAAGTGGGATGAGAAGAACATCGTGATTGCGAACCGGGACTGGACGCGAAATCCGGACGGCTCGCTGGCTTCGGAGTGGGAGTTGCCGGACAAAGTGACTGTGGGGGCGACGGTACGGCTGAACGGGCAGGTGGTGGAAATGGAGTGTTGGATTCGCAACGGCTCCACGGAGACGCTGCGGGACATGCGCGCGCAGGTCTGCGTGCTGTTCAAGGGCGCACCAGCCTTTGCGGCGCAGAGCAACGCGAACAAGAGTTTCGCGATGCCGAAAGCGCTGGCGCGATCCGCGGACGGACGGCGATGGATTGCCACAGAGTGGGAGCACTGCCAGCGGGTGTGGGGCAACGAGCGCTGCCCCTGCATGCACAGCGACCCGAAGTTCCCCGACTGCGCGCCGGGCGAGACGGTGCGGCGCTATGGACGGATCTGGTTCGGGACAGAGCCGGCCGCCTAGGGCAGGACCTGCAATGTCACCGCTGAGGCCGCGCCGCGTTGGCGGAAAACGCGATGCACGGCTTTCTGAAAATCGGCTTCACGAGCCTCATTGATGTTCATGAACTTCTGCGGATTCCGGTCCACAACCGGGAACCAGGAGCTCTGCACCTGCACCATGATGCGGTGGCCGCGGCGGAAGGTGTGGAACAGATCGTTCATGCCGTATTCGACTTTGGTGACTTGGCCCGGCGTGAAGGGTTCGGGCTTGGCGAGGCTTTTGCGAAACTTGCCGCGCATCACTTCGCCGCGCACGAGCAACTGGAATCCTGCCATGGGCGGGCGGCGGCCCTCGGGCCTGGCTCCATCGTAGTCAGTCACCGGAATGGAATCCGGATAGACGTCGATTAGCTTGACGATCCAGTCGGCGTCGGTACCGGTGGTGGAAACGAACAGCGAGTTCAAGACCGGCCCGGCAACTGTGATGTCCTCTTCCAGCACATCCGACTCATAGACAAGCACGTCGGGGCGGGAGGCGGCGAAGCGCTGGTCGTCCACCATGTGTTCGCGGGTCATGCCGATGGCGATGTCGGAGATGGCGGGGACGGGCTTGGCCGGGTCACTGGGAAATTCATCGGCGCCGGCAGCATCGGCCGGGGCCTGCCAGGAGAGGCGGCCATTGGCGCCGAAATAGAGCGTGCGCGGCTTAGCGGCGGCGGGAGGCCAGGCATCGAACTGGCGCCAGACATTGGTACCGGTTTCAAATACGCGGGCCTTGGGAAACTTCCCGTCGCCCTTGCCCTTGAGATAGTACGCAAAGAAGGGAGTTTCGATCTTCTCGCGATAGTAGTCGCTGGTCTTGGCGTCGAAGCGGAGATACCCGAGACGGTCACCGGGCGAGCGCGACCACTGGCCGTGCCGCCACGGTCCCATCACGAAGTAATTGCGGGCCGGGTCGCTCTGCTTCTCCACGTTCTTGAAGACCTGAATGGCGCCATAGAGGTTCTCGGCGTCGAACCATCCACCGACGGTGAGCACCGCCGGCTTGATGCTCTTCAGGTGCGGACGCAGATTGCGCGACTGCCAGAACTCGTCGTAGGTATCGTGCCGCATCATCTCGTTCCAGAAGGGAATGGTGTTCTTGTAGTACCGCTCGTTGGCATTGTAGAGCGGGCCCATCTGGAGGAAGAATTTGTAGCCGTCGGGAGTCCCGTGTTCGAACCGCGCGGGATTCCGCGGCGGAACCACAGGCTCCGGCCGGGGTTGCCCGAAGCGGGCAAGGAAGTTGAAAGCATGCGGCAGATACAGCGCGCCGTTGCGATGGAAATCATCGCCGGCAAACCAGTCCGTAATTGGTGCCTGGGGGGAGGCGCAGACGTGCGCGGGGTGGGCGTCGATCATCCCAGCGGCGGTGTAGAAACCGGGGTACGAGATGCCGTAAGTGCAGACCTTTCCGTTGTTGCCGGGAAGGTTCTTCACCAGCCAGTCGATGGTGTCGTAGGTATCGGAGCTTTCGTCGATCTCCTGCGGGGTGCGCTTCGACGGGCGGTGGGGTGTCATGTTGATGAACTCGCCCTCGCTCATATTGCGGCCGCGCACGTCCTGGTAGACGAAGATGTATTTATCCTTCGCCAGGTCCACGTTCGGCCCGAGTTCGGCCTTGTACTGGTCGACGCCGTAGGGGGCGACGGAGTACGGCGTGCGGCTGAGCAGGATGGGCCATTTTTCGGACTGGTCCTTCGGGATGTAGACCGAGGTGAAGAGCCGCTTTCCATCGCGCATCGGGACGCGGTATTCGTACTTCGTGTACATCTCACGAATGACGGCTTCGCCCTGTGCGAAAACCGAGAGTGAAAGCAACAGCAGGCCGTAGCGCATGATCACCCCTCGAATTGGCGGCGGAATTCGGCGAACTGCGCGCGAAGCTCGTGCAGCTCGGCTTCCAATTGGTTGATGCGGATTTCCAGATCCTCAGGCCGCGGCCCCTTGGCGGGAAGATGGGCAGCGTTGCTGGACTCGGTGAGCATTTCGGCGCTAACAGGGCCGCCCAGCAGGTGCATCCAGCGAGGCTCGCGCTGGCCCGGCTGGCGGCCGAGGAAGATTGCCAGCGGCGTCTCGCGCTCACTCAACTTGCGGAGAGAGTTTTCGACGGCGTCCAGATCATCGAACGCATACATGCGCTGGGTGCGGTCCTTCAGCTCATTCAACGTCTGGGGCCCACGCAGCAGCAGCACGCAGATCAGCGCCAGTTCGCGATTGTTCAGGTTCAGCACGAAGGAGGTGCGATGCGCGTATTTGGGGACGCGGGAGTCGTAGCGCGCCTCGGCCAGGTCGCGATCCTCGAGAAGGCGAAGCCCCTCGCGCACGGTTTCTTCGTCGTAGTCGGTGACAGGTTCGCGGCTGGTCTTCTGGTTACATGCCGTCATGAGGCTATTGACCGACATGGGGTAGTAATCCGGCGTGGCCATGTCTTTTTCGATCAGGCTGCCGAGAACGCGTTGCTCCAACGGACTGAGTGGCGGATTCACTCTTCCAGTGTATCCACGGGCGCGCGGGGCTTCTCGTCAACGAGCAGGCGAAACAGATCGGGCCGGGCGTAGTGGCCGGCAACGTCGAGATCGAACTTGCCCTCCAGCGTACGGCCGGTGTCGATGGCAGCGTAGAGAAGACCCTCGGCGCCGCGAAGCGGGCCGGCGAGAACGGTGCCGAACGGATCGACAATTACACTGCCGCCGCCAATCGATCCCCACTCATCCGCCGCGCGGTACTGTACGGCGGACAGGACAAAGCAGCGGCCTTCGACGGCGATGTGGCGCATGCTCGGCAGCCAGGTATCGCGCTCATCGACGGTTGGCGCGCAGTAGAGCTGGACGCCCTGTGCGTAGAGCGAGAGCCGCAGCTGCGGCATGTAGTTTTCCCAGCAGATGGCGGCACCGGCGCGGCCCCAAGGAGTCTCCACCGCGCCCAGCGTGCTGCCGTCGCCGAAGCCCCAGATGAGCCGCTCCGACCCTGTGGGCATCACCTTGCGATGCTTGCCGGCCAGCGTGCCATCGGGCGCGTGGAACGTGACGGTGCAATAGAGCGTGCTTTCGTCACGCTCTATCACGCCGCCGATCAGCCACAATCCCGCGTCCCGAGCGATGTCGCCCAGCGGTGCGAAATCCGAAAGCGCGCCCTCCGCATAGCGCCGAAACGCCGCGCGGCCCTCGTCGGTTCGCTGGCCGACCCGCGCACCAAAATCGAGCCCCTTGGGATAGCCGCCGACCAGGGCTTCGGGAAAGACCAGCAGCTCCGCACCCCTGGCCCGCGCCTGGCGGGCGTAGGCGAGAAGCCCGGCCAGAGTGGCCGGCGTATCCCACGGAATGCTGCCCATTTGAAGAACGGCTGCGCGAAGCATAGGCGAGCCCTTAGAATAGCGAGTTTGGACCAGAAAAAACGACCGTTGAAAACGCTGGAGCGTGTGCTGTCGAAGGCAGGCCTGGGCTCACGCACCGAGGCGCGCAGTTGGATTCACGCCGGCAAGGTGCAGGTGAATGGACGCATGGTGCAGAACCCGGACCATTGGGTGGACATGGGGCGGGACAAGGTGCGGTTCGACGGCAAGCCGCTCGAATGGCGCGACCGCCTCTACCTGCTGCTATACAAACCCACCGGGTACCTCACCACGTACAAGGACCCGGAAGGGCGCCCGACTGTCTATGACCTGCTGCGCGACGTGGACACGTTCCTTTCACCCGTCGGACGGCTGGACCTCGACACCTCCGGCCTGCTGCTGCTGACGAACGATACGCAGTTCGCCGAGCACATCATGAACCCGGACTTCCACGTGCCGAAAACCTATCTGGTCAAGGCGTCCGCCGTATTGACGGAGGAGCAACTCGGCCAACTGCGCGCAGGCGTCGAACTCTCCGACGGGCCGACGCGGCCGGCCAAAGTGAAGCGCGTGCGGGACTCGGAGAAGTACACGCACTTTGAAATCACGCTCACCGAAGGGCGCAACCGGCAGGTGCGGCGAATGGTGGAGGCCATCGGGGCACGAGTGTTGAAACTGGTCCGGGTGCGGATTGGCGGGATTGCGATCGGCGATCTGCCGATCGGCAAGTGGCGGCTGCTGACGCGCAAGGAACTCGGTCAGCTACGCCAGTGAGGCGGCCACGGCGCGCATGGCGGCGCCGTGTTGCTGGCGGAGTTGCTCGGCGCGCTTCTTGTAGGTACTTTCAAAGGAGCGCCGCGGAACCGCCGTTTTCTGGCGCATTTCCGGCTCCTTCAACAGTTTCTGGGCGGAGCCGGTCTGCGCAGCGGCCTGGTCGAAGGCCCGCACGGACGCCTCGCGGAACCCGGCGATGGCGCGGAAGTAGCCCTGCTGTCCGGGGACCTTCCTGCAGCCGCGAATGAGAGCTTCCAATGCTTCGGCGCGGCCCGCGGCGTCGAGATGCGGCGAGGTGGCGAGCGTGGCGCCGTATTCATCGAGGAACGGTCCGAGCGGCAGCAGCAGTTCCGACGACCGGCGCAGCGGCTTCACCGCGCGCAGCGGATAGTGCCGGTGCCCCTCGCTGGCAAGCAGGTCGCGGTACAGGTCGCCGGGCCAGCGAAAGATACCGCCGTAGCCATGCACGTTCTCCTGCGCCAATCGTTCAAACTGCAGCGCGCTTTCCGACTTGCGCGCGGGGCCGCTCCAGAAACTGATGCCCTGATTCAGATCGCCCAGGTTGTGAATGACGCTCATGGCCACGCGCATCGTGTCGATTTCCCGGCCCGGCGCAAGGCAGACATCGACGAACGCACGGGCCTCACGGATCAACTCGGCGTGAATGGCAGTGCGGCTGGCAGCGGCATACTCCTCGTCCCCCAGGGCCATGAACCGGCCATGCGCACCGGCCAGGACGCTCAGCCATTCGCCATCGTGGCCGCTGACAATGCCATGCTCTCCACAGACAATCGTGCGGAGCGAGTGACCGCGGAGCGTCCAGCCGTGCATCGCCACGCCGAGCCGGTACATCTTCCGTAACGTCTCGGGGTCCTTCGTTTCGCGCCATAGCAGGCCTCGGATCTTGGAGTCGACATCGGTCGGCACGTAGGTGGCGACCGTCGCGTGATGCGATGCCAGGCACAGCGCGAAATACCAGAGCAGTGCCTCTTCCGGCGTGTCGTGGCGCCGCTCCGGGTCGGCATGCACCACGGCAAGAATGCGAAGAAAGCCATCCGGAGAAGCAGCTAACTCCTCAAGATCCGCGGCCGGTTGCG
>CAZWDD010000280.1:0-7464 GCA_964632345.1 uncultured Solibacteraceae bacterium | reverse complement strand
TCTTCAGCCGGCCGAAGAAGCCCGGCCCCACCTGCCATCCGCGATCGTCATAATCGGAATTCATCCAGTTCGCCCCGGGGTCGGACGTCGCATACCGCCACTCGACCGGTTTAGTGCGACCATCGGGAATCAGTGTCGCTACGCGGTCCTCCGTGTACAGCACCTCGTCGTAGCGCAATAGCTTGCTCACATTCTCAGGCTTCCGCCGCAGTTCCGCCTCGGTCTGTTTGTGCAGCTGAGAAAGGCGTACCGCCTCGGCCGCCGTCGGCGGACGCAGCAACACTCGCTCAAAGATCCCCTTCGCCGGATTCGCCGGGGACTCCTTCATCGCCTGCAGCGCCAGCTTCTGCGCCGCTTCCATGAACGCCGGATCATTCATCGCTGTCAGCGCCTGCAGCGGCGTGTTCGTGCGGATCCGCCGGATCGTGCACGTCTCCCCGTTCGGCGCGTCGAAGTTCATCATCGATGGATATGCCGACGTCCGCCGCATGAACGTATACAGCGCGCGCCGGTACCGGTCTTCGCCCTTCGATGTCGCCCAGTTGTCCCCGTTGTAGACCACCAGCCACACGCCCTCCGGCTGCCACGGCATCACCGGCGGCCCGAACTGCTTCGCCGATAGTAATCCCGCCGCAGCCAACGCCTGATCCCGCACAACCTCCGCGTCCAGCCGGAACCGCGCCCCGCGAGCATAGTACTTGTTCTCCGGATCCACACGCAGCATCTCTGGCGTCGCCTCCGACGCCTGCTTGTAAGTGGCCGACATCACGATCCGCTTCAGCAGCTTTTTCACGTCCCAATCCTTCTGGAAGTCCAACGCCAGAATGTCGAGCAACTCCGGATGCGTCGGCGCCGTTCCCTGCGTGCCGAAGTCCTCTTCGGAATCCACCAACCCCCGGCCGAACAGCCGGCTCCAGAACCGGTTCACCGTCACCCGCGCCGTCAGCGGATTCTCCGCGCTCACCAGCCATTGCGCAAAGCCCAGCCGGTTCACCGGCGCCTTTTCCGGCAGCCGGTGGAATGCCGCCGGCACCGCCGCGGTCACCTCGTCGCCCGGCGTCAGGTAGTTGCCGCGATCATAAATTCGGGTCTTCCGCTGCTTGTCCGGCGGAAGTTCTTTGTAGATCAGGGTCGAGGTCTTCGCCGTCAACTTCAGCACAGGCCGGTCGGAGGGATGGTCATCGTCGGCCGTCTGATTGAAAAACGCGTAGATCTGGTAGAACTCCTTGTGCGTCAGCGGATCGTACTTGTGCGTGTGGCACTGCGCGCAGCCCCATGTCTGCCCCATCCACACCTGCCCCGTCGTCGACACCCGATCCCGGATCGCCAGATCCCGAAACTCCTCGTCATCCGTGCCGCCCTCGGTGTTGGTCATCGTGTTGCGATGAAATCCCGTCGCGATCAGGTCGTCTATCGACGGCTCCTCCATCAGATCGCCCGCAATCTGCGCGAATGTGAACTTATCGAACGGCATGTTGTCGTTGTACGCGCGGATTACCCAATCCCGGTACGGCCAGATCGTTCGCCGGGCGTCCTTCTCATAGCCCTGCGTATCGGCATAACGCGCCAGGTCCAACCACACCTTCGCCCACCGCTCCCCATACTGCGGACTGTCGAGCAGCGCATCCACATACTTCTCATAGTCGCCCGACTTCTGATACTCCCGCCACACCGCTGCCGGCGGCGGCACGCCCGTCAGGTCCAACGCCGCACGCCGCGCCAGCGTCGCCCGGTCGGCCTCTTTCGATGGCTGCAGCTTCACCGCATCCAGCCCCTTCGCCACGAAGTAGTCGATCGGATTCACAGCCGTCGGATAAGCGGCCCGCTTCGGCTTCTCATACGCCCAGTGGTTCGTATACTGCGCTCCGCTGTCGATCCACTTCCGCAACGTCTCCACCTCGGTCTGCGTCAACCGCGGACCGGTCGGCGGCATTGGCCGCGTCGCGTGCGTCACCCGCGCCAATACGCGGCTCTTGGCCGCATCTCCCGGCACAATCGCCTTTGTCTTCGTCGCGCCCTCAAACGTATCGAGCCGCAATCCCGCCTGCCGCCCATGTTCGTCCGGCCCGTGGCAGGCAACACATTTCTTGCCCAGCAACGGCCGGATGTCCCGTTGAAAATCCGGCGCCTGCGCGAACAGTCCCGCCGCAAAACCAGCCAATAGCAACAGCCGCATATTCCAATGATATATACTCACCCCCAGCCTGGAGGTTGCCCCCGTTGATACCCGCACTCCTCTTCGTTGTTCTCCTGGCCGCGCCCGTTGTCGCGCAAACCAGTAACCCGCACACCTCGCCCGCCGACGTCGAAGCCGGCGGACGCATCTACCGCTCCCACTGCGCCGACTGCCACGGCCTCGCCGGCCGCGGCGGCAAGGGTCCGGACCTCACCACCGGCCAGTTCTTCCACGGCTCCTCAGACGCCGACCTGATGCGCAACATCTCCGACGGCATCGAGGGCACCGCCATGCCCGGCGTCTTCTTCTCCCCTGATCAGGTCTGGCAGATCGTCGCCTTCGTCCGCACCCTCGCCCAGCAGGGTTCTGCCAAGCCGCCCCCCGGCAGCCCCGTCCGCGGACGCCAACTCTTCGCCAGCCGCGGCTGCACCGGCTGCCATCTCGTTCGCGGCGAGGGCGGCGTCAACGGGCCGGACCTCTCCCACATCGGCTCACAACGTCCCGCCGCCCACATCCGCGAATCCATCCTCAAGCCCGGCTCCGCCGTCGACCGCGCCTTCTGGACCGCCGACATCCTCCTCGAAGATAACTCCGCATTCAAAGGCTTCCTGCTCAACGAGGACACCTACAACGTCCAGGTGCTGCACCCTTCCAAAGGTCTCCTGACCCTCCCCAAGCGTAACTTCCGCAAGTTCGACATCCTCCGCACCTCCTCGATGCCCAGCTACGAAGGCCAGCTTCGGGCACCCGAAATCGACGACATCGTCGCCTACCTCTGGTCGCTGCAGCGGCCCAGGAGAATGCCATGAAGCACATCTTCGCAGCCTGCTTCGCCGCCTCCCTCTGCTTTGCGCAGCTGACCTCGGAACGAATCCTGCACGCCGGCGCCGAGCCCCACAACTGGCTCACCTATTCCGGCGCCTACAACGGCTGGCGCCACAGCAAGCTCGATCAGATTAACCGCATCAACGTTCCCAATCTCAAGGTCGCCTGGGTCTACCAGATGCCCGTCACCGAGCGCATTGAAACCACCCCGCTCGTCGTCGACGGCGTCATGTACCTGAGCGAGCCACCCTCCAACGTCGTCGCCCTCGATGCCGAAACCGGCCGCCCCTACTGGCGCTATCGCCGCAGCATCACCTCCAAAATCAACGTCTGCTGCGGCCAGGTCAACCGCGGCGTTGCCGTCGCCGGCGATCGCGTCTTCGTTGGCACCGTCGACGGCCACCTCGTCGCCCTCAATGCCCGCACCGGCGCCGTGCTGTGGGAAATTCCCGTCGCCGAGCCGCAGAACGGCTACAGCATCACCGGCGCCCCGCTCATCGTCAAGGATATGGTCATAACCGGCATCGCCGGCGGCGAATACGGCGTGCGCGGCTTCCTCGATGCCTACGACCAGAAGACCGGCGAGCGCCGCTGGCGCTTCTGGACCATCCCCGAGCCCGGTCAACCCGGCAGCGAAACCTGGTCCGGCAACGCCTGGAAAACCGGCGGCGGCCCCACCTGGCTCACCGGGTCCTTCGACGCAGAGCAGAACCTCATCATCTGGGGCACCGGCAACCCCTCGCCCGATTGGAATGGCGACGTTCGTCCCGGTGACAATCTCTACTCCGACTCCGCTATCGCGCTCGATGCCGACACTGGCAAGCTCAAGTGGCACTTCCAGTTCGTCCCCCACGACGTACACGATTGGGACGCCGTGCAGGTGCCCGTTCTCGTCGATTCCGACTGGCAAGGGTCCCCGCGCAAACTCATCTATTGGGCCCACCGCAACGGCTTCTTCTACGTCCTCGACCGCACCAACGGCAAGTTCCTTCTGGGCAAACCCTTCGCCACGCAAACCTGGTCTAACGGCTTCACCCCCGAGGGCCGCCCGCTTCGCAAACCCAACATCGACCCCTCTCCCGAAGGCACCTACATCTGGCCCGGCGTCCAGGGCGCCACCAACTGGTACTCCCCCTCCTACAGCCCGCAGACCGGCCACTTCTATCTCACCGCCTGGGAAAACAAAGGTCTCTATCGCAAAGGCGACGCCGAATACATCCCCGGCAACCGCTACATCGGTAGCGTCCCGGAAATCGACCTCCCCGACGAACCCGGCTGGGGCGCCATCCGCGCCATCGATCCCAAAACCGGCGACCGTGTCTGGGAGCACAAGATGCACTCCAAGCCCTGGTCCGGCGTCATGACCACCGCCGGCCGTCTCCTGTTCGGCAGCACCGGCGGTTGGATCAGCCGCGAGAAGACGGCCATGGAAAGCTACTTCTTCGCTCTCGACGTCGAGAACGGCAAGGAACTCTGGCGTATCAACCTCGGCGGCACCATGGCAAGCAACCCCATGACCTATAGCGTCAAGGGAAAGCAGTACGTCGTCATGCCGGCCGGATCTGGTATCTTTGCCTTCTCCCTGCCATGATCCGTCTTCTGCTTCTGCTGTCCGCCTCCCTTTTCGCGCAAACCGTCGACCCGCGCCACATCGTGCATGGATCGGTGATCCCCGACGAGTTCTACGCCGATCAGCCCTATATCGTCAAAACTGATGACGGCGCCTGGCTCTGCGTCATCACCACCGGCCCTGGCGCCGAAGGCGCCGGCGGACAGCACGTCGTCAGTCTCCGCTCCACCGACCGCGGCAAGACCTGGGACAAGCCCGTCGACATCGAATCCGTCAACGGCCCCGAGGCCTCCTACGTCGTGCCACTGAAAACCCCCTCCGGCCGCATCTACGTCTTCTATAACCACAACACCGATAACATCCGCGAAGTCATCGCCGACAAACCCGCCTACAAGGACGGTCTCAACCGCCGCGTCGACAGCCTCGGCCACTTCGTCTTCAAATACTCCGATGACCACGGCCGCACCTGGTCCCGCGAACGCTACGACATTCCCCAGCGCGACTTTGAAATCGACCGCAACAACCCCTAC
Organism: uncultured Solibacteraceae bacterium; assembly: GCA_964632345.1. Classification (GTDB taxonomy): domain Bacteria; phylum Acidobacteriota; class Terriglobia; order Bryobacterales; family Bryobacteraceae. The sequence continues at coordinate 2,363 of CAZWDD010000280.1, read as the reverse complement.
CAGGGCCGCATCAAGTTCTTCTGGACCGTCGGCAAGGCCTTCACCCACAAGGGCGCCGGCTACGTCCCGCTCCACAAAGTCGGCGGCTTTGGCGAAGGCTTCTTCACCTCCAGCGAAGGAGTCCTCCTCCGCAGCGACAACATCCTCACCGAGCGCGACCCGCGCCGCATCCGCTGGCAGACCCTCCCGGATGGCGACAAAGGCATCCGCGCCCCCGCCGGTGGCGGCCCCATCGCCGAGGAGCAGTCCTTCGCCGAACTCAGCGACGGCTCTCTCTTCTGCGTCTTCCGCACCATCGACGGCCACTCCGCCTATACCTACTCCCGCAACGCCGGCCGCACCTGGGAGCCCTCCCAATATATGCGCTTCGTCGATGGCCGCCTCATGAAACATCCCCGCGCCGCCAACTTCGCCTGGCGCGCCTCCAACGGCAAGTTCCTCTACTGGTTCCACAACCACGGCGGCCGCTTCATCCGCGAACATCCCCGACGCCGTTCCATCGCCTATGAGGACCGCAACCCCGTCTGGCTCTCCGGCGGCATCGAGGCCGATGGCCCCAACGGCAAAATCATCCGCTGGACTCAGCCGGAAATCGTCCTCTATGACGACGATCCCATCATCCGCATGAGCTACCCCGACTTCCTCGAGGACGCCGGCAAATACTACCTCACCGAAACGCAGAAGGATGTCGCCCGCGTCCACGAAATCGATCCGGCCCTGCTCAACGGCCTCTGGAATCAGTTCACCGCCTCGGCCGTCGCCCCCGGCGCCAACACCGGCGAAATCGGCCCATTCTTTCAGCGCTCCCGCCGCGCCGATCACGGCAAGGAGGATCTCCGCTCCGGCTTCACCCTCGATCTTTGGATCGACCTGCCATCCCTTCGCCCCGGCGAAATGCTCCTCGATTCCCGCACCCCCGACGGCCGCGGCTACGCCCTCCGCGTCACCGGCGAAAACGCCGTCGAACTCATCCTCTCCGACGGCCGCACCGAGAACCGCTGGGCCTCCGACCCTGGCACCCTCCGCCCCGGCCGCCCGCAGCACATCGTCGCCATCGTCGACGGCGGACCCAAGATCATTAGCTACGTCGTCGATGGCCAGTTGAACGACGGCGGGGACCATCGACAGTTCGGCTGGGGCCGCTTCAGTCCCAATCTCATGCGCGTCACCAGCCTCCCGGAAACGAAGCGCCACGCCGCCGTCAAGCAGCTACGCGTCTACAATCGCGCCCTCCGCACCTCGGAAGCCATCGCCGCCTTCCGCGCCGGCCCTACGGCAAATTAACCGCAATCAACCGCGGCCCGCGCTCCCGCATCGCGACGGCGAACAGGGCCGCGAACTCGCCCAGCGTCTCCGCCCGCGCCGCCGGTACGGCCATGCTCTCGGCCAGCCGTACCCAGTCGATCTCCGGCCGCGTCATGTCCACCATTTCGTTGGCCCTCTCGCCGAATCCATTCGCCCCCGTCCGCCGCATCTCCACGTCCAGAATCCGGTACCGCCGGTTCGCGAAGATCACCGTCACCACGTCCAGCCCCTCGCGCACCATCGTCCACAGCGATTGCGGCGTGTACATCCCGCTTCCGTCGCCCTCCAGCACCACCACCTTCCGGTCCGGACACGCCACCGCCGCCCCCACGCCCACCGGCATCCCCTGCCCGATTGACCCTCCCGTCACCGGCATATAGTCGAACCGCTCCGCCCGCCGCAGTTGCGCCAGTACCGGCGGCCCGGATGACACCATCTCATCGGAGATAATCGCCCCCTCCGGCAGCAGCGCCGCAATGGCCGCCCCAATCCCGTCCAGCGTCACCGCCCCGTCCAATGGCCGCTCCGCCGGCGCGGTGTCCACATACTCTCCGGCCGGCAATCGCAACTCCTCCGCCAGCGCCTCCAGCGCCGCCGTCCCGTCTTCATCAACGTCCGCCAGCACATGCACCCGGCAATCTTCCGGCGCCAGATAGCTCGCCTCATCCGGATAGCCGAAGAACGACACCGGCGCCTTCGCCTCCACCAGAACCAGGTCCGTCAACCCGGCCAGTTGCGCCTGCGCCGGACCGGGAAAATAGACGATCCGCTCCGGCTGATAACGCCCCCGGCCGCCTTCCACGCGCGCCGCATTCCGGTCCGCAAACACCCGCCATCCCCCCGCGGCAAACCGCGCCGCCAGCCCCAGCCCACGCCCGAACAGCGTACTGCCGCCAAGGATGATTCCCTTCTCCGCCACCCCATGCACCGCCCTCGCCACCGCCGTCACGTCCGGAACCCGTGGCGCCTCGGGCACCGCCGCCAGCCCCACCGCCCCACTCTCGGACCACGAATGGTCGGCCGGAATAATCAGCATCGAAACGCGCCCCGGATACCGC
>CAZWDD010000279.1:0-7493 GCA_964632345.1 uncultured Solibacteraceae bacterium | reverse complement strand
GAGGGCGGGGTCGGTTTCGAAGTGAACGGAGGCGGGGCGGCGGCCATCGGCGTAGGGGCCGTCGGAGCGGAAGGTGGCGATTTCGACGCCACGCCAGAGGATGACGCCGAAGTGGGCGCCGACGAGTTCGGCGCCTTCGAAGAGGCGGACGAGTTGTTCGGGGTGGGCGCTGGTGGCGACGTCCCAGTCCTTGGGCTGGCGGCCGAGGAGGAAATCCCGGACGCAGCCGCCGACGAGGAAGGCGTGGTGGCCGGCGGCGTGGAGACGGTGTAGGATCTCGACCGCGGGCGGAGAGATGAACATCACAAAATCAGTATGCGCCGGATTTGGGGGCGCGGATCAGCCGACCTCCTCATTGGCGCGGCGGAGGAGGCTGCGCATCTGGGCGATGCAGTAGGCGACGCCGGCGCGGCGCATGCCTTTGTCACCGGCAAATTCGGGGACATGATCGGGGACGATGGTGCCGTTGAAGCGGACCTGGCGGAGGGCCTTCATGACCGCGTACATATCCATATAGCCGTCCTCTGGGAAGGTCTCGTGGAAGCGGGGGAGCGGGGAGGAGACGTTGCGGTAGTGGACGTCGATGATCTTGCCGCGGCGGCCGAAGTCGTTGATCATGCCGAAGACGTCCTTGCCCATATTGGCGCCGCCTTCCGACCAGGTTCCGATGCAGAAGGTGAGGCCCCAGTGTTTGGAGTTGCCGGCGATTTTCTCGGCGCGGGCGTAGCCATCGTAATGGACGAGCACCTTGGCGACGCCGTTCATTTTGGCGAGCGGGGGATCATCGGGGTGGAGGGCGAGGCGGACGTTGGCTTTTTCGGCGACGGGGAGGACGGCCTTCATGAAATAGGTGTAGGTGGCCCAGATATCCTCGGCGGAGTACTCGCGTTCGAAGGCCTGTTTTTCGACTTTGTTGCGGAAGTCGTCGACGGAGAACTCGCGGGCGCGGTAGCCGCGCGGGGTATCGATCATGGCGGTGGTGTAGGTGTTGGCGGGGTGCCAGTCGTAGTTGGCGACGGGGATGCCGAGGCGGCCGCAGTCGCGGAGGAACTGGCAGTAGGTTTCGATGATTTCGTCGCGGCGGCCGCGGCCGAGTTGGACGTCGAGGTGGCGGTAGGCGTAGTGGACGCCGGAGAAGATGCGCATGTTGAAGCGGGCGAGGCGGTCTGCGGTGGCCTTGAGGAAGTCATAGGGGGCGGAGTCGCCGAACTCGATGCGGCACCAGCGAATGCCGAGTTGCTGGAGGAACTGGAGGTCCTCGTCGGAGAGAGACCGGATGACCATGCGATGGGAGAGTTTGATGTTGGCGGGGTCGTCCTCGGAGATGCGGGGCTTGGCGAGGGCGAGGGAGGGTAGGGAGAGGAAGGCGCGGCGGTGCATGCGCCGCTACGTTATCACAACTAGACGGCGTGGGCGCGACGGGATTGGAGGTACTTGCCGATGGCGACGACGGCGAGGGCGCCGGCGACCTGGAGGGAGATTTCGAGGGCGGTGGAGGGGTGGAAGGAGGCGTGGACAACGGGGTCGGTGATGATCATGTCGGCGCCGACGCGGCCGAGGATGGCGGCGCCGATCCAGACGACGATGGGGTATTTGTCCATGATGCGGGACAGGAGATTGGAGGTGAAGACGACGAAGGGGATGGAGAGGCCGAGGCCGAAGATGAGGAGTGCGACGTTGCCTTTGGAGGTGCCGGCGACGGCGAGGATGTTGTCGGTGGACATGGTGATGTCGGCGACCATGATGTACCAGATGGCGGAGGTGAGGTTGTGGGCGTGGGTGCCGGACTCCTCCTCCTGGGAGGCATCGGAGAGGAGCTTGACGGCGATCCAGAAGATGAGGGCGCCGCCGACGAGTTTGATCCAGGGGGTTTGGAGGAGTTGGGCGGCGAAGAAAGTGAGGCCGATGCGAAGGACGACGGCGAAGCCGGCACCGATGGCGATGCCGAGTTTGCGCTCCTTTGGGGAGAGCGTTTTGACGGCCATGGCGATGACGACGGCGTTGTCTCCGGCCAACAGCAGGTCGATCAGGATGATCGCGAGAATATCCAGGAGCAGTTGGAGGGAGAGTTCCGGCATATCGAGGGCAGAAAGTTGAAGATACCACGGCGAGTGAGGGGGGCGGCGGAAAGGCTTTACTTGTGAACAGGTTGAGCCTACACTGGGGCCAGTAACGGCGGGGTGCGGCATGCATCCGAATCACGGTCGACTGCAGTTCGGGTTGTACGTACTGGATCTGGAATCCAGGCAGCTATTGCGGGAAGGGGCGCCGGTGCATCTGGCGCCGAAGACGTGGGAGCTGTTGCACGTGCTGGCGGGGAGTGGGGGGCGGGTGGTAGAGAAGGACGAGATCCTGGAACGGGTGTGGGCGGGGGTGACGGTGGAGGAGGGGAACCTGACGCAGCACATCTCGTTGCTGCGGAAGGCGTTAGGGGATGGGTACATCGAAACGGTGCCGAAGGCGGGGTACCGGTTTCTGGCGCCGGTACGGGCGTTGCCGGCCGCGGAGATACGGGTGAAGCGGAGGGTGGGGGCGTGGGTGTTGGGCGGGTTGGTGCTGAGTTTGACCGGATGGTTGTGGATGGGGCGGGCGCCTGGGGCGGAGACGATATGGGTGGCGCCGTTTGCGGATGAGGCGGGGATTGGCCGAGGACAAGTGGGGGCGGCGTTGGGGGGGGTGGGGGCGACGTGCGGGGGGTATGGGGGGGTGGGGGGCGCCGGCGGTTGTGGGTTGGGGTGCGGGGGGCGAATCGGGGTGGCGGGGGAGCGGTGGGTGATCGATGTGGAAGTTGGGGAAGGGGGGAAGCCGGTCTGGTCGCGGACGGTGGTGTTTGGGGCGGGAGACCTGGCGGAGGGGGCGCGGGAGGCGGCGCGGAGCGTGCATTGTTACCTGCATAAACGGGAGCACGTAGACGGAAGCAGTGCTCAATGCCCGGTTGAGAATTTCTGAAGTGGTTTTTGAGGACTATTTGGGTGGAGTGGGAGTAAAAGGGAAGCAGGGAGATTGAAGAATTTCCAGTTGGAGGCAACGGAGGGACACGGCAAGGCGACTAAAGGCGTTAATAGGAGTTGTAACGTACGAAGGCAAATGGCCCGGGTCCCTCTGTTAACCGAGGAATTGGAGATTCGATGGAGGCTCCAGAAAGGTGGGCACAATGAAACCCCTCAGGCTGATGATACTGGCGCTGGCGGGAATGGCTCTGTTGTTTGCGCAGAGCGGCCCGCGAGCGACAACGGAGATTCCGTTTGCGTTTGAAGTAGCGAACCAAGTGATGCCGATGGGTGAGTATGACTTTTCGGCAGGACACTGGGCGATGGTGACGGTCCGTGATGTGGAGGAAGGAAAGGCGTTTTCGGTGCTGGGTTACCCCGGCAAGGAAGGGACTGGCGACGCGCGGGTGGCACGGTTGGTGTTCAATAAGTACGGCGACCGGTATTTCCTGGCGGAAGTGGCGTACCCGGCGATGACGCGAACGATAGCGAAATCGCGGAGCGAAAAGGAACTGGTGACCAGTAAGTTGATCGCGGCAATGAAGGAACGTGTCGTGATCCTGGCGCGCGTCTTCTGACGATGGCGCCATCGGAGGCAGAGAAGGCGACCCGACGGGGCCGCCTTTTCTGTCGTTCAGCGGCTGACGACGGAATCGACTTCGAACATGCGGTAGACGGTCTCCGACATGCCGCAGCGGCGGTAGGTGGCCTGGGCGCGATGGTTGTGGGCCTCGACGTAGAGGCGGAGGCCGCAGACGCCGCCACGCTGGCGGGCCATGGATTCGACTTCGCGGTAGAGGGCGGAGAAGACGCCCTGGCCGCGGAATTCCGGGAGGGTGTAGACGCTCTGGATCCACCAGAAGACGCCGTTGCGCCAATCGGACCATTCGAAGGTGATCATCATTTGTCCGGCGGGGACGCCGTCTGCCTCGCCGATGAGGTAGAAGCCGCGGGCGGGATCGTCAAAGACGGCGGCGACGCCGGCGCGGAGGCGGGCGGGATCGAGATGGAGGTTTTCGGTTTCCAGCGCCATGCGGGCGTTGCCTTCGGCGAGGAAGGCAACGTCGGCGGGGGTGGCGGGGCGGACGGAGATGGCGCTCATTGGCGGTTGAGTTGGAGGACCCAGGCGGGTTGGGAGAGGAGATCCTCGGGGAGGTCCGGGAGGCGGACTGTGACGCCGCCTTTTTCGGCCTTGAACTTCAGTTGGGCAGGGCCGCCGAGGAGAGAGACCGACTTGACGCCGGTGATGTCCTTGACGTGGAAGGAGCGGCCGGGCCAGCGGGGGAGGATGGCGTAGAGGGAGTTGCCCTTGGCGGTGAAGAACGCCTCAATGCCGGCTTTGCCAGGGGCGGGTTTGGAGGCGAGTTTGGTGATGTCGTAGTCGGTGGAGTACTCTTTGTTGTACTCGATGTTGGGTTGTTCGCCGGCGGACCACTGGCGGGTGGATTTCCAGGGCGTTGTGCCGTAGATGGCATCACCGTTGACCTGCATCCAATTGCCGATTTCGATGAGGCGCTGCTCCATGATGACGGGGATGGTGCCATCGGCATCGGGGCCGATGTCGAGCAGGAAGTTGCCGCCGCGGGAGACGAGGTCAACGAGCATGATGACGAGTTGGCGGCCGGTGTGATAGTGGGAGAGGCGTTCGGCGCGGTTGTAGCCGTAGCTGAATCCCATGCCGCGGCTCTCCTCCCAGGCGTGGGCGGAGCCGCTCATGCCGGGGGTGTATTCGGTGGTCCAATAGCCGCCGTGCTTGTGGCGGGAGTCCTTGCCCCAGCGGTCGTTGATGACGACTTCGTCCTTGACGGGGGACTCATTGAAGAGCCAGGCGAGCAGGGCGGGGCTGCCCCATTCGGAAGATTGGAGGTCCCACTCTCCATCGGAGAAGATGAGGGAGGGCTGGTAGCGGGTGACGAGATCCTTGAACTGGGGCGTCATGTGTTCGCGGATGTAGCGGGGCTTGTCGGAGAGCCAGAGGGGGTTGTACCACTCGTAGAGGGAATAGTAGAAGCCCATTTTGAGGTTGCGGCGGCGGACGGCGGAGGTGAGATCGCCGAGGATGTCGCGACGTGGGCCGGCGTCGACGGCGTTCCAGGGTCGGCCCCAGGTGGCGGAGGACTGGGGGTTGGGCCAGAGGGCGAAGCCGTCGTGATGTTTGGAGGTGAGGACGACGTATTTGGCGCCGGAGCGGGCGAAGACATCGGCCCAGTGGTCGGGGTCAAAGAGCTCGGCGCGGAACTGCGGGGCGAAGTCTTTGTAGTCGAAGTTCGGGCCGTACATTTTCTGGTGGTATTCCCAGGAGCCTTTCTGGATGGGGTTGGCTTTGGGGTTGTCGCGGCCGTTGGTCATCTGGTTCCAATACCACTCGGAGTAGGCGAGTTTGCCTGGGATGACGGGGGCGTAGGCGGGGACGGAGTAGACGCCCCAGTGGATGAAGATGCCGAAGCGGGCATCGGTGAACCAAGCGGGGGAGGGGCGTTTGTCGATGGACTCCCAGGAGGATTCGTAGCGCTGCGCGGGGAGGGCGAGGGCGGCAAGCAGGAGGAGGTTGAGGGGCTTCATGGCGGCTCCAAGACTATTCTATTGCCGCGGAGGCGGTTATTCTGGAAACCAATGAGCGCGAATATGGTGAACTATGGCGACCTGGTCCATCGATTGACACATCCGGGATATATGGCGGCGATGGGGACGATTTTCGGGATGACGCCGGCGGCGCCGGAGACATGCCGGGTGCTGGAGCTGGGGTGCGGGTCGGGGTTCAATCTGATGGCGATGAGCCAGTCAATGCCTGGGGGGACCTATGAAGGGCTGGACCTGAGCGAGCGCCACATTGCGCGGGGGCGAGAGGTGGCGGCGGAGATCGGGGCGGAGGGGGTGCGGCTGGAGGCGGGGTCGGTGACGGAGTATCCGCTGGAGGGGGAGCCGTTCGATTACATCGTTGTGCAGGGGCTGTATAGCTGGGTGCCGGGGGAGGTGCGGGAGGCGGTGATGCGGGTGATTGAGCGGCGGCTGGCGAAGAACGGGCTGGCGTTTGTGAGTTACAACACGTATCCGGGCTGGCGGCTGCGGAGCCTGGTGCGGGACGGGTTGCGGGTGTTTGGAGGCGGGGAGGATGTGGCGAAGGGACGGGCGGGGCTGGACCGGCTGGTGGAAGGGCTGGTGAACACCGAGTCGACATTCGGGCGGGCGCTGCGGGCCGAGTGGGGGAAGGCGCGGGAGAACCCGGACTACTATCTGGCGCATGAATATTTTCTGACGGAGAACCGGCCGCTGTACTTCGAGGAGTTTGTGGGGGAGGCGGGAGAGGCGGGGCTGCGGTTTGTGGGAGAGGCGCGGCTGGCGGCGAACTCGTTCCTGCAGGACGCGGGGATGCGGGGGCAGTTGGATGAACTGGCGGGGGAGGACATTCTGCGGCGGGAGCAGGTGATGGACTGGCTGGTGGGGCGGTACTTCCGGCAGTCGTTGCTTTGCCACGCCGATGTGGAGTTGCGGGAGACGCCGGACCCGAACCAGATGCTGCGGCTGCGGGCGGTGGCGACGGCGGAGATTGTGGGGCAGGGGGAGAGCGGGGTGATGGTGCGGCAGCAGGACGGGGCGGAGTACGAGTTGGTGGACCCGGGATTCCGGAAGGGGCTGGAGTTGCTGCGGGCGAATGGGGAGCGGGCGGTGCGGGTGGTGGATCTCGTCGGCGGGGTGATGGAGACGTTGGAGAAGACGGGCGTGGACGCGCATAAGCGGATGCCGGGGATAGAGGGGATGCTGGTGGCGTCGATGCTGTGGGCGGGATGCGCGGACGGGCTATGGACGTTGTATGCCGGGGAGCCGGCGGTAGGGGAAGGGGAGGTGTGTCCGATGGCGCGGCGACAGGCGGCGACGGGGGGCGAGCAGATCACGAACCGGCTGCACCGGCCGGTGGAGTTGAGCGGAGAGGAACGGGCGGCGCTGGCGGCGGGGGAGCGGCGGGAGCGGTTCGGGGAGTTGGCGCTGCTGGGGCGGTGATCAGGAGGCCTTGAACTCGGCGCTGATGGCCTGGATGGTGGCCTTGGCGTCGCCGAAGATCATGCGGGCGTTTTCGTAGTAGAAGAGCGGGTTTTCGACGCCGGCGAAGCCGGAGGCCATGGAGCGCTTGAGGACGAAAACAGTGCGGGCGTGATCGACGTTGATGATGGGCATGCCGAAGAGGGGGCTGGAGGAGTCGTCGCGGGCGGCGGGGTTGACGACGTCGTTGGCGCCGATGACGATGGCGACATCGACGCCGGGCATGCGGGAGTTGGCGGTATCCATTTCGATGAGTTGTTCAAAGGGGACGTCGGCTTCGGCGAGGAGGACGTTCATGTGGCCGGGCATGCGGCCCGCGACGGGGTGGATGGCGTAGGTGACATCGGCGCCGTTGTTTTCGAGGAAGTTGGCGAGTTCGCGGACGGCGTGCTGGGCCTGGGCGACGGCGAGGCCGTAGCCGGGGATGATCATGACGGAGCGGGCGGCTTCCAGGATGAGGTAGGC
>CAZWDD010000278.1:5497-7540 GCA_964632345.1 uncultured Solibacteraceae bacterium | reverse complement strand
AACTCCGGGACGCGCGTCGGCACGCTGACTTCGTTCGGGGTCGTGTTCGCCTACGACGACGGCGCGAACTTCGGAACGCTGCGGCAGCGGGCGGGCGGCGGGAACTGACATGCTCCTCGCCGCCTGCCTCTCCCTCGCGCCTCCAGCCCCGCCCGCCTCCTTTCCTTCCCCCGCCCTCACTTCCACTCCCCATTCCCTTCATCTCATCCTCGACGAACAAACCGGCATCGCCGGCTTTCCCTCCCATATCCCCGCCTGCCGCCTCGCCGCCGCTCGGTTCCTCTCCGTTCTCACCTCCCACCGCTTCACCGTTCATCCCAACGCCTACAGCAACTACCCCATCACCATCGCCTCCGTTTCCAGCGCTCTCAACGGAACACTTCTTCCCAGCTCCCGCCACTTCATTCGTACCTCTTCCGATGGAGCCAACCGCTTCGCCCTCACTCGCAACCAACTCCTCTCCTCCGCACCCGTTTCCCGCTCCCCGGTCGTCTATCAGCACGGAGCCATTGACCTCACCGCCGGCATACCCGCCGCCACCGTCTCCTACGAGGATTCCCTTGCCGATCTCCAACTCCCCCCAGGCCCCTGGCACACCAAAGCCCTCTGGCTCGTCGGCCGCTACCAGGCCTCCGACCGTATCGCCTCCGCCGTCAACTCGTTCTTCCCCTTCCGCTCCGCTTCTCGCGGCACCGGCCCTCTCTCCGTTCGAAAAATCTGGCCCCTTCCCCTCGCCCGCCACATCGCCCGCACCCCTTCTCCGTCCCTTTTCCTCGTTCACCTCATGTCCCCTCATTCCCCTTACCTCTACCGCCCCTCAGGGGAACTCCGGCCCATGCACGAATGGGCTGCGGACCGGCCCGACCGCCGCCTCTCCCCCTCTGCCTACGACGCCGCCTACCATCGCTACTGTCAGCAGTCCGAACATCTCGCCTCCGAACTCGACGCCTTCCTCAATTCCCTCTCCGCCTCGGGAGCCTTGGATGCCATGCACATCGTGATCCACGGGGACCACGGTTCCCGTATCCGCCGCCAGCTCCCCTCCTCGCTGCCCCGATCCTCTCCAGAGTCCTTCGACTACTCCGGCCCCCCTCCCCTTCCCGACCTCCTCGACCGCTTCTCCATCCTCTACGCCACTCGCCGTCCCAACTCCCCTTCCGCCAACATCGTCCCGGCCCCCCACAGCCTCCTCCGCCTCCTCGCCGGCTACCTCCAAAGGCCCCCGCTTGCCCCGGGCCCATCCGACGATGTCTACCTATTCGACCCCTCCGGCGCACCACGCCCCATTCCCATTCTTAACTACTGGAAATAACACATGAAAATCCTGCTCATCCCCGCCTACCTCGACCCAGCCTCCGGCAGTATCTGGTTCCAGGTGATCCTCGGAACCCTCTTCGGTGGCCTCTCCCTCACCCGGCGCTTCTGGACAGGCCTCCTGTCCCGCATCCGCTCCCGATAGCACCCCCTACCGCGGAAACAGCTCCGAATAGGCCTCCAGATACTTCAACCCGCTCCCCGTGTTGTAGATCACCATCCGCTCGTCCGGCCGCAGGAATCCGCTCGCCACCAGCCGCTCGAGCGCCGCCACGCACGCCGCCCCCTCCGGCGCCACAAACACCCCCTCGTCCGTCGCCAGCTTCACCCCGGCCTCCATCATCTCCCGGTCCGATACCGCGATCGCCGTCCCCCCCGACGCCCGCACCGCCTGCAGCACCAGAAAATCTCCCAGCGGCTTCGGCACCCGCAGCCCGCTCGCCACCGTCTGCGCCCCCTGCCAGAACTCGCTCCGCTCGGCCCCCTGCTCAAATGCCCGCACCACCGGCTGGCACCCCTCCACCTGCACCGCAATCATCTTCGGCCGCTCCGCCCCGATCCACCCCAACTCCTGCATCTCATCAAACGCCTTCCACATCCCGATCAGCCCCACCCCGCCACCCGTCGGGTAGAAGATCACCTCCGGCAGCCGCCACTGCATCTGCTCGGCCAGCTCATACCCCATCGTCTTCTTGCCTTCAATCCGGTACGGCTCCTTCAACGTCGAGA
>CAZWDD010000278.1:0-5487 GCA_964632345.1 uncultured Solibacteraceae bacterium | reverse complement strand
CCACCCCTCCTCCTCCCGCCGCTCCGCCACAATCTTCGCGCAGTCCGATATAAGCCCGTCCACCAAAGTCACCTTCGCCCCGAACGCCTTGCACTCGATGTAGTTCGACTGCGGCACGTCCTGCGGCATGAAGATATGCGCCTCAATCCCGGCCGCCGCCGCATACGCCGCCATCGCGCTCGCCGCGTTCCCCGCGCTCGGTATCGCCACCTTCCGGATTCCCAACTCCACGCACATCGACACCGCGCACGACAATCCCCGCGCCTTGAACGACCCCGTCGGGTTGATCCCCTCGTCCTTCAACCACAGGTTCTTATAGCCCCCATACCGCTTCAGCTTCATCAGCGGCGTCCAACCCTCCCCCAATGACACCATCGCCGAAGGCTTCGAAACCGGCAGCACCGGCGCGTAACGCCACATCGAGCGCGGCCCGTTCGCCAGCCAGTCCCGGTTCCAGTTCTCCCGCGCCGTCTTCAGGTCATACCGCACCAGCAGCGGCATCCCCTCCCGCGACAGATTCTGTACCTTTCCGGCCTCATATCGTTCGCCGGTAACGCTGCATTCCAGGTGGGTAACCGTAGTCATCGGAGCAGGAATTATGATATCGCTTTGCACGCCCGTGCCCCGCCCTGCGTCATACTTTTTAGCACGTGAACAACGCGGACAATACCTTTCCGTTCTTCATCGCCGCCGGCATTCTCGCCCTCACCGGCCTCTATTTCTATGCCAGTGACATGACGCCCGGCGCCATTGTCATGGAGTGCGCCGCCGCCCTCTTCCTTACCGTCGGCCTCCTGCTCCGCCGCCACTACCGGACTTCGAAATGACGCCCCTCCTCGCCCTGTTCCTCTTCGCCTCCGAGGAAATCGTCCTCCACACCGGCTTCCGCATGCCAGCCGAACGCCACGAAATCGTCGGCGACACCGTCCGCATCCACAACTCTTCCGGCACCGTCGAAATCCCCCGCTCCTCCGTCGCCGCCATTGAAACCGTCGACACCCCACCCCCTCCTCCCGCCGCCCCAGCGGCCCAACCCGCCCCACCCGCTCCCGTGCCCCCGGCCCAAAAGTCCCCCCGCGAACACCTCCACGACGCCGCCGCCCTCACCGGCCTACCCCCCGAATTCCTCCTCTCCATCGCCAAGGTCGAGTCGGCCTTCCAGCCCGCCGCCCGCTCCCCCAAAGGCGCCATCGGCGTCATGCAACTCATGCCCGATACCGCCCGCGCCCTCAACGTCGACCCCCACGATACCCGCGAAAACATCGAAGGCGGCGCACGCCTACTCCGCGACCTCCTCCTCAAGTACCAGCACCACCCCGATCAGGTCTACCGCGCCCTCAGCGCCTACAACGCCGGCCCCGGCGCCGTCTCCCGCTACAACGGCATCCCCCCTTACCAGGAAACCCGCCGCTACGTCGAAAAGGTCCTCAACGAGTACCACCGCCTCAAGTCCGCCAAACCCGTTTCTCGCTAACCTTTTGGCCCTCTCGCGCATCGTATACTTGTCTGAAGGAATAGGAGGCCGCCGCTTGAGTCGCAAGCTGCAATTCGTCATCACCATGTTGTCCCTCTGTCTGGTCGGCGTCCTGTTGTTCGGTGCCGCCAACAAAGGCTCGTCCTCGCCGCAGGAAACCTACCGCCACATCGGCGTCTTTACCGAAGTCCTCTCCAAAATCAAGAGCGAGTACGTCGAAGAGCCCGACATGAAGAACGTCACCCTCGGCGCGCTCAATGGCCTCCTCGAGTCCCTCGACCCCTACGCCAGCTACCTCTCCGCCGATCAGTTCAAACAGTGGCAGAAGGTCCGCACCGAGTCCAAGGGCTGGACCGGCCTCATCCTCGCCAAGCGCTTCGGCTACATCTCCATCGTCGACGCCGTCCCCGGTTCCCCCGCCGATAGAGCCGGCCTCTCCACCGGCGACATGATCGAAACCATCCAGGGCGTCAACACCCGCGACATGCCCCTCGCCTACGCCGAAATGATGCTCTTGGGCGAACCCGGCTCCAGCATCGAACTCGGGGTCCTCCGCTTCCGAAATCCCGAACCCACCAAGATGACCGTCGTCCGCGGCCCCATCGTCTGGCCCTCGGTCTCCTCGAAAATGCTCGAAAACAACATCGGCCTCATTCAGGTCCCCACGCTGGAAGCCAAGCGCCTCGCCGATGTCTCCGCCGCCGTCAAGGCCCTCGAAAAGCAGGGCGCCACCCGCCTCATCCTCGACCTCCGCAACTGCTCCACCGGCGCCCCCGAAGACGGCGCAGCCCTCGCCAACCTCTTCGTCAACTCCGGCCGCCTCACGTTCGCCGTCGGCCAGAAGGTCGCCCGCCAGGACTTTGACGCCGCCCCCGAAAAGGCCATCACCAAACTCCCCCTCGTCCTCGCCACCAACCGCGGTACCGCCGGCGCCGCCGAAATCGCCGCCTCCGCCCTCTATGACCTCCGCCGCGCCGAAATCGTCGGCGAACGCACCTTTGGTGACGCCGCCATTCGCAAGCCCGTCGTCATGGACGATGGCTCCGCCGTTATCCTCTCCGTCGCCAAGTTCCACAACGCCAACGGCAAGGCCCTCCAGGATCAGGGCGTCATGCCTTCCGTCCCCGTCGCCGATGGCGACGCCGCCAATCTCTCCGGCGACGAGGACGAAACCGCTCCCAAGCCCGTCGAAGAGAAGCCCAAGTCCTCCGAGGACGAGATCCTGAAAAAGGCCGTCCAGATCTCCCTCAACGGCCTCTCCCCCGCCGAAGCCAAAATCGCCCAGGAAATCCGCGACGCCGCCAAAAAGGCCTCCGCCGATGGACACGACACTGGCCTCGGCCCCTTGAATATTCCCAAACAGTAAGAATCCGAGATAACAACTACCGCTATGCCTCTTTACGAGTACCGCTGCCTGAAGTGTGAAAAGACCTTCGAGGTCCGGCAGAAGTTCTCCGACGAACCCCTCACCACCCACGCCGATTGCGGTGGCGATGTCCAACGCCTCCTCTCCGCTCCCGGCCTCCAGTTCAAAGGCTCCGGCTTCTACATCACCGACTACGCCCGCTCCGGTGGTGGCGCCAAGTCGAGCGGCAAGTCGGAATCCAAGTCGGAATCCAAATCTGATCCCAAGCCGGCCGCCACGCCCGCCCCCTCCACCTCCTCCAAGTCGGATTAACACGGCCCCGGCGCCATCCCCCTTCGCCCAAGCAGTCGTAGTGTGTATCTGCGCTATACTGCGCGGAACCATGCACCCGCCTTCCACCCAGCCCGATCCTTCCCACATCCTCCAGACCGGGCTCGCCTTCTGGGCCTCGAAAACCCTCCTCAGCGCCGTCGAAATGGAGGTCTTCACCGAACTCGCCCGGCACCCCGAGGATCTCGCCGCCCTCCAGGGCCGCCTCGGCCTCCACCCCCGCGCCGCCCGTGACTTCTTCGACGCCCTCGTCGCTCTCGGCTTCCTCCGCCGTGACGAAAACGGTATCTACTCCAACGCCCCCGACGCCGACCTCTTCCTCGACAAACGCAAACCCTCCTACCTCGGCGGCGTCCTCGAGATGTCCAACCATCGCCTCTACCCCTTCTGGGCCAACCTCACCGAAGCCCTCCGCACCGGCCAACCCCAGAACGAAAGCAAACACGGCCAGCCCAAGGTCTTTGAAACCCTCTACGCAGACCCCGCCCGCCTCAAGGAATTCCTCCGCGCCATGACCGGCATCAGCCGCGGCGCCAATCTCGCCATCGCCCGCCAGTTCCCCTGGGCCCAATACCGGACCGTCGTCGATGCCGGCGCCGCCCAAGGCGACCTCGTCACCCAGATCGCCCTCGCCAACCCCCACCTCCACGGCATCGGCTTCGACCTTCCCGAAGTCGCACCCATCTTCGAGGACTACATCGCCGACAACAACCTCTCCTCCCGCGTCCGCTTCCAACCCGGCAGCTTCTTCACCGATCCCCTCCCCAAGGCCGACGTCGTCACCATGGGCCACATCCTCCACGATTGGGACCTCGAGGAAAAACGCCACATCATCCGCCGCGCCTATGACGCCCTCCCCGATGGCGGCGCCTTCATCGTCTATGACGCCTTGATCGACGACGATCGCCGCTCCAACGCCTTCGGCCTCCTCATGAGTCTCAACATGCTCATCGAAACCCCCGGCGGCTTCGACTACACCGGCGCCGACTGCTGCGCCTGGCTCCGCGAAGCAGGCTTCCGCGAAACCCGCGTCCAACACCTCACCGGGCCCGATTCCATGGTCATCGGCATCCGCTGATCCCCTCCCAACCGCCGGAGATATGATGTTAGGCATGTTCCGTGCCGGCTTGCTCTGCGTCGTTTCCCTGACCGCCGCCGCCGGGCCGGAGATCCTGCAGAAACGCTGCCTCTCCTGCCACAACCCCCAGGCCAAAATGGGCGGCCTCAGCCTCGCCTCCCGCGCCGACGCCGCCCGTGTCCTCGCCGGCCCCATGGCCGCCCGCGTCTCCGCCGGCCAGATGCCCCCCGGCGGCGGCCTCGCCCCTGAAGAAAAACAGCAGCTCCTCGCCTGGCTCGAAAAGGGCGCCCCCTGGGAAGGCTCCCTCGCCGCCCCCTCCCGCCCCCGCGCCGGCCGCGACTGGTGGTCCCTCCAGCCCCTCCGCCCACAGTCCGGGCCCATCGACTCCTTCATCGAAGCCAAACACCGCGACAAAGGCCTCACCCTCTCCCCCCCGGCCTCCAAACGCACCATCATCCGCCGCGTCTATTTCGACCTCACCGGCCTCCCCCCTTCCCCCGCCGACGTCGACGCCTTCCTCGCCGACAACTCCCCGGCCGCCGACGAACGCCTCATCGATAAACTCCACGCCTCCCCCCACTACGGCGAACGCAGGGGCCGCCCCGGGATGGACGTCATCCGCTTCGGCGAAAGCCACGGCTACGAGCAGAACCATATCCGCCCCACCGCCTGGCGTTTCCGCGACTACCTCATCCGCTCTTTCAACAACGACGTCCCCTACAACCGCCTCATCCTCGAACACCTCGCCGGTGACCAGGTCGCCCCCGGCAATCCCGACGTCGAAATCGGCACCGCCTTCCTCGTCGCCGGCCCCCATGACACCGTCGGCAACCAGGCCGAAGCCTTCAAACGCCAGCAGCGCGCCGACGACTTCGACGACATGGTCAACGCCACCGCCTCCGCCTTCCTCGGCCTCACCGTCAACTGCGCCAAGTGCCACGACCACAAATTTGACCCCATCCTCCAGAAGGACTACTACCGCCTCGCCTCCGTCTTCTCCGGCGTCCACCACGCCGAACGCGTCATCGCCGCCCCCGCCCAACTCGCCGCCTTCCGCGCCGCCACCGCCCCCCTCGAAGCTCGCATCAAGTCCATCAATCAGTCCCTCGACTCCCTCCGCAAACAGGCCGCCCCCGCCCTCCCCGCCGCCGAAAAACGCGTCCGCGCCGCCCGCCGCGAACCCGTCTCCCCTTTCGGCACCGAAGAAAAGTTCGCCCCCGTCCCCGCCCGCTTCCTCCG
>CAZWDD010000277.1:0-7550 GCA_964632345.1 uncultured Solibacteraceae bacterium | reverse complement strand
GCCAAGGGGCAGGTTCGCCTCTGGTTCGATGGGAAACCGGCCATGGACAAACAGTTAAAAACGAAGGGTCCGGAAAGCGTGTACTTCTTCCAGCCCGGCATTCACCGCAGCCCGCACAGGCCGTCGGAGGACACCATCTACTTTGACCGTTTCGTGCTGGCCGATCAGTTGGCGGACGTGCTGCCGGGGCGCTGAGTCGCACTGATTCCGAGAAACGTTTGCAGCCAGGCCTGCACTTCGGCCACCTGTTCGGGAACATTGTTGTGGCCGGTCTCAAGCGCCAGCAGCAGCTTCTTCTGGCCGGGAATTACGTTATAGGCCGAGTACATCGATGTCGGCGGGCAGGTCTCGTCGTTGAACCCCCACGAGTAGAGGCCCGGCACCTTGACCCGCCGTGCGAAGTTGACGACGTCGTAGTAGCGCGACGTGGCGATCATCTCCGGGGACCGGTAGGACCGCGGCCCCTCCGCGGCGCGAAACATATGCGGCCAGCCGCCGGCACGGTTGTGCAGATAGCCGGTGACATCGGCCAGAGCCGGATAGTAGGCCGCCAAGCCGCGGACGCGCGGATCGAGAGCCGCTGTAACGATCGACAGCGCCCCGCCCTGGCTGCCTCCCGTAACAGCAAGATTCGTGCCGTCCCACTTCGGATGCGCGGTCAGAAAATCGTTGGCCCGCACACAGCCCAAATACACCCGCCGGTAGTAGTAGCGGTCCCGGTGATCAAGGCCAAAGGTGTTGTATCCCGCAAGCGCGCCCGTGCCGAGCGACTCATAAACAGACGGATCCATGGTCACAGGAATGCCGTGAATGCCGACCTGCAACGTGATGACCCCGCGCGCGGCCATCTCCGCCAGTCCCCGGTAGGCCCTGACGCCGGCGCCCGGAACGCTCAGCAGCGCGGGATATCGGCCCGGCGCCTTGGGTTCGCATAGAATGCCGTAGAACCGGGAGGGCAACTGCCCCATGCCGACGTTTTGCAGGTTGACGTGATAGCAGGCCGCTCCGGCGTTTCCATACTCGGGCAGCGGCGTGAGCCTGGCATCGATCGGCAGTTTGGCCAGTGCCTCTTTGCCCGCCGCCCAGAAGGCGTCGAAATCAGGCGGGTCCTGCTGGGTTGGCTTGATGTTTTCCGGGCGGAAAGCGGCGGTAGCCAGGCCGCGGTAGGTACGGCCGTTGTGCTCCACCGTGGCGATGCAGCGCAGGAAGCCAGGCTCCGGCATCGTGCCACCACTGACGGTCACGCCGTCTGCGGTAAGTGTGGCGGTCTGCTCGATCGCCGGTGGCAGCATCTCCGGCCCGATGCGATAAGTGACCTTGACGCCCGCGAGCGGATGGCCGTCCTGCACGGCGACGATGCGGAACCGCACCGGTTGGCCGGGTTCATACCGCCAGTCGGCCCGGTCGGTCGTGACGCGGACCTGAACGGTGCCGGCGCGTTCCTGCGCCAATAGGGGCAGGACGAGAATGGAGAGGAGAGCGAGGCGAAGCATAGGTGTCCTTGGTGCGGCCGCTACCGGTAGAAGGGAGCCCAGGTGATCCAGCGAGGGCCATAGTGCGGCGCCGGTTGGCCCGCCTCGAGCGCGCCGAGGTCGGGCGCCTTGCCCGTGAAGTTATCGTTGATTGTCGGCAGCAGTTGCCCCGCGTCGATGGCCTTCGACCCGTCCTTCAATCGGAAATTCAAATCCATGGCGTGATAGACGTGATGGCGCCGTGTGTTGTCGGGCGGCGCGAGGTTTTCAAATATGTCGTAGTCGACCTCGATACCATGCGTCTCCTGGCCGGTGGCCGAACGGAACTCGGCCAGCGTCGCAAAGCGGCGCCAGTCGCTGTCCTGCGGGGTGTACGCTGTCTGGCCCGCCGACGGCGCCAGCCAGTTGTACTGCGCCTTCGCATTCCGGTTCGGACGGTATCCGTTGTAGTCGCTGCTGAAACTCGACGTGGCGTTGGCCCAGGTCATCACGCCCCGATTGCCATAGTCGCGGCTGATGAATAGATTGTTCCGCCAGTGCGCGTTGGAGTAGGGCGAGTTGGCGGTCTGTTCGCTGACGATCGTGTTGTGAAACACCAGAATGCCCGAAGGTGCGGCGCTCAGTTTGAAGGCGCCGCCGGGCACATGATAGAGCGTGTTGCGATAGAAATAGACCGGACCGCCGAACATCGGCTGAGCGCTGTAGCCGTTGTGCGCCGCATTCACGCCGCGATTCTGAAAGACGCGGATGTTGTGCGTGCCGCCGTCGGACTCAATGAAGTCATCGTTGGAGAGATGAATGTCGTTGTTGTAGATGTCGATCGAGGAGGCGCGCCGCTCCGGATCTGCCTCCGGCGGGCCGTAAGTGGAGATGCAGATGGCGTCATGAAAATACGCGATCGCGTTGTGGGCGATGACATGGCCGGGGCCGTACACCTTGACGGCGAAAAAACTCCGCAACTGATGAGAGGGGTAGATGCCGGCCGTACGCATGCCGGCCTGGTTCCAGCCAATCACCCGCATGCGGTCTTCCCGGCCCAGAAACAGGTTGTCGGCGATGTAGAAGTCGCGCGACCCCGCATTCTCGGTCCAGATGCCCACGCCAATGTCCTCAAAGCGGCAGTTCCGGACCGTAAGGCCGATGGCGCCCATCACCTCTTTCTCGCCCGCGAATATTGCGATCTCGGTGTTGCGGAAGGTCAACCCTTCAATAATGTGGTGTTCCGACGCGATCATGTCGAAGAGCTTGGCATTGCCGGCGCCGTCGAATATCGCCTCGCCGTCGCCGGCTCCCTTGATCGTGATCGGTTTGTCGGCCGTCCCCTTCAGCGAGAGTGACCAGGATCCGGTGAACGGCGCCGATAGCGGGTCCACGTAGTTCAAACGGTCCGGACGGTAGAGCCCTGCATGAATGAGGATGGTGTCGCCCGGTTGCGCCTTCCGCATGCGGACGGCCGTCCAGTCGCCGCGCCCCTCGCCGTAGTAGGCCGCCTTGAAGCCAATGAAGCTGGGTTCGATTTTCGGACCCACATGATCGGCGGGGTAGACGTGCAGCACGCGGCCGCCGGCGTAGGACTTCGGTTCGGTACGCGTGGAAACGGTCACCTTCTGTTGCGCCTGCCCGGTCACGCCGTCCGGGTCCTTCATCGTGAACTCGCACTCATAAGCGGTGCCGGGTTCCAGGTTAAGGATGGAACCGGCAAAGGCGTGCGGCACGGTGTAGGTCATGCTCTCCCGCTCCCGGTAGACGCGCTCGCCGCCGACGCGCAACAACGGCATGGCGTTGCGCCAGGATGTGGTGCCGGCTTTTCGGTAACGGACCTCTACGGTCGCGTTGCGGTTGGCGTCGCCCTCGATATCCCAGTCGAACCCGAGGTTCAGCAGCGTCGGATGCTCGACATGAAACTTGCCTGGGCGTGTGGCATTCTGTGCCTGGAGCGACCAGGCGGCGAGGAGAAAAACTATGACGAAGCGCATGAGGAGGATTCCCGTCGATCTTATCGCAGACGGTCCCGCGGCGGCTCTCAAATACCGCCTTCTACCCGCCGCGGAGTGCTCTCTTCGTCCGGCGAGCCACGCCCTGCTCTTCGCCGGCCGCCGCCGATTGGGCCACCGGCCCGGTCGACTCCCGCAACACCAACTCGGGGTCAATCACCATATCGCGCGTCCCCTCGCCCTTGTCGGTTAGCATCGAGAAAATCCGCCGCCCCAACGCGGCGCGCGGAATGTCCACCGTCGTCAGCGACGGCGCAATCATTTCCGACAGCGATATGTTGTCGAACCCGGTCACCGAAACATCTTCCGGCACCCGCAATCCCAGTTCGCGAAGCTGGCGCAGCACCCCGACCGCCATGAAGTCGTTCACGCAGACAATTGCAGTCGGCGGCGTTCCGCTGTCGAACAACTCCCGCACCACCTGCCGGCCTCCTTCGTATCCATCTTCCGATGCCACCAACCGGTGCTCCACCTGATTCCCGTAGCGCTTCAATGCCTCCAGGAACGACTGGTATCGCGCGCTGAGCGGGCCCAGGGTGTTATGGTGCCCCGCGAAGGCCATCCGCCGGTGTCCCATGTCATGCAGATACTCGACAATCCGCTGCATTCCGCGCCGGTACTGGGTGCGGATGCAATGCACGTTCGGCCGGGGGCTTCCCACATCGTAAACAACCGTGCGGACCTTTCGTTCCGACAACTCGTCCAGCAGATGCGGCGCCAGTTCGGAGACGATCAGCGCCAGTCCCGCCACGCGCCGCCCCAGCATCGTGTGCACGCTCGCCACCAGCCGGTCCGGGTCGTAATCGGTGTTGGCCACCAGCACTTCATACCCTTTCTCCATCGCTTCACTCTCCAGCGCGTGGAAGACATCGAGAAAGAATGGGTTTTCCAGGTTTGAGACAACCAGTCCGAGCGTTCGGCTCACTCCCCCGGCCAGCGCCCGCGCATGAAAGTTCGGCGAGTATTTCAACTCCTCGACTGCCTTCAAAACCCGTGCCCGCGTCGTGGGCTTCACCACGCCGATGTTATTCAGTACGCGTGAAACGGTGGCTGTCGACACGCCCGCCAGGCGTGCAACGTCCTGCAGGCTCCGGGTGCTCATGCGGCTATGCTAACGCATTTCCCGCGGTTTCAGGACTTGCCGCGTCGCTTGCCGATGCAGTAAAGATGGCTCGCGGTGCGCACGAATAACTGCCCGTCGCTGACCGCCGGCGAACTCAGCGTGTAATCTTTCATATCGTTTTCAGCCAGTACCTTGAACTCCGGTCCTGCCTGCAACACGGTCACGAGGCCCTCTTCGTTCGTCACGTACAACTTGCCATCCGCCAGCACCGGCGAAGAGCTGTAGATGGCCGGGCGAATCCGCTTGCCGCCATAAATCTCCGCGCCTGTCTTTGCGTCCAGGCACCACACAATGCCGCGGTCATTCGTAACGTACAGATACTTCCCGTCGGTCACCGGCGTCGGAACGTCCGGCCCGTTCGGGTTCTGCCACACCACATGGCTCTTTGTCACATCGCCCTTGCCCCCCGGGCGCAGCGCCGTCAACGGACGGACCCTGGTCGGCGCGTAGATTAATCCGTCTTTCACTACCGGCGACGCAATGATCCGGTTCATCGGGTTATTCTGCGGATTCAGCACGTTGGCCCGCCACAGTTCCTTCAGCGTCGAAGAGTCGTGCCCCGTCACCACATCGCCGCCCGTGATAATGATCTCCGTCTGCTTCCCGCTTGTCCATACAGCCGGTGTCGTGTAGCTGTCCGGCGATTCCACGATCGCCTCCGTGGGCCGGTCAACCTTGACCACTGTCCCGCCACTCTTCGGGTCGATCTTCAACAGATACGAAGGTTCGTCCGTCTTCATCCCGTGCAGGACCTGAACGTATAGCGACCCGTTCCAAAGCAGCGGCGATGAGGCGTACCCCCAGTTGAGGCCGAATGCCCCGTAATCCTTCTGAATGTCCCGGCTCCATAGTTCCTTCCCGCTGAAGTCGAACGCCTTGAAAATTCCGGTGCCTGTCATTACATACACTGCGCGGCCGTCGGTGACTGGTGACGGCGAAGACATGTTCTGCTTGTTGATCTTGTAGTTTCCGCCCGCCAGTTTCTGCTTCCACTTCACGGCCCCGCCCGAACGTTCCACCGCCCACAGATAAAGGTCGTCGCCGTCGGCAACATTCAGGAAAATCGTCTCCTGCCAGATGATCGGCGTCGCGCCGCTGCGGCCCGGAAGCGAAAGCTTCCAGGTAACGTTCTCTTCTGTTGTCCACTTCTCCGGCAGTCCCTTCTCCTCGCTCACCCCATCGAGCGAAGGGCCGCGCCACTGGGGCCAGTCCCCGGCCCACATCATCGCTGTCGCCAGGAGAAGTGCTTGCAGTTTCATACCCCACATCATAGCGTTCTCAATGCCTCCTGTTTTACTTGACCGGCAATAGCGAAGTGATATCATATAGATATAGATGGGTTGTGTTGGAAAGATCGTTCGTTTTCGGGAGGAGAGAAGAGATGATCAAGGAAATTCGCATGGCGGCCACCTCTGGCTACGCCGTGCTCGCTGTCAACCTCGCTGTCTATTTCGCCGCCATCTACATCATCGTCACCGCGCGCAGGGCCGAGTTGCTACCGCCCGTGGTCATGGTGCTGGCAGGTGTGTTCGTGCTTGTCGTCAACCTCGTTGTCTCAGGCGGGTTCTTCACGGTGCATCCCAACAAAGCAGTCGTCATGCAGTTGTTTGGGCGCTACGTAGGGACCGTTAAGGATGAGGGCCTGCGTTGGGCGAATCCGTTTTATTCGAAGAAGCATGTTTCGTTGCGGACACGGAATTTTGAGACCAGCCGGCTCAAGGTGAATGACTTCGATGGCAATCCGATCGAGATCGGTGCTGTTGTGGTCTGGAAAGTGGTGGACTCGGCGGAAGCGTCGTTTCAGGTGGATGATTATGAGAACTACGTGACCATTCAAAGTGAATCGGCGTTGCGCAACCTCGCCACGCACTACTCCTATGACGCGCACGACAGTGAAAGCCTTTCACTGCGCGCCAATACCGACGAAATCGCCAACCGACTACAGCATGAAATTCAGGAACGGTTGTCGGTTGCAGGAGTGCAGGTGGAGGAGGCTCGCATCAGCCACCTTGCCTATGCCCCGGAGATTGCCGCCGCCATGTTGCAGCGTCAGCAGGCTTCGGCCATCATTGCCGCGCGGCAGAAGATCGTGGAAGGAGCCGTAGGAATGGTGGAAATGGCGCTTGACCTGTTGAATCAGCGTTCCGTCGTCGTGTTAGACGAGGAGCGAAAGGCCGCAATGGTCTCCAACCTTCTGGTCGTCCTCTGTGGGGAGCGCAGCACCCAGCCCGTCATTAACGCGGGCACGCTGCATCACTAGAGGCGGAGGAGGCAAGGACACCATGGCTGAGCGGAAATCGTTTCTGCTACGAATCGACGAGCGCACTCTTGACCTCGTCAAGGACTGGGCCGACGACGAGTTCCGCTCCCTCAACGGGCAGATTGAGTTTCTGCTTCGCGAGGCTCTCAAGAAGGCCGGCCGGTGGAAGCCACCGGCCGGCAAGGAGCCGTCGGAGTGATCATTCCAGTGCGCCGATGATCTTCCTTACATCGGATGACTCGCGCCAGACCAGAAACTGCAACGCCGCTTGCAGGAACATTCCGGGCGGTTGTATCACGCCACGGCCCACCGCCGTCACGGCTCCGTCCGCCACGACGATCGCGGCGGATCTCACGCCACCCTCGATTCCCGCGAGCAGCACGGCCTGGGCCCAGGCAGCATCCCGCGCCCGCGACATGCTGAATTCCACTATCTTCTCCTCGGTTCGTCCACCGGCCGAATCAAGCAGCCACATCATCGGCGCAACGCTGGCGATCGAGTTCTGCACGGAGTCCACCTGCTCAGACAGGAGACGGTTGATTTCCATGAAATCGCCCTGCAGCTTGTGGATTGCCGCTCCCGGAGCAACTTCCGCCGCGGCGATCGCAAGATCAAGATTGATGTGCGCGTTCATCCCGGCCATAAGGTGTTGCAGAATGATCCGGTCCGTTCGCTGAGCCGCCTGCAAGGCCAGTTGCCAG
>CAZWDD010000276.1:0-7597 GCA_964632345.1 uncultured Solibacteraceae bacterium | reverse complement strand
TCGCCGATCAAGCGGTCAAAGACCTCGCCTTCGAGGGGGAGCATTTCGCGGGCTTTGCGAAGAATGCGGCGTCCGTCGCGGAGAAGGAAGAAGAGAACGAACAGGACGATGACGCTATGGAATAGGAAGAGGGCGACGTTGCTGACGATGCTCTGGATGCCGCGGAGGAGAGCGGCGGAGACGACCTCGATGCGTTCGGTAAGGAAGGTACGGACCTGTTCCTGGGCGTCGACGGGATCGACGCCGTAATAGATAAGCGGACGGGCGCCGGTCTGGGTGATCCATTCCACCCAGCCGCCGCCGGCATCAGAGCGGTTCTTGACGGCTGTATAGGCAACGCCGACCTCGCGGGTCATGGTGGAGAGGATCCAGATGGACGGCAGGACGATGACGGCGATGAGGAGAAGCAGGGAGAGCGAGGCGGCGAGTCCGGGCCTGTTGGGCATGCGGCGAAGGAGGGCGGCATGAACGGGATAGAAGAGGATGGCGAGAGCGCTGGCGGAGACGATGGGGCCGATGAAGGGTTCGGCGATGAGATAGCAGATGGCGAGCGCGCCGGCGGCGAGCAGGAGGAGGAAGAGCTGTTGGAGGTGGCTACGATCGATCATGCAGCTGGGAAATCCGGGGGAACATTTCCGCGTCTGGCTCGTCTGAGAATAGAGAATGCCGGTCCACGAACGCAACGGCATGGAGCCATGTTGCAAAACGCTATACTTCCAGACGGGCAAAGCATGACGTCACCGGAAGTCACTCAACTATTACAGCAATGGTCCGCAGGAAACAAGGCCGCGCTGGATTCGTTGACGCCGGTTGTCTACGACGAATTGCGGCGACTGGCGGCGATTTATCTGCACCGGGAGAGGCAGGACCATACGCTGCAGGCGACGGCGGTGGTGCATGAGGCGTATATGCGCCTGGTGGACCAGCGGTCTGTCCGGTGGCAGAACCGTGCGCATTTTTTCGGGATTGCGGCGCAGATGATCCGGCGGATACTGGTGGACCATGCGCGGGGGGTGCGGGCGGCCAAGCGCGGGGGCGGGGCGGTGGCGCTGTCGCTGGACGAGGCGCTGGGAGTGTCGGAGAAGCGGGACCTGGAGATTGAGGCGTTGAACGACGCGCTGGAGCTGCTGGGCGAGGTGGACCCGCAGCAGGCGCGGATTGTGGAGCTGCGGTTTTTCACGGGGCTATCGATTGAGGAGACGGCCGAGGTGTTGGGGATCTCGGAGTCGACGGTGAAGCGGGACTGGGTATCGGCGCGGGCATGGCTGTTCCGGGAGTTGTCCAAAGGGCAAAGCGATCCGGCGTCATGAACCGGCAGACGAACCCGGCGCCCGCGGCCCGCTGGAAGCGGGTGAAGGCAGTATTCGACCGCGCGCTGGAGTTGCCGCGCGGGGAGATGACGCGGTATCTGGACGAGACTTGCGGGACAGACGCGGAGCTGCGGGCGGAGGTGTTGTCGCTGATCGCGGCGCTGGGGGAGGCGGGGGCGTTTCTGGAGGAACCGGTGGTGAACATGGCGGCGCCGCGGACCTCGGCGGGGCGGCAGATCGGGCCGTACCGGCTGGAGCGGCTGCTGGGGCAGGGAGGGATGGGGGAGGTGTACCTGTCGACGCGGGAGGTGGACGGGTATGCGATGCCGGTGGCGCTGAAGCTGATCCGGCACTCGGCGGTGACGCCGGGAGCGGTGCGGCGGTTCCGGATGGAGCGGCAGATCCTGGCGCGGCTGCACCATGCGGGGATCACGCGACTGTTGGACGGCGGGATTACCGACGACGGGCTGCCGTACCTGGTGACGGAGTACGTGGAGGGGACGCCGCTCGACCGGAGCGACCCGTTTCAGGCGCTGCCGCTCGGCAAGCGGCTGGAGGCGTTCCTGGCGATCTGCGAGGCGGTGAGCTACGCGCACCGGCAACTGGTGGTGCATGGCGATTTAAAGCCGGGTAATATTCTGATCCACGGCGGGGGCGAGATCAAGCTGCTGGATTTCGGAATCTCGCGGCTGCTGCAATCGAGCGAGGACACGACGGAGCAGCGGCCGGGCGGGACGACGCAGCCGGCGATGACGCCGGCGTGGGCGAGTCCGGAACAGCTGCGGGGGGAGGCGGCGGGCATTGCGTCGGACCTGTATTCGCTGGGGCGGATTCTGTATTTTCTGTTGACGGGGCAGCAGGCGCAGCCGATTGAGCGGATGTCGCCGTTGCAGTACTACGAGAAGCTGCAGCGGGAGGTGCCGCTGCGGCCGAGCCAGCGGGCGGGGGACCGGCGGCTGGAAGGGGACCTGGACAACATTGTTCTGAAGGCGCTGGAGTTTGAGCCGGGCGAGCGGTACCGTTCGGTGGAAGCGCTGGCGGAGGATGTGCGGGCGCATCTGTCGTCTCGGCCAATCGCAGCGCGGCCGCATACGTGGACGTACCGGACGCAGAAATTCATGCGGCGGAACCGGCTGGTGGTGATGGCAACGGCGGCGGTGCTGGTGGCGCTGACGGGCGGGCTGGGGCTGACGTTGTGGCAGGCGCGGATTGCGCGGCAGAACTATGAACGGGCCGAGCGGCGGTTTCAGGACGTGCGGCGGCTGGCCAACAGCTTCATCTTTGAGATGGACGACGCGATCGCGCGGCTGCCGGGGGCGACGGCGGTGCGTGGGACGATGGTGCGGAATTCGCTGCAGTATCTGGATTCGCTGGTGCAGGAAGCGGGCGACGATGCGTCACTGCAGGAGGACCTGGCAAACGCGTATGAGAAGGTGGGCGATGTGCAGGGACGGCCCGGGGCGTTGAACCTGGGGGGCACGGGCGCGGCGCTGCAGAGCTACCGGAAGGCGGAGGGAATCCGGCGGGCGCTGCTGGCGGCGGCGGCGACGGAGGAGGACCGGGAGAAGCGGGAGGAGGCGCTGGCCAATACGCTGATGCGGACAGGGCAGATTCTGCGGGCGACGGGCGACTTTCCAAAGGCGCTGGAACTGGACCGGACGGCGCTGGAGATGCGGCGGGGCCTGCTCGACCGCAAGCCGGCCGATGCGCTGCGGCTGCGGATCGTGGCGTCGAGCCTGACGGCGACGAGCGCGAGCCTGTCAATGATGGGCGGATTCCAGGGCGTGCTGATTCTGCGCCGGGAGGGGCTGGAGATCTACGAACGGCTGGTGAGGCAGAACCCGGCAAGCGTTGACGATCAGCAGGGGCTGGCGGTGGCGCACACGCGGATGGCGAGCATACTGCTGCATGAGGGGGACCAGGCGGGGTCCATCCGGCATTACCGCGAGGCGTTACGGGTGCAGCAGGGGCTGTACCGGACGCACGTGGGGGAGGCGCAGTTCCAGATCAACCTGGCGCTGGCGCATTCCAACCTGGGCAACGCGCTGCGGGCGGCGGGAGAGGGGAAGGGCGCACTGGAGGAGTTGCGCGAAGCGAAGCGGTTGTTTGAGCCGGTGGTGACGGCGGACACGAATGAGGTGCGGGCGCGGACGCTGCTGGCGACGGTGCGGCTGCGGGAGAGCAAGGTGTGGATGGACCTGGGCGACACGGAGCGCGCCGGGCGCATCATGCGGAGTGTGCTGGAAGAGCGGCGGCTGCTGTCGGAACGGAACCCGGCGAACGCGGGGGCCAAGGGCGAGGTGGCCGAGGCGCATGGCGTGCTGGGGGATATTGAGCTGCGGGCGGGGCGCTATGCGGGCGCGGTGGCACAATATGAGACAGCGCTGGGCGTGCTGGCGGAGATGGAGCAGGCGCGGCGCTCGAATTCGGCGGACCGCGAGGAGAAGGAGCGCATTTTGGAACGGTTGGCGGAGGCGCGGAAGAAACTGCCGTGAAGCGGATCTGGCGGCGGACGTGGCCGGTTCTCCTGAAGTTTGTCCTGGGCTGTTACGCCTTCTGGCTGGGCACGCTGGTGCTGCTGAAATGGGTGGACCCGCCGTTCACGGGCGTGCATGTGCAGCGGCGCTTAGAGTCGTGGTTCACGCCGGGGCGCTACCAGAAGCGGTATGCGCCGGTGGAGATGCGGAAGATATCGCCGCACCTGCGGCATGCGGTGGTGGCGGGGGAGGACACGCGTTTCGAGGAGCATTGGGGGCTGGACCTGGAGGAGATGGCCGAGGCGGCGCAGCAGGCGGCGCTGGAGGGCAAGCGGCTGCGGGGCGCGTCGACGCTGACGCAGCAACTGGTGAAGAACCTGTTTTTCACGACCCACGGGAACCCGGTGCGGAAGGTGGTGGAGTGGACGCTGGCGCCGGCGGCGGATTGGATATTGGGGAAGGACCGGGTGCTGGAGCTGTATTTGAATGTGATCGAGTGGGGACCGGGGGTGTACGGCGCGGAGGCGGCGGCGCGGTACCACTACGGGACGGGGGCGGCGGCGTTGACGCGGGAGCAGGCGGCGCGGCTGGCGGCGTGCGTGCCGGCGCCGAGGCGGAGGAGGCCGGCGGCGATGGGGAGGTATGCGGCCGTGATCGAGACGCGGATGCGGCAGATGGGGTATTAAGGCGGTTCGGCCGCCCACGCGCTGCTGCAGTCCAATCTGGCGATTGAGGTGGGCTCCCGCGTGCGCGGGCCGGAAGCGGTGATGGAGCTGAATTCGGTTGATGCGCGGGTGCCGCTGCGCGATCTTTATTCCGGCGTCCGCTTTGAGGACGCCGACCAGGGCTGAGACACGGCCGCGGGCAAGCCAATATAATGGTCCGCAATGACGTTGCACGTGAATCGGCGGCAGTTTCTGCAGGCAGGCGCGGCCCTTACCGCGACCGCGTTCGGATTCCGGTTGGAGGCAGCCGCAGCCGCGGCGCGGGGGTTGAAGATCGCGCGCACCAATCAGGTGCACAGCGTGTGCCCGTACTGCGCGGTGGGCTGCGGCGTGGTGATTCATACGTCGGGCGAGAACGTGCGCAACGCGCGGCCGTCGGTGGTGCATATCGAAGGCGACCCGGACAGCCCGATCAACCGCGGGACACTGTGCTCGAAGGGCATTTCGCTGAAGGAGTTCGTGGTCAACGACCGGCGGCTGACGCGGCCGCTGCACCGGAAGCCGGGGGCGGCCGAGTGGAGCGAGATCAGCTGGGACGAGGCGATTGCGAAGATCGCGCGGCGCATCAAGGATACGCGCGATAAGGGGTTCGTGGAGAAGGACGCGCAGGGGCGGACGGTGAACCGGTTGGATACGGTGGGCATGATCGGCGGCTGCACGGACACCAACGAGATCAACTACCTGTTGGGGAAATTCCGCTTCGGGTTGGGAATCCTGCCGTACGAAAACCAGGCCAGGCTTTGACACGGCCCCACGGTGGTCAGTTTGGCCGCCACGTTTGGACGGGGAGCGATGACGAACGGCTGGTGCGACATCGCCAACACCGATGTCGTGCTGGTGATGGGCGGTAATCCGGCGGAGAATCATCCGGTGGGTTTCCGGTTTGTGATGGAGGCAAAGCGGAAGCGGAAGGCGAAGCTGATCTGCATCGACCCGCGCTTCAACCGGACGGCGGCAGTGAGCGATGTGTACGTGCCGCTGCGTTCGGGGACGGACATTGCGTTCCTAGGTGGGCTGATCCACTACGCGCTGTCGAACGACCTGTGCCACATGGACTACGTGCGCGCGCACACGAACGCGCCCTTCCTGCTGCGCGAGGACTTCGCGTTCAACGAAGGGCACTTCAGCGGGTGGGACGGCGACAAAAAGACCTACGACAAGAGTTCGTGGCAGTACGAGTTGGACGGCAACGGGTACGCGAAGGTGGATGCGACGCTGGAGCATCCGCGTTCGGTGTACCAGTCGATGAAGCGCCACTATGCGCGTTACACGCCGGAGAAGGTGGCCGAAATCTGCGGCTGCACGGCGGAGGATTTCAAGAAGGCAGCGGCGGTGATCTGCAGTACTGGACGGGCCGGGCGCGTCGGCACAGTGCTGTATGCGCTGGGTTGGACGCACCATTCGCACTCGGTGCAACTGATCCACACCGCGGCGATGCTGCAGCTTTTATTGGGAAATATCGGACTGCCGGGAGGAGGCGTGAACGCACAGCGCGGCCACGCCAATATTCAGGGCTCCACCGATATGGGTGCATGGAACATGCTACCCGGGTATTTGCGACTGCCGCGGGCGCAGTGGCAGTCGCTTGATACCTACCTGCAGGCGACGACGCCGAAACCGCTGCGGCCGAACGCGATGAACTATTGGGGGAACACGCCGAAGTTCATGGTGAGCCTGTTGAAGTCCTACTATGGCGCGCGGGCGAAGCGCGAGAACGGATTCGGCTACGACTGGCTGCCGAAACTGGGCGAGACAGAAAACCAGAGCTGGGGCTTTTTCTTCGACCGCATGCACCGGAAGGAGATGCAGGGCTTCATCAGCTTCGGCATGAACCCGGTGGCCAACGGGCCGAATACGGAAAAGATGCTGGAGGCGCTGGCGAAGCTGGACTGGCTGGTGGTGGTGGAGAACTTCGAGACCGAGACGGCGGCGTTCTGGAACGCGAAGAAGCTGGGCGACAAGTTCTATCCGCGCTACGTGGACCCGGGGGAGATTCAGACCGAAGTGATCCTGCTGCCGGCGGCGTGTTTCGCCGAAAAAGACGGATCGTTCGTCAACAGTTCGCGGTGGCTGCAGTGGAAGCGCGCAGCGGTGCCGCCGCCGGGGCAGGCGAAGCCGGATCATGAGATCATCGCGCGGATCTTCCTGGCCGTGCGCGAGCTATACGAAAAAGAGGCCGGCGCGGGGAAAGAACCGCTGCTGGCGATGCAATGGAACTATGCGCAGCCGCTGGCGCCGTCGCTTGAAGAAGTGTCGCGGGAAGTGAACGGGCAGGACGTGGCGACGGGGCAGCAGGTGCCCGGGTTCGCGGCGTTGAAGGATGACGGGTCGACAAGCTGCGGCAACTGGATCTACAGCGGGTCATGGACCGAGGCCGGCAACCAGATGGCACGGCGCGGACAGGAGGACCCGACGGGGTTGGGTCTGTTCCCGAACTACGCGTGGAGCTGGCCGGCCAACCGGCGCATCCTCTACAACCGTGCCTCGGCCGACGCCGCGGGCAAGCCTTGGGACGCCTCGCACGCCACCATTCAATGGAACGGCTCGCGCTGGGTGGGCGACACGCCGGACTACAAGGCCGATGCCGACCCGAAGCAGTACGGCGCGTTCATCATGCTGCCGGAGGGCGTGGCGAAGCTCTACGCGACGGACTTGGCCGAGGGGCCGTTCCCGGAGCACTATGAACCGATGGAATCGCCGGTGAAGAACGCGCTGCACCCCAACGCTTCGGCCAACCCGGTGGCGCCGGTGATGGCAAGCAGCGCCGATGCCATGGGCACGCCGGACAAGTATCCGTATGTGGCCATCACCTACCGGCTGACCGAGCACTTTCACTACTGGACGAAGCACGTGGCCAGCGGCAGTGAGTTGCAGTCGAATTTCTTCGTGGAGCTGCCGGAGGCGCTGGCGAAGGAGAAGGGCATCAAGGGCGGCGACGTGGTACGCGTCTCCTCGGCGCGCGGAACCGTGGAAGGCACGGCGCTGGTGACGGGACGGATGCGCCCGCTGCAGGTGGGGGGACAGACCGTCAACCATGTAGGCATTCCGATTCACTGGGGATACGTGGGCCGGGTGCGCGGACCGC
>CAZWDD010000275.1:0-7598 GCA_964632345.1 uncultured Solibacteraceae bacterium | reverse complement strand
CTTCGTCGGTGGCTGGGAAATGAACATCAACATTACGTAAATGAAGGGTTGGAACATTGCGTATCCGAACGCGGCGCAGAACGCAGCCGGAAGCGCTGCGCTCGACAATCCGACCATTGAGCGGTACTTCAACACGGGTCTGTGGGGCAACCGCGCCCAGGAGCCGTTCACTCTGCGGAACTTCCCGCTGATGTTCTCCGACGTCCGGCTGCCCGGTTACCAGAATTGGGATGCTTCGATCTCGAAGATGTTCCCGATTCATGAACGGCTAAAGGCGCAGTTCCGCTTTGAGGCGGTGAACGCCTTGAACACTCCGTGGTTCACCAACATCGCTTCGGTTGACGTTACCAACGCGCAATTCGGACGGTTGAACCCGGTGCAAGGCAACCTGCCCCGCTTCCTGAAGCTGGGGCTTAACCTGCAGTTCTAACGGGGGAACATGCGGTACTTCGTCCTGACCGCTCTCAGCTCTGCGCTTCTGAGCGCCCAGGACGCCCAAGCGGACCCGGCTTTCTTTGAAAGCCGGGTCCGTCCCGTTTTGTTGGCCAAATGCGCTGGATGCCACGGCGCACAGCGGCAGTTCTCCGGGCTGCGGCTGGATACCCGGGAGGGTTGGGAGAAGGGCGGCCAGAGGGGGCCGGCGCGGGAGACGGTGCTGGCGGCGGTGCGGCACGAGGGCGCATTGCAGATGCCGCCGGGCGGAAAGTTGACCGGGCCCGAGTTGGAAGCGATTGAGAAGTGGGCGGCGGGCGGGTACGCGTGGCCGGCAACCCGGACGGTTGCGGCAGCGGCGCGGACCGGGCACTGGGCGTTTGAGCCGCTGATGACCCGGATTTCAAAGCCCGTGGATGTATTCCTGCGCGAGGCGCGGGAGGGGAAGGGACTGCGGCCGCAACAGAGGGCGGGGAAGCGCACACTGGCGCGGCGAGCGGCGTTCGTTCTGACGGGCCTGCCTCCGGAAGAGACGCTACTGACGCGATTCCTGGAGGACGTCAGTGAGGGGGCCTGGAGCCGTTATGTGGACGGACTGCTGGCGAGTCCGCATTACGGCGAACGATGGGCGCGGCACTGGATGGACCTGATGCGCTTCGCCGAGACGTACGGCTACGAGTGGAACTATGAGATTCACGGCGCGTGGCGCTATCGCGATTATCTGATCCGTGCGTTTAACGCGGATCTCCCGTACGACCGGTTTGTACGGGAACACATTGCCGGCGATCTGCTGCCGGATCCACGCCGCTGGCAGGGACAGAATGAATCGGCACTGGCCACGGCGTTCTACCGGCTGGGCGAGATGGGCCACGACAACTGCAATCAGTTTCCGGAGATCCGGACGGACGTGGTGGACAACCAGATCGATACGCTGACGAAGGCATTCCAGGGCCTGACGGTGTCCTGCGCGAGATGCCACGACCATAAGTTTGACCCGATTCCGACGGAAGACTACTACTCGCTCTACGGCATCCTGAACAGTGCGCGGCCCGTGACGCGAACGTTGAACACGCGGCCGGCGCACGGACTGGACGGAACGAAGAACGCGATACGAGCCGAGTTGGCCAAGGTGTGGCGCG
Source organism: uncultured Solibacteraceae bacterium (assembly GCA_964632345.1). Classification (GTDB taxonomy): domain Bacteria; phylum Acidobacteriota; class Terriglobia; order Bryobacterales; family Bryobacteraceae. The sequence continues at coordinate 6,027 of CAZWDD010000275.1, read as the reverse complement.
ACGATGCAAGGGACATTAGACGGCACTGGCCGGGACTGCTGGAACGGAAGGAGATTGACTGGTCCGATCCGGTCTATGCGATCGTCCATCCCGAGGCGCGGGCGCAGTATCCGGCCGAGATGGCGGCACGCAATGCGGTGCGGCCGGCGTATGACTTCTCGAAGGGACGGCCCTCGGGGTGGAGCATGGACGGGCTGGGATTGGAGCGGGCGGGCAGCGGCAGTTTCAGTGTGGCGACCGGAGGCGACGCGGCGATCGAGGGAATCTATCCGGCGGGGCTGGCGACGAATCTGGTGACCGATCGTTGGAACGGGACGCTGCGTTCTCCGGTGCTGCCGCGGGATCGGAAGTACATCACGTTTGCGCTCGGCGGCGGACGTGCGGCGGCGCACCGGGTGGTGATGGACCACTGCGTGATCGGGGAGGATCACAAGTTGATCGGCAACGCGCGGCTGCATCTGGAACGGGTTCCAACGCGCAACGATCAGCCGCTCCCGACGTATGTGGAGCTCAACACGGTGACCGACAACCCGCGGCTGCCCGAACGGCCCGGGAAGTTCAAGCCGAACCCGGAAGAGGGGCAGAGCCGGTCGTGGTTCGTGGTGACGCGGGCGTACCTGCATGACGACGATGCGGGGCCGAAGCCGTCGTTGGATCACCTGGCGGGGTATCTGGACAAAGAGCCGACCCAGGCCCGGATTGAGGAGTTCCTGGTGGCGGCCGTCGAACGATGGGGGTTAGGGCAGGCGACCGATGCGGATGCGGCGTGGCTGAGTTGGGCACTGGACAACGGGTTGTTGCGGAACCGGCGGGATGCGACTCCGGATCTGACGCGGCTGGTGGACGAGTACCGGACGATGGAGAAGGGGCTGCCGGGACCCGCGGTGGCGCACGGGATGGGCGACCTGGACGCGGGCGCGGACTACCCGATCCTGCAGAGCGGGCAGGCGCAGAATCCGGGACGGCCGGCGCCGCGGCATTTTCTGTCGCTGCTGCCAGAAAAGTTGCGCACGGTGGACACGCGGCAGTCCGGGCGGCGGGAGATGGCCGAGGCGATTGCGGATGCGGCGAATCCGTTGACGGCGCGGGTTTACGTCAACCGGGTCTGGCACCACGTGTTCGGGCGCGGCATTGTCGCCTCGACGGACAATTTCGGGACGCTGAGTGACCCGCCTTCACATCCGGAACTGCTGGATCAGCTGGCCGTCGAGTTTATGCGGAACGGATGGTCCACCAAGTGGCTGTTGCGGCAACTGCTGCTGACAGAGGCGTTCCAGCAGGCGAGCCGTGCGGAACCGAAGGCGCGGGAGATTGACCCGGAGAACCGGTATCTGCATCACTACCCGGTGCGGCGGCTGGAGGCCGAGGCGGTGCGGGACGCGGTGCTGGCGGCGTCCGGGCGGCTGGACCGGACACTGTTTGGCGAGAGTATTGCGCCGCACCGGCAGGAGCCGACCGAGCACCGGCGTCTGTTTCAAGGGCCGCTCGATGGGAACGGGCGCCGGAGCATCTATCTGAAGATCACGCGCATGGAGGGCCCCCGGTTTCTGGAGACATTCGACTTTCCGGCGCCGCTGCAGACACGCGGCAATCGGGACATGACCAATGTGCCATCGCAGGCGCTGGCGATGTGGAACGATCCGTTCGTTCACCAGCAGGCGCGGGCGTGGGCGGAGGCGCTGGTCCGGCGGCGGGACGACACCGTGGATGCGCGGTTGACAGCGATGTTTCTGCGCGCGCTGGGGCGAGAACCGGTGGCGGCGGAGTTGGCGCGATACCGGGAGCTGATGGGAACCCTGGGTGGGCCGGACCTGGAAAGCGTCACCCTGTGGCAGCGTGTTGCGCATACACTGTTTAACAGCAAAGAGTTCCTCTACCTGCCATGAACCGCCGCCGGCTGCTCCAACTCGCTTCCACCGGATTTCCGTATCTGGCCTGGCGCGCGCTGGCCGCGCAGCCGCAGGCGCGCATTCCGGCGAAGGCCAGGAATGTCATTTTCTGCTTCATGCCGGGGGGCGTGTCGCATATGGACAGCTTTGACCCGAAGCCAAAGCTGGCGGAGCTGGACGGGCAACCGGCGAAACTGGAAAGCTACGTCGCCGGGCCGAAGCGGAAGTGGCTGGGTTCGCCGTGGAAGTTCAGACAGCACGGGCAGAGCGGGCTGACGGTGAGTGAGCTGTTTCCACACATTGCCACGGTGGCCGATGAGTTGTGCGTGGTGCGCAGCATGAAGAGCGAGTTTCCGCTGCACGCGCGGGCGAATATCTTCCTGCATACGGGACGCAACTTCGGGGGATTTCCGAGCCTGGGATCGTGGATTACTTACGGGCTCGGCAGCGAGAACCGGAACCTGCCGGGTTACCTGTTGTTGAACCATGGCGACAATCCTCCTGGCGGGCTGGAAAACTTCTCCAATGGGTTTCTACCGGCGACGCATCAGGCGATGCCGGTGCGGGCTGCCGGCGTTCCGATCGCCAACATTACGCCCGCGGCGGAGGACGCCGTGCAGCGGGCGCAGATGGCGGCGCTGGCGGCGCAGGACGGGGCATTTCTGGAACGATCCGGAGGAGACGCCGCGGTGGAGGCGGCCATCCGGAATTTTGAGATGGCCTACCGGATGCAGGCGCTTGCGCCGGACGTGTTGGACCTGGAGAAGGAGTCTGCCGCGACGAAGGAGTTGTATGGACTCGATAGCGCGAACGAGCACCAGCGGGCGTACGGGCTGCAGTGTCTGCGCGCGCGGCGGCTGATTGAGTCCGGCGTGCGGTTTGTCGAAATCACTCCTCCGAACCTATACGGTGGTAACAACGGAACGTGGGATCAGCACGACAAGTTACGCGAGGGGCACCAGACGAATGCGCTGGTGACGGACCAGGCAGTTACGGCGTTGATCAAGGACCTGCGGTCCCGTGGATTGCTGCAGGAAACGCTGATTTTGTGGGCGGGCGAATTCGGGCGCACCCCCGATACGGGCAACGGCGACGGGCGGGACCACCATCCGTTCGGCTTCACGATCTGGATGGCCGGGGGCGGGGCGAAAGCCGGGCTGTGCTACGGGGCGACTGAGGAGGTGGGGAATCATGCGGTGGAGAACGTCATGACGGTGCATGACCTGCATGCCACGGTGATGGCGCTGCTGGGTCTGGACCACAAGAGATTGACGTATCGATTTGGCGGCCGGGACGTTACTCTGCCGGATGTGCACGGCGAGGTGGTCCCGGCGCTGATCGGGTGAGTTAGAGGCTGCCCGTGCGCATCTGTTCGGCCAGATAGTCGGTGGCTCGCCAGGCGAGGGCGAGGATGGTGAGGGTGGGGTTCTTCTCGGATGCAGTGGTGAAGGAAGATCCGTCGACGACGAAGACGTTTTTAACGTCGTGCATCTGATTGAAGCCGTTGAGGGCGCTGCGTTTCGGGTCGTCGCCCATGCGGCAGGTGCCGTGCTCGTGAATGGCGCTGCCGAAGGGGTCAATGGCGCCGCGTTCGAATGGCACCATTTCGGCTTTCATCTGGCGGAAGACGCTTTCGGCCATGTCGTACATCTCGCTGAGCATCTTCCGCTCGTTATCGCCGATGGAGTATGCGATGCGCGCGACGGGGATGCCGTAGCGGTCCTTGGGCGTGCCGTCCACCGAGACGCGGTTGTGCTTGTAGGGAAGCACCTCGCCGTAGGGATGCATGGCGACGAGGGCGGGATAGCGGCGCTTGATCGCCTTCTTGTACTCGAGGCCGAAGCCCTCGATCTGCTTGGCCCAGTTGCCGACGCCGGCCTGTGCGCCGGTGTTCCAGAACTGGGAGCCGAAGCCGCGGAGGTAGTCGCGCTTGCGGCCGTCGCGGGCGTTGTAGCGGGGCAGGTAGATGTGTTCGCCGCCGAGTCCATCGTCATTCAAGGCTTTGGTGCCCATGAGTTCAGGGACGAAACCGAACATGTGGAAGCGGACCTGTTCACAGAGATAGTTTCCGATGACGCCGGAGGAGTTGCCGATCTTCGAGTTGAGCAGGATGCGGGTGGAATCGACGCAACTGGCGCCCAGGATGATGCGCTTGCCGAAGACGACGCGTTCGGCGCCGGTGAAGCGGTCAAAGTAGCGGACGCCTTTGGCGAGGCCATTTTCACCGGGTAGAATGTGCGCGACGACGGCGTTGTCGATGATTTTCAACCGGCCGGTTTTTTCGGCGGGGTCGAGAAGATAGTCAGTGGAATTGAAGAAGGCCGAGACGTCGCAGCCGCGGCCGCAGGCGCCGCAGTAGTGACAGGGGTTGTGGCCGTTGGTGGGTTTGGTGTTGACGGCCTTGCGCTGGCTGACGACCTTGATGCCGAGGGATTCGGCGGCGCGCTTCATGAAGCGTTCGCCGCAGCGCATGGCGGGTGGGGGCTGATGGAAGCGGGAGCCTGGGAGGGAATCGGTGTCGTCATCGCCGCCGCAGACGCCGATGGTCTGTTCCACCTTGTCGTAGTAGGGGGCGATGTCCTTGTAGCGGATGGGCCAGGGGATCTCCCAGCCGTCGCGGGCGGGGCCCTCGAAATCGAGATCGGAGTAGCGGAGGGCGACGCGGCCCCAGATATTGGTCTTGCCGCCGCGGCCCCAGACGCGGATGAGGTCGAAGCGGTTGGGCGCCTTGGAGAGGTAGGGCTGTTCGGCGTTGTCGAGCTGGATTTTGGGGGGCGTGAGGCCTTTTTCGATGCGCTCGCGCCACTGCCAGGGCTTGACGTGGGTCCAGAACTCCTCGCGCTTGAAACGGGTGCCGGCGTCGAGCATGAGCACCTTAACGCCATGGTTGACGGCGAGGTTCCAGGCCGAGATGCCGCCGGCGGCGCCGGAGCCGATGACGATGACGTCGTGGACTTCGGGGGCCGATTGGGTATACATGTTCAGGCGTGCTCCGGGTGCGTGCAACCTTTGAACTCACGCACGAAGGTATTGGCGTTCCAGCCGAGTTCCATCTGAAGGCCTTCGCGGGTGCCGTAGTAGCCGTCGACGGTGAGTTCCTTGATGGTCTGAAAGATGCGGCGGGGTTCGCCGGCGGATTTGCTCCAGGCGGTGAGGAGGGCGACCTGATCCCCGCGGAGGAAGTTCTGCTTGCGGATCCACTTGAGATCCTTACGGAGCTGGGCGCCGCGGCTGGCGTTGGTGTGGCATTGCCAATCGATGAAGAAGTGGACATTGGCGTCGGCGGCGCCGGGGGTGTCGGAACGGGGGATGATCCGGTCGACCAGCGCCGCGAGGAGTTCGATCTCCGCCGGCTTGAAGAAGCGAGCGACGCGGGGGGCGGGCGCGGAGGACTTGTCCGCGTGGTTGTGCTCCTGTGCTTCGACGGTGCCGCCGACGGCAAGGGCGGCGCCGATCTGAAACAGGTCCCGGCGGGAGTTCATGGCGAGAGGCTCCGGATCAGGCGCTGAGCGCGCGAGCGGCGGACAAGGCAGCGTCGTAATCGGGGTGATTTCCGACTTCGCCTACGTACTCGGCGTGGCGGATGACGTTGTTGCCGTCGACGACAAAGATGGCGCGGGCATGGATGCGGAGATCTTCGATCAGGGTGCCGTAGGCGGCGCCGAAGGAGCCGGTGCGGTGATCGGAGAGCATGACGAGATTGTCGACGCCCATGGCGCCGCACCAGCGCTTCATGGCGAAGGGGAGGTCCATGGACAGGGTGAAGATCTTCACGTTGGGGAGCGCGGCGGCTTCCTCGTTGAAGCGCTTGGTCTGCATGTCACAGACCGGGGTATCGAGGGAGGGAACGACGCTGAAGATGCGGACGCCGTTACCGGTGTCGGCGAGGGTGACGGTCTTCAGGGTGGTATCGACGACTTCAAAATCGGGGGCGGTGTCGCCGGACTTGAGTTCCGGGCCGATGACGTTCTTCGGGTTCCCGCGGAGAGTAATCGCAGAGTTACGAATCATAAGGATGGCTTCATGATATCAGGGCGCTGCGAGGCGCATCGGCTGGCGCTGCCAGTAGGTAAGCGAACGCCAGAGCCATTCGGCGGGGCCGTAGCGGAAGTAGCGAAGCCAGAGCGGGCTGACGGTA
>CAZWDD010000274.1:0-7636 GCA_964632345.1 uncultured Solibacteraceae bacterium | reverse complement strand
CGTCGAGGTCGAAGACGGTGTGGAAGATCGCATCGGCGTCGCGCAGCTCCACGGCCTGGCAGCCGGGGTAGATCTGGTGCATGCCGGCCATGAAACTGGCCCATTCGTATTCGTTGTGGAAGTCGTCGACGACGAAGAATCCGCCGCGGTCGAAGAACTGCCGCATGCGCTGGGCCTGGGCGGGGGTGAGTTTCCAATCGCCGATGCCGACGGCGTAGAGGAATGGCCAGTTGTAAATTTCGTCGCTATCGATGTCGACAATCTGCTCGACGCTCCGGGCGTGGACGCGCGTCAGCCGCCGCAGGCCGGCCAGGAACTGGCGGTCACTTTTGTTGGCGTCGATGCCCCAGCGCGAGCGCATGCGGAAGCGGAAGCCGCCGCGGTCGCGGTCCGAGCGGTAGCGAAGGCGCGCGAAGGCGAACTCGGTCTCCTCCCAGGCGTCCGGCGGGTCGTCGGCCGGGTCCTGCATCTCGCGCTCATACATCGCCCAGCGCCGTTCCGGCCGCCCCGGCTGCCCGGCCGCCAGCAGGACGAACACCGCTCCCAGCGCGATGGCGCGATACATCTGCATCGTTCCCGATTGTACGCAGTCCGCGGGCGGCACGTTACACTGAACGAATGATGTGGACTCGCTTCTCGGGATTGCTACTGCTGGTGGCCATGGCCCTTCCCGCCCAGACCGTGCGCATGCGGATGAAGTTCGGCAGTAACACCGGGAATGTCGACGTGCAGTTACTGCCCGAATCGGCGCCGGCGACCGTCGAGAATTTCCTGCGGTACATGAACCGCGGCGCCTACAACAATGCGATCTTTCACCGGCTGGTGGCCGGCTTCGTGCTGCAGACCGGCGGCTATCGCCTGAACGGGAACAGCTTCGATGAGATCCCGGCGGACCCGCCCGTGCGCAACGAGTACCGCCTCTCCAATACCCGCGGCACCATCGCCATGGCCAAGCTGGGTAACAATCCCAACAGCGCCACCAACCAGTTCTTCTTCAACCTTGGAGATAACTCGGCCAATCTGGATACGCAGAACGGCGGCTTCACCGTATTTGCGCGCGTGGCGGATGCGGCCAGCCAGGCCGTCATCGACCGCATTGCCGCGCAGCCGGTCGTCACCGGGCTCTTTAATCCTCCCTTCGATGAGATTCCCCTCTTCAACTGGCGCGGCGGCAGCGTGACGGCGTCGAACATCATGGTCATCGAGTCGATGACCTTGCTTGAATCGAACCCCATCATCAGCGCCAACGGCATCGTCAGCGCGTCCGCATTCGGCGGCGCCGCGACTGCCGCGGCGGGATCTTATATCGAGATCTACGGCAACAATCTGGCCGATACGACGCGGGACTGGACGGGGGCCTTTACCAATGACGACAAGGCCGCGCCGACAACTCTGGATGAGGTTTCGGTTACGGTGAATGGCGTCCCTGCTTTCGTCAACTTCGTCAGCCCCAGCCAGGTGAACGTGCAGGTGCCCGAAGGCATTCCCACGGGCGTGGCGATTCCCGTCGTCGTCACGCGCAAGGGGTTGGCCAGCGATGCTGGCACCATCACCATCCGCGAGTTCGCCGGAGGCCTGCTTGCCCCGCCGTCATTCAAGTTCGGTGACCGCCAGTACGTCGCCGCCCTGCATGCCGACGGATCATTCGTCAGCAACGGTGCTCTCCCCGGCATCGCCCCTGCCCCCGCCGAAAAGGGCGAAACCATCATCCTTTACGGCGTCGGTTTCGGCGCGGTGACGCCCAATTCGCCATCGCTCGCCGGCCGTCGCGCCGAGGGGCTCACCTCGCTCACCAACCCGGTTAGCATTCGCATTGGCGGCATCGAGGTGCCCATTGCCTACCAGGGCCTCGCCGCGCCCTTCGTTGGCCTCTACCAGTTCAACTTCACCGTCCCGGCGAATGCCGCCAGCGGCGATCAACCGCTCGTCGTCACGCAGGGAGGCCAGGCCATCGGCCAGCAGCTTTTCATCAGCATCCGCTGACGTGCTTCGCGCCCGGAAGTCGCAATAACCGGGCATGAAGCCAATCCTATTGCTATTCGCCCTCGCCTGCGCCGCCTCCGGACAGGCGGCCTACACCCGCGTTGCCGGCGGCAATCCCGGTTCGCTCACCGGAGATGGAGGCCCCGCTGCCGCCGCAGTCCTCTGGACCGTGGAGGGCATTACGACAGACCGCTTCGGCAACCTGTATATCGGGCAACCGGTAGTCGGCGCCGGCGGCGGATTCGTTCGGCGTGTCGACTCCTCGGGCCGCATCACCACCGTCGCCGGCGGTTCCGAGTTCTTTTATGTCAACGCGCTCGCCTTCGACACGGCGGGGCGAATGCTGGTGGGCGACAGCAATGCACGACGCATCATCCGCATCAATGAAAACGGTTCGGTAACGGTGCTGGTCGGCGGCGGCTCCGGTACCGGTGACGGCCCTGGAGCCTCTCTGTCCTCCGGCCGCATCGGCCGGCTGGCGGTGGACCGCGACAACAATATCTACTTCACCGATTTCGAGCGCTTTCTGGTGCGCCGGCTGAGTCCCAACGGAATCGTCACCACCATTGCCGGTGGAGGCGCGGTGCTTCCCGCCGGCGGGAACGTCTCTTCCCCCGACGGTACACCGGCCCTGCAAGCCCGCATCGTCAATCCCTATGGCATTGCGGTTACCCCGGGCGGCAAAGTCTATTTCACCGACGGGCCCGGCGGACGCGCCATCCGAACCATCGCCGCTGACGGCACTCTGCAGACGGTGGCCGGCGTACTGGATCCGAACGCGCTCTGCGACGGGAATCCCACCTCCTCCGCCGCGATCGGCGCGTTGTTCTGCGAGGTCAACGACATTGCCCTGGAGCCGTCGGGCAAGCTCTATCTCACCGGACGCTACTTCGCCAATTTCATACAGTACACTTACGTGACGCGCGTCGACCCGGTTCTGAACCAGTTGCAGGGGCTCGTCTCGATTCCCGGCGAACGCGGCCGCGGCATCACCGTCGACAAAGCGGGCAATGTCTACTTCAGCAGCTGGGTGAACAACAACACGGTCTACCGCATTCCCGGACCGGCCACGCCCGTGCTCGGGTCCCAGGAGACGGTGCCGGTCCGCTATACCGGCGCCAGTCCAACGGTGGCCTTCACCTTTACGCATCCGGGCGGCCCGGCCCAACTCGGTGTCGTCAACGCGCTCATCAATACCGCCCTCGATGGCAATCGCGCCTGCTACGTCGCCTACTCCCGCCCGCTGAATGTGCTCTACCTGGTGAACGATAGCGGGCCGGCTTCCGGCCTCAGTCCCGGCCTCTCGCCTGGCGGCGCCGGTAGCGCCAGCAACAGCCAGTGCACCATCAATGCCTCTGATATCTCCGTGCTGGAGCAAGGCAATTCATTGACGCTTACCTTCCGGCCAAACTTCACCGGACTCTTCCGCGGGGCGAGGAACATCTATCTGGCCGCCCGTTCGGTGACGGAGGAGAACTCCGGCTGGTCGCTGGCCAGTTCGCTCGACGCCGGCCCGGAGCCGGTGATCAGCTATCCGCGTGCGCAGTCGGTAACGCCCGATGCCGGAAACACCGCGGCCGACATGGTGACCGCCACCTATGAGCACAGCGCTTCCGCTACGAACATCCAGACCACCTGGCTTCTGATCAATTCGGCCGTGGACGGCCGCCAGGCCTGCTACGTCGCCTACTACCGCCCAAGTGACACGCTCTACCTGGTTCCGGACAACGGCGATGGCGCCGCTGCGTCGTCCATGGCGCTCACCGGCGGCGGCACGCTGGAAAACAGCCAGTGCCGCATCGCGTCCGAGGGGTCGTCGGCGACGGTGGCCGGCAACCGCTTGACGCTGCGTTTGAACGTCGCCATGAAGGCGCCCTTCGCCGGCCCTCGTGGCATGTGGGGGGCGGCGCAGTCGTCGCAGGGCGTTACGGCTGGGTGGCGTTCCCTCGGCGTCTGGCGCATTCCCTGACGTTTGCCCCCAACGGCTGGGCGCCTACCCACGCGGGCGGCGCCCGGCCGGTTTACTCCTTCGCCAGTTCCCGCAGGCGGCGCCCGCGCTTCGATTCCGGCGGCAGCAGGGCGCCGTATGCCCGTAGCGCCTCCGCCGCCAGTCGCGCCTGCCCGGCGCCGGCCGCGCATTCGGCCTCGAAGTAGAGGCGGTTCGCCCGCCAGTCGCGCGGCATCTTGCCGCCGGTCAGTTCCTCCACTTCGCTGTAAAGGATGCGCATTTCTTCGCACCTGCGCCGCCGCCCCTGCACCTCGGCGGCATCGGCGATCAGCATCCAGTACGAAGGCCCCACCTCCGTCCGCCGGCGCCGCGTCTCGCGCAGCGAAGCCTCCAGTTGCCGGCCCGCGCCCGCCACGTCGCCTGCCTCCGCCATCGCGCCTGCCAGTAGCCCTCCCAGCCGCAGTTCCTCGAAAACGCTCACCACTCCCGCAGCCCGCGCCCCCACCTGCCGCAGCAGTTCCACCGCCTTGCCTGGCGCGCCGGCCGCCGTCTCCACCTGCGCGCCGGTGCGCAGCAGCGCGATCTCCAGGTAACGCCCGTCCGGATGCGAGGCCGCCTCCCGCAGGCCCGCCGCGATGGCGCTTCGCGCGCTGTCGAATCGCCGCAGCCGCGCCAGCGCCATCGCGCGGGTCAATTGAATAGACGCGCGCACCACTGCCGTTGCCCCCGCTCCCCGGCGCAGCCCCTCGTTCAGAATGGGTCGCGCTCCCTCCGGATCCGCCTCGCACCGCAGTCGCGCCGCTCCGCGCGCGCCCAGATAGACCGCGGCCGGTTGATCCCGCAGCCGCGCCCCGGCCAGCAACGCATCCGCTTCGCCATACAGCGCCGTGGCTTCCGGACACCGCCCGCGGCGGATCACGATCTCCGCCAGCGTCTGCCGCGCTCCGATGCGCGCCTCAGCCACGCCGCTCCGCTCCGCACGCGCCAGCGCCGCGCGCGCCATTGGCTCTCCCACGTCCTCCCGTCCGGACTCCCTCGCCACATACGCCAGGCTCGCCTGCACCTGCGCCGCAACGTCGTCCGGCGGTCCCCAACCCTCCTCAATCCGCTGGTGTGCCCGCTGCGCCATATCCAGCATCGTCACCTGCGCTTTCCCCGCATGTGGTGTCGCCGAGGACTCAATCATCCACAGCAGAAATCGTCCCGTCTCCGCCGCCCGCCGTGTCTCCTCTGTTCGCCTCCGCTGTTCGGCCGCCGCAAAGCCGCCTACTCCGGCCAGCGCCGCGACCAGCAGTGCCACAGTCGCCGCTGCCCCGCGATGGCGCCGCACGAACCGAGAGAACCGGTAGGCTGCCGTCGGCCGCCGGGCCGTCACCGGACGCCCCTCCAGGTACGCTCGCAGATCGTCGGCGAACTCGGCCGCCGTCCGGTAGCGCCGCCGCGGGTCCGCCTCCAGCGCTTTCCCCAGCACCGCCTCCAGGTCCGGCCGCCCCGCCAGCGCCACCTCTACCCCCGCTCCCGTTGCCCGTTCGGCCAGTGCCGCCAGCGAGGACCGCAATCGCGCCACACCCGGCCCCGCCACCAGTTCGTATAAAGTCAGCGCCGCCGAGTAGATGTCGGATGCCGTCGACACCGGTTCGCCCCGCAACTGCTCCGGGCTCGCATAGCGCGGGGTCAATTGCCGCGTCGAGGTCGAAGCCGCGTCCTCGGCCAGCAGCTTCGCCGTGCCGAAGTCGATCAGCCGCGGGTTTCCGTGACGATCGATCAGTATGTTCGACGGCTTCAGATCCAGATGCACCACCAGGCACTGATGCGCCGCCTGCACCGCATCGAGCACCACCGCCATCAGCCGGATTCGTTCCGCTTCCCCCAATCCCTCCCGCTCGCAGTAGAGATCCACCGCCGCGCCGTCAATCCACTCCAGCACCAGGTACGGCCGCCCGTCCGCCTCCCAACCGGCGTCCAGAAACCGGCAGATCGCCGGATGGTGCAGGCCCGCCAGAATCCGTTGCTCGCGCTGAAATCGGTCGAGATCGCCAGGCGCGATCAAATGGTCCGGCAGTACCTTCAACGCCACCGCCTGGGTGCCTCCCGCCACGTCCCGCTCCGCCGCGTACACCACTCCGCGGCCCCCGGCGCCGACCCGCCCCAGGATGCGGTAAGGCCCAATTTCGGCTGGTGCCGCCGGCGCCTCCGTCGCGCGCAGCCGTCCCGCGCCCGCCTCCTCCGCCATCGCCTCCATCAGTTCCAGCACCTCGGCCCGTACTCCCTCGTCCGGTTCCTGCGCTGCCAGCCACTCCGCTCGCGCGCCGGCCGGCATCGCCTCGGCCGATTCAATCAGTTCCTGGATGCGTTTCCAGTACGGGTCGATTCGCATTGCGTTTCTCGCCAATATGGCACAGTTGAATGCGAGATCGGCGCCCGGATCGCGTCAACCGCGCCATGCTAGACTTGCCGGAAACGGCATGGAAACCGGCGATATTACGGCGGCACTCGAACAGTGGGCGGCGGGTGACGCCCGTGCGTTGGACCGCATTGCCCCCGCCGTCTATCCCAGGCTGCGGGAACTCGCCGGCGCTTTTTTCCGCGGCGAGCGGCCGGGGCATACCTGGCAGGCCACCGCCCTCGTCAGTGAGCTCTTCCTGAAGCTCGCGGCCAATCGCGACGCCCGCTTTGCCAGCCGCCTGCACTTCTACAACGCGTGCGCCCGCATCATGCGGACCGCACTCATTGACCATGCCCGTGGCGTTCAGACCGAAAAACGCGGCCACTCGGTCCGCGTTGTCCCCCTGCACGAGGATCTGGGCTGGTTTAACGCCGCTGGTCCCGAGATGCTCGACCTCGACCGCGCACTGGGCGAACTCGCCGCCCTCGACGAGGAGCAGGCCGCGATGTTCGAAACCCGCTACCTGCTCGGCTGCAGCGTGGAGGAAACGGCGGAGTTGTTCTCCACCTCCCCTTCAAGCGTCGATCGCAAAATCCGCGTCGCCCGCGGCTGGCTCTACCGCCGCCTCACCGCCCGCCCGTGACCCCTCCTACCGTTCCTCCGGCAACTCAATCGCCATCTGCTCAATCAGCCGCCGCTCGGACTCCGTGAACAGATCATGAAATCGCCGCGAGGCCAGAATCTCCTGCCGCTCGCCCGGACCCGCGCGCCGCAGCCGGCGGATGGCCATCATCGCCGTCTGCCGCCGCGCCGGCGCGAACGTGTCGCTGAATCGCCGGAACAACTGCCGTACCTCTTCCTGCTTCTCCGGGCTCATCTCCTGGAAACGCGCGTACGCCCCGCCCAGCCGCTGCCGCTGCTCCGGGCTCATCCGCTGCCACTGCTCCAGCCGCCGCTCCATCATCTCCCGCCGCCGCGGCGGCAGCCGGCGCAGCGCCTCCCTCCGCTCCTCCGGCGTCATCGCCGCGAATCGTTCCACGGCCTCCGCCGGCGGCCCGCCCTTCCGCCCCGGCTGTCCCGCCAGCGGCAGCGCCGCCGCCAACAACACGATTGCCAGCAGCCGCATCACAGTACGTCCTGCTTCTCGTCGGCCGCCTGAAACTCCCGCAGCATGTCGATATCCTCCAACGCCCGCTCGGCCTTTTCGATCTCTGCCGTCTCCACCACCGGCGCCGGCGCGGGGCCCGGCGCGCGCACCACCCACACCACCGCCACCGCCGCGGCCGCCGCCGCCAGCGTCATCACCGGACGCCCCGTCA
>CAZWDD010000273.1:5743-7644 GCA_964632345.1 uncultured Solibacteraceae bacterium | reverse complement strand
AGCCACCGGCTGCGGACGTTCCTGGAATCTACGCGCGACGGCGAGTGAAGGATATGCTGTAGGAACGGCGCCGCTCTAGTAAGCTGATACAGAGAGGGACCATGTTCACCTGGATCTGCGAGAAGTGTGGCGGCGAAGTACCTCCGTCGATGGATGCATGCCCGCGGTGCGCCGAGGCGGCGCGCGCCGCGGCCGCCGCTACGCCGGCCGTGCCCCAACCGGAGGCGTACTCCCCTCCGCAGGCGCCAGTGGCTGCTCCGCAGGCGCCCGTGGCTGCTCCGCAGGCGCCCGTGGCCCCCCAGCAGGTTGCCCCGCAAGCGCAGGTCGCCCCGGCGCCCGCCCCGCAACCCGTCGCGCCGGTTCCGCAGGCGGCGTTTCCCCCACAAGCGGCGCACTATCATGGCGCCCCTTCAATTGGCTACATGCCTCCGCCCGAGCCGAAGTCCACCACCCTGCGGGACATTCTGGTGACGGTCGGCGTGGCCGTGGTTCTGCTCGGCGGCGCCTACTGGTATTTGACTCGGGAGGAGCGGGCGATGAAAGCGGCCGAGGAAAAACCGGCGCTGGAATCGGTCACGGCGGCCAAGCCGCATCCGCTGGCCAAGCAGTTGGAAGTGACCGGCATCCGGTTGCGCACGCCGAAGCCGGGCCAGGCAGAAGTGCAGGCCGTGGTGGTGAACCACAGTGCGGCCGATATCGCCTCCCTCAACATGGACGTGGTGCTGATGGCGAAGGGGACGACGAAGGAAGTGGCTGTTTTCCCTGTGAAATTGAAGAAACTGGGGCCGTTCGCATCCACCGAGGTGACGGCTAGGACGAAGACGCAGATGAGCGCAATCGATCTTCCGGATTGGCAGTTCCTGGAAGCGAAGGTTGTGATTGCATCCGATGCACCGTAGGCCAGGTGATGGTGGCGCCGCCGCCCCAGTGTTCATTCAGAGTCTTCTGCCGGTAAGTGAAGATCGTGATGAGGTTACGCCGGACGGCGAGCCAGTGCGCCAGGCGGCCAAGCGGACCGAGCGGTAGCTTGTAGTCCACGGTGTCGCGGACCAGGGTTCCGCCCTCGACGGCTTCAAACGTGTGGAGATGCCGCCAGAAAACGTAGGGACTGCGCAGCGCCTCGTCGACGAATTTCGCCGGCGGCTGATAGGCCGTGATGCGGGTGCGCCAGTGCATGGGCAGGCCCAGCCATGTGAAGCGATAGTCGATCTCGGCGCCCAGCCGCATCTGCACTTTTTCCTTGGAGGTCACCAGAAAGTGGAGCCAGGGCGGGGTGATGATCGCCAGATTATAGGGGTTCTCGAACATCTGGAACACTTCGCCGATGGGCTTGGGAACGATCATTTCGCAGCGGAGTTGGTAGTGGGACATGGCGTTGGGGGCGGAGGCGGTTGGAGGCCGAGCCGGAGAAGGTTCTCGCGCGCGGGGCGGAGACAGGGGTCGCGTTGAAGGGCTCGTTCGAAATCGGCACGGGCTGCCTCCTGCTGGCCGAGGAGGAGCAGCGCGACACCGCGGTTCTGCAGGTGACGCGGCTCTTGCGGGGCAAGGGCAAGGGCCCGGCCGAAGGAGGCGAGCGCCTGAGCGGCGTTGCCGGACTCCAACCACACTCTCCCCTGTTCGGATGCCACCTCGGGTGACAGCGGCGCTAATTGTTTGGCCGATTCGAGCAGCGGGATCGCCTCTGCCGGCGGGACGAGGCGGGCCAACTGCAGATGCGGGCGGAGCTTGGCCGGGGCCAGCTGCAGCGACTCTCTCCACAGCGCCTCTTCGCTCTGCCACGTCTCCCGCCGGAGGCCGGCAACGAACGCCAGCGCGGCGGCCAGCATCGGGACCACCCAGCGCGGGCGTGAGCGGAGGACCAGCGCCGCGGCGACGGCAATCGCGGCAAGCGGGAGGTACGC
>CAZWDD010000273.1:0-5643 GCA_964632345.1 uncultured Solibacteraceae bacterium | reverse complement strand
GCGAACATGGCGCCGATTGCGGGCCAGTGCGGCCACTGGCGGCGGGCGAAGTCAACCAGCAGGAGGGCTACTGGCAGCGCCACCCACTCCTCTTTGGCAAGCAGGGAGACGCCGAACGCGGCGGCGGCGGACCAGGGCCGGCCCGCGAGCCAGCACCACAGGGCCAGCAGCGCGAACACCGCCGCGAGGCTGGAGGATCGGGCGAAGACATACAGCAGCGGTTCGTGACCGAGGGGATGGAGCGCAAACAGCAGCGCGGCTGCTGCGGCAGCGCTGGCGGCAACCAGGCGGCGGGCGACGAGGCCGACGAGGGCGGCGGCGATCAGGTGAATGGCCAGATTGGTGAAGCGGAATCCGGCCGGATGGCGGCCCCACAGGTGATAGTCGGCCCAGAAGGTGATATAAGTGAGCGGCCGGGTCTGGGTGGGTTGGAACCACTGGCGCCAGGCATCGGCAGGCACGACGGCGGGGTCGACAAACAGGGAATGATCGTCAAAGACGAAGACCCCGGGCAGGGCGAGCCAGCCGAGAAAGATGGCGGCGAGGGCAAGGAACAGGCGCGATGCTACCATGAAAAGTTCATGAAACGGCCCCGGACAAAGGCGGAAAAACAGGCCCGGCGAGAGCAGATTCTGGGCATTCTGGATGAGTTGTACCCGGACGTGACCTGCGCGCTGCACCATTCGAATCCGTGGGAACTGCTGGTGGCAACGATCCTGTCGGCGCAGTGCACCGATGAGCGGGTGAACATGGTTACGCCGGGCCTATTCCGCAAGTATCCGACAATTCAGGACTTCGCGGCAGTGAAACCGGAGGTACTGGCGGCCGATATCCGGTCCACCGGGTTCTTCAACAACAAGGCGAAGAGCGTGGTGGGCGCTGCACAGACGATTCTTCACGACTTCGGCGGTGAGATTCCGCGGGATATCGAGTCCCTGCTGACGGTGCCGGGAGCGGCCCGCAAAACGGCAAATGTGGTGCTGGGAACGGCGTTCGGCATCGCCAGCGGCGTCGTGGTGGACACGCACGTGGGCCGCATAGCCAAGCGGCTGGACCTGACCCGGCACGACAATCCGGTGAAGGTGGAGCGCGACCTGATCGCGCAACTGCCCCGCGAGCGGTGGATCTCGTTCTCCCATCAGTTGATTCACTTCGGCCGGCAGATCTGCTCGGCGCGCAAGCCGAAATGCGGCGATTGTCCGATGGCCGCGCTGTGCTACGCGGAGGATAAGCTGGTATGACGCGATGGGCGCTGGCCGCCGCGCTGGCGCTGATGGCGGGTTGCGTACCGGCGCCGGACTCCTATCCGGTTCCCGAGCAGCGTCCGGCGGTCGATGGCCCCGAACCGGAGGCGGCGGGTTCCATGGTGCGGTTTGCCGATCCACGGAGCGCGGACCAGATCGTCAGCGGCCTTCTGCGTGCGGCGCCGGACCAGATCTGGCGGTGGGCATCGGACAACCCGACCGTCCAGGTGCACCTGGAGGACACAAGGAACTTTCGGCTGCGGGCAAACTTCGCCTTTCCCGAGCAGAGCCACTCCCCCCTGTTGCCGATTACCGTCCGCTATCTGGTCAACGGCCAGTTGCTGGATACGGTTGTTTATCGCAAGGCGGGCCAGTTGGAGTATCAGAAGCCGGTGCCGGCCGAATGGCTGCGCACGGATCAGCCGAATCTTATCCGCATGGAGATCAGCCCGGTCTATATCGCAAAAGAGGACGGAGCCAGGCTGAGCGTGGTACTAACCGAGATCGGGCTGGAAGCGGCGAAGTAAATGAAGGCTGTCGTCTACATATTACTCGGCTGGGGTTTAACGTTGACGGGATGTTATGCGGCGGGTGCGCTGTTACTGGCACGGCTGGCCCAGGTATGGACGCGGCAGGAAGCGGTGGCGCTGCGGTTCGTCGCCGGCGCCTCGGTCTACGCCATGGGGGTGTTTTTCCTGGGCATTGCACATCTTCTCTACCGGCCAGTGTTTGTGGTGCTGCCCCTGCTACTGCTGATTGCCGCATGGCGGACCGGCGCGCTGCGCCTTCCCGAAGAAAGGCTGGCGGAGTTGCCGCTATTCTGGCGGCGGGTGCTATGGATGGCCGCTCCATTTACGCTGCTGTATCTAACGAACGCCATTGCGCCGGAGGCGAGTCCCGATGGGTCGGCCTATCATCTGGGATTAGTGGCGAAGTATTACCGCGAGCGGGCGCTGGTGCCCGTTACAACGAACCTGTACGCGGGGCTGTCGCAGGGCATGGAGATGTTATTCCTGGCGGCGTACGCCATCGGGCGCCACAGCGCGGCGGCGATGATGCACTTCGCCTATTTGCTGGCGCTGCCGTGGCTGCTGATCTGCTACGGCCGCCGTTACGCGATGCCAGCGGCCGGCGTCAGCGCGGCACTCCTGGTGTACCTGTCGCCGGTCATTGGCCTTGACGGCATCAGCGCCTATAATGACGTGGCTGCGGCATGCGTCGTATTCGCCCTGTTTCTGGTGCTGCGGCGCATGGAGGACCTGCCGGGAGAGCGGGGCCTTTGGGTGATGGCGGGTGTTATCGGCGGGTTCGCCTTCGCCATCAAGTACACCCTCTTCCCCGCCCTGCTGCTGGCCGCGCTCTGGATGCTGTGGATCTATCGCCGCGCCGCGTGGCGGCCGCTGTTGACCACCGCCCTGACGGCGTCCGTCTTCGTCCTGCCGTGGCTGGTCCGGAACGCCCTGTGGTATCACAACCCGCTGGCTCCGTTCTTCAATCGCTGGTTTCCGAACGCCTTCGTACAGTACTGGTTTGAGCTCGATTACCGGCGCCACATGGCGACGTATTCGCTGCAGAGTTGGCGGGAGATCCCGTGGGAAGTTACGGTATGGGGAGAGAAACTGAACGGCATCCTGGGACCTGTGTTTCTGCTCGCCCCGCTGGCACTGCTGGCGGTCCGCAGCCCGGAGGGGCGGCGGTTGTTGCTGGCGGCCGCCTTCGCGCTCGCCACTTACCCTTCCAACATCGGCACTCGATTCCTGATCCCGGCCGCGCCGCTGGTGGCGCTGGCCATGGCGTCGGTGGTGCCCTCCCGCTGGGTACTGGCTGGGGTGCTGTCCATCCACGCCGTATTGAGCTGGCCACCGGTGATTCCAGCCTATGCCAATCCGTGGACCTGGCGGCTTGTGAAAGTAACATGGAAGGAGGCGCTGCGGCTGCGGAGCGAGGAGAATTACATCCAGTCGCTGGTAGGTGCCTACGGCATTACGCGGAAGATCGAAGAGTTAGTGCCCGCGGGCCGGCGCGTGCTCGGCTTCACCCAGATTCCGGAGGCCTATACCTCGCGCGAATACCTCGTCGGATTCCAGTCGGCCGAGGGGAACGGGCTGCGGGACATCTTTCTGACAGCGCTCGATTATGGCCGCCAGGCAACGCGCCACGTCAAGCTGGCGCTGCCCGCGGGCCGCTATGAGGCCGTCCGCGTCGTGCAGAATCGCGACGCCCCCGGCGGGCAGTGGTCCGTGGCGGAGGTGCGCGTGCGTTCCGGCGAACGGGAGGTGCCGCGGTCCTCCCACTGGCGTCTGCGCGCCGAGCCGACGGGCTACGATATTGGGAAAGCGTTCGACAACTCCTACGTGACCCGCTGGCTGACGGACCAGGGAAGATACAGCGGCATGTATCTGGAAATCGACTTCGGCCGGACGGAGGAGTTGGATAACCTCCTCCTGCAGCTTTCGCCCGACCAACCGTGGGAGACATTTCATGTCGAGGCGTTCAGCGAGGGCGCCTGGCGGCGGTTGCCAACCGAGGTAACGAAGCAGGAGATGACCGGACAACGAGGCTTGCGGAGGGCCGCCATCGAGGAGCTGCTGCGCCGGAATATCCACTACATGGCCATCGCCGAGTCCGATTACGGATTCGAGGACGTGGAAATCAACCGGAACGTATGGGGCTTGGAGGAGATCGCCTCCATTGCCGATTGGCGGCTCTACCGGCTGCTGCCGAAGGCCGAGTACGACGCGCGAAGGCGCCAGGAGAACTGATGCTGTTTCTGGGAGTGGACGGTGGGCAATCGAGCACAACGGCGCTGATCGCAGATGAGACCGGTCGCGTGCTGGGCCGCGGGGCGGACGGGCCCTGCAACCATGTCAAGTCGGCGGCCGAGGGGCGGGAGAAGTTCATCCGCGTGATCGGTGGCTGCGTGCGCGCGGCGGTGGCGGCGGCCGGCCTCGCCACGGACTCGCTGCCCGCGTTCCGGGCCGCCTGCCTGGGGTTCAGCGGTGGACCGGCGGACAAGGAGGGCATCCTGCGCGAGTTCCTCGACGCGGAGGACCTGTTGGTGACCACCGACGCGGCCATTGCCCTGGCCGGCGCCTGCGGCGGCCGCGCCGGAATCATCACCATCGCCGGAACCGGCCACATCAGCCTCGGCCGCGGCCCGGATGGGCGGATGGCACGCGCCGGGGGCTGGGGTTACCTGTTCGGCGACGAGGGGGGCGGGTTCTGGATCGCCTGCCAGGCCGTGAAAGCGGCCATGCGGGTACACGAAAACTGGGGGATGCCCACCTCCCTGCATGCCCGCCTGCTGGAGGCGACCGGACACACCGATGCCAACGTAATGATGCATGCGCTCTACACGGCCGACTGGCCCCGCAAGCGTGTGGCGTCGCTCTCCCGCATTGTCGATGAGGAGGCCGAGCGCGGCGACGCCGAGGCGGCCGGCATCCTGCATCGCGGGGCGGCCGAACTCTTCCGCATCAGTTCCATCGTTCGCGCCAATGCCTTTGCCGACGACGAACCGGCTCGCCTTTCGCCCGTCGGCAGCGTCTGGAAGAGCCGCATGCTCCGCGAAGCCTTTCAGCAACAGTGGACGGCAGCCAGCCCAACCAATACGTTCGGCCCCCCAGCGCTCGGGCCCGCGGCCGGAGCCTTGCTGGAAGCCTTCCGCATCGCCGGCCGCCAGGTGGAACTGCGCAACCTGCCTGACAACGAAAAATAGCCGTCGGAGTGACGTGATACGATCAAATTTTAGTCCTCACACGTACGGAAACCCACGAAAATTATGGCAAAACTCTCGATTCGCGACCTCGACCTGAAAGGCAAGACCGTATTCATGCGGGTGGACTTCAACGTCCCGCTGGCGCCAGGAGGCAAGGAAATCACCTCCGACAAACGAATCCGTGCGGCGCTGCCGACGATTCAGTACGCTCTGGAGCAGGGCTGTGGACTGATCCTGGCCAGCCACCTCGGGCGCCCGAAGGGCAAACGGAATGAGGAAATGAGCCTGCAACCGGTTGCCGTGAAGCTCGCCGAACTGCTGGGCGAACCGGTCACCATGGCGCCGGACTGCATCGGACCGGAAGTGGCGGCGCTCAAGCCGAAGCCGGGCGAAGTGCTGCTGCTCGAAAACCTCCGCTTCCACGCACAGGAGGAGGCCAACGATGCCGAATTCTCCAAACAGCTTGCCGCGCTCTGCGACGTCTATGTGAACGACGCCTTCGGCACCGCGCACCGCGCCCACGCTTCCACCGTCGGTATGATTTCCTTCGTTCCGCAGGCCGCGGCCGGCCTGTTGATGGACAAGGAACTGCAGTGGCTCGGCAAAGCGACGCAGAATCCGGACCGTCCGTGTATCGCAATTCTTGGTGGCGCGAAGGTGTCCGACAAGATTGAAGTGATC
>CAZWDD010000272.1:0-7648 GCA_964632345.1 uncultured Solibacteraceae bacterium | reverse complement strand
AGCCGGTAGCCACGCGGCCAGAAAGACCACCACCGCCATCACTCCGGCAGCGGCGCCCCAGGTCGGCACATCCGTGGGCTCGATACCATAAAGGAACGCGGAAAGTGACTGTTGCACGGCGTAGGAGAGCCCGACCCCCAGAATAATGCCAAGCGCGGCGATCCGAAGCGCGCCGGCGATGGTCAGCCGGGCAAGGTCTGCTCCGGTCGCTCCCAGCGCCAGCCGTACGCCGAATTCGTTCCGGCGCTGTTCCACGATATAGGCCATCACTCCGTAGACGCCCGCAAGCGCGAGAAGCACCGCCACAAAGGAAAACGCCCCAAGGATAGCCGTACGGAACCGCGGCAGCGCGATCGATTCGCCGACCATCGATTCCAACGTCTGGAATCGCAACGCGACGTCGGCGCGTTCTTGCTGGATCAGCCGGCGGACCGGTTCGGCAAGCGCCGCTGGAGCCATCCGCGTCCGCAGCACAAGCTGGAGTTCGTCGGCGTAGAAAGGATGCTGCACAAAAGGCATGTAGATCTCGGGCATCGGATCGATGGTGGGCGAGTTGCTTCGCGCATCCCCCACGATGCCGATGATCGTCATCCAGTTCTTGTTGTCCAGCACGGACTGTATCCGCTTGCCGATCGGGTCCTCATTCGGGAACTGCTGGCGGGCCAGGCCTTCGCTGATCACGGCGACGTGGGGAGCCCCGAAATCGTCCCGGTCCGTGAAGTCCCGGCCGGTGCGCAGCGGAATGCCCACCGTCTGAAAGTAGTTGGCGCCTGCCAGCCTGAGCCGGGCCTGCGGCAGGTCACCACCCCGGGAGGCGTTCCAATCCTGCTTGCCCTCCACGATGAATGGTCCGCCGGCGTTATAGATGCCGGAGGGAACGCCCATGGCGGCCGAGGCCGACTCCACTCCGGGAATTTCGGCCAGTTTCCCCGCGATCGAGCGGAACCACCGCGCCGCCGCCACCTGGGAAGCCTCCGTGCCGTTGGCGGGTGCGGCGGCGTAGGCCACCAGGACGCCGGCCGGCTGGAATCCAAGCTCAACCTCCGTGATCTTCAGAAAGCTCTTGAAGATCAGTCCAGCGGAAAGCGCCAGCACAAACGATAGTGCGATTTCCGTGACGACGAGCGCTCTGCGCAGACGGCTGCCCCCGCCGGCGACGATGCCGCGGCCCCCGCCCTGCTTCAGCGCCGACTGCAGGTCGATGCGAAGTGCCTGAACGGCCGGCAGGATGCCGAACGTGGCCGTAGCGAACAGCACCAGCGCAGCCGTGAAGGCCAAAACTGGGAGATCAACGGAAACGTCCCCCAGACGCGGCGTGTTCGGCGGTGCAAGGGAGACGATGGCCTGCAGTCCGGCCAGCGCAAACCCTAGGCCAAACACGGCGGAAACCGCGGCCAGGACCAGCGACTCAGCCAGAAGCATTCGCACAATTGGCCACGAGCCCGCGCCCAGCGCTGCGCGCACCGCGATTTCCCGTGTCCGCGCCGCGCCCTGCGCCAGCAGCAGGTTGGCCACGTTGGCGCATGCAATCAGGAGCAGGACCAGGACCGCTCCCAGCAGTGCGTAGAGTGTCTCTCGTGAGTTAGCCACCAGGGAGTCCAGCAGCGGGGTCGCCGCGAAGTATTTCCGGCCATGTGTTTTGGGGTACTGCGCCGCCAGTCTCCGGGCGATCGTGTCGAGTTGGGCCCGCGCCGACTGCGCCGTCTGGCCGGGGCGCAACAGGGCGACAGCCTTATAAATATGCGACGTGCGGTTCTGGTTTTCCGGCGCCGGCGGAGCCAGTACCCACACCGAGTTCCGCGCCGGATACTGCTGCTCAGTCGGAATTACGCCCACGATCGAATAGGGCTTCTCGTAAATGACGAGTTGCTGGCCGATCGCCTCCTGCGGCGAAGAGAAGTTCCGAGCCGCAAACTCAGCCGTGATCACCGCGAACGATCCCTTATCGGCCGGCGTAAACGTCCTGCCCGCGGGCAGATACGGGACGCCAAGCACCTGGAAAAACTCCGGCGAGGCGAATGAGGCGCCCGCGAACGATGCTCCGTTCGGTGTGCGGACGCTGATCTGCCCTCCGTAATAGTAGCCCAGCGTTTCGAATGCGGCCACTCCTTCCTTCAGGTCCATGTAGTCTCCCCCGGCAAGCGATGCGCGCTCACCCGTGGTGACGGTAACCACCCGATCCGAATTCCCGTAGGGCAGCGATTTCAGCAGCACCGTATTGACAACGCTGAAAACTGCCGTCGCGCCGCCAATGCCCAGCGCGAGGATAAACACCGCCAGCGCCGAGAACCCTTTTTGCCGGACCAGGTTGCGGAATGCGAGCGAAATGTCCCTTCCCATTTCTAGCTATGTTAGCCGAATGGTGGGGAATTATCGAGTTTTTCTAGGCGTGGTTTTACGCGGAGCCGGTTCCTTCAGAAGGGGGATCAATAGGTCGCGTAGATTCTTCTCCTCGTTCTGGAAGAACGGATCGCCGCCGGGAAACTGGTGGCGAATCTGTCCCTGGCGATCGATAATTACCAGGTTCGGAAACGACATCATCAGCATCACCGGGTGCTGAAGAAACGAGATCACCGGTTCACGCAACGACCATCCAACTGGAAAATCCAGATTAAACTGCCGCACATAGTCTTCAACCAGCATGTTGGCCATGTCGTTGACGGCCACACCAATCGGCTGCATCCCCTGCGGTCCCAGTTCGCGATTTACCTTATTCATTACCTGCGAAGCACGCTGGCAATGGGGGCAAGTCGTGAGGAGAAACTCCAGAACAACGACCTTGCCTTTATGGTCGCTGAGCTTGAAGTCTTTTCCATTCGCCATGCGGACAGTAAAGTCCGGGGCAGGGCGGGGAACTTCCGCGGCGATCAGAGTAATAGTGGCCATCGCGGCCAGCAGGAAAGTGCGCATGGGAGTTATTTTATTCCTTCAATAATGGAGACACGGGCTCCAGTGAGTTGGACGCGGTGCGAACCCGGACGTTTCGGTTTGGCTGGCAGGATCTTGTCCTCGTAAAGCTTCGCAAAGCGGCTGGCGGTGGCCGGGGAGTCAAAGGCGATGGCAAACGCCAGCACCGGCTCACGCGTGGACTTGTGCTCATGAACGCGGAAGTGTCCACCTCGCCAGAGCGGCGCCAGTTCGGCGGCAGTGGCCTCATCGGTGAACTGTTTGAGCAGGATCTGCAGGTCGAACTCTCCGAACTCGCCGCGGATGGCCTCACGGAAAGCGTGGCCGTCCTGAATCTCGGGGGCCTTCACTTTCTCTGGCATCCGCCGTTCGAAATACAGGTCCGGGTGCAGGATCTGGTGCGTCCCGGCGGGGGGGCGGCGGAATACCTCCGCGAATCCGGCGTCACCGAGTTTCTCGACAACGGCCTGCTGGAAGGCGATGCCCCGCGTGTAGGGGAACAGCAGGCTCTCCCGGATGTAAAGGGGCGCATTGGAGAGCTCCGGGTATTGGCTAAGCCCGGCCGATGACGCATTGACAAACATCGCCACCATCGAGGGATCGGTCCGAAGAGACTGGCCGGTTTTCTTTGCCATCACCTCGTACATGAGCCACTGCGCCTGGCCTTCCATGACAGCCATGCGGGCCGTCGCCGAGTCATCATTGGCGCCCTGCTTAATGAATTTTTCCAGGCGGAAATGCTGGTCGGCCAGCGCGTGCGCGAGCTCGTGGATGAGGACGAACCGCTGGGAAATGTCAGGTGCGCCTTCCAGCAGAAACATCTTGCGTTTCCGGTAGTCGTAGAACGCGGCGGCCTGTTCGGTCAGCAGGTTGATGGTCGACTCCTTCAGATCATAGGAGTCGGGGATGAACCCGAAGAGACGCAGCGTTAGTGCTTCGACGCGGATCTCCTCCGGCTTCACCGTTTCTTCAATTCGCTGCTGTAGGAACTTCTTCAGATTGTCGCGGGTAATCAGGTCGCGTTCCACCTTGAACTTCGGGGGCATTCCGGTGATCTTTGCGATATCGGCCAGCGTGGAGTCGATATCGGCGAACAGGTCGCGGCTGGAGGGTTGGCCTGCCAGCGGAGCCAGGAAGAAGAGAACAAGGGCAGCTAGTTGGCGGAGCATAGGGGGTTATCGAGGGGGCGGGTGTAGTGGAGAAAGGCGAGGCCGGCGGCGCCGGAAAGGATGGCGGCGGCGGCAAGTACGGGCCGGGGCCCCGCGAAAGTCGCGGCCGAACCGGCAAGGAAACTGCCAATCGGGATCATGCCGACGGCCATCATGGTGTAGAACGACATGACGCGTCCACGATAGCGCTCCTCGATGACGGCTTGAATAAGCGCGTTGTTGGCGGCGTTCTGGCGGAAGAAGGCGTAGCCCGCGGCAAACGCGGCGGCCACAACCAGCCAGTACCAGGGGGCGAGGGCATAGACCAGCAGAGCAGCACAATAGAACAGAGCGCCATGGCCGGCCACCTGTTGCATACCCGCACTCGTTTTTCGGGAGGCCAGCCGGGCCACGCCAAGCGTCGCCCCGAGGCCGAAGGCCGCCATCAGGATGCCTAGGCCCGTGGCCCCGCGATGGAAAATGCCATCGGCGATAAAGGGTCCCAATACCAGGGGCGGCGCGTTAGCGAGCGTAACGACCCCGCACAGTAGTAGCGAGTTGCGGACCGTTGCGTGGGACCATGCGTAGCGCAGTCCCGCCCCCACACCTTCATCGTGGCGCGCCGGGCGCGGTTCGGCCGCCGGCATCCTGATCAGCAGCAGCGAAACGAGTACCGCGACAAAGCTTACCGCGTTGATCGAAAAACAGATGCCCTCGCCCACCGTGGCCACCAGCAGGCCGCCAATCGATGGACCCAGCGTGCGGGCGGTATTGAACGCCACCGAGTTCAGCGAAATGGCGCCAAGTAAGTCTTCCTTTGAAGTGAGCAGGATCATCAGTGCCTGCCGGGCCGGAATGTCAAATGCGTTCGCGCAGCCGAGCAGAATGGAAAGCGTCAGAACCTGCGGAACCGTGACGCGATTGGTCAGCGTGAGGAAGGATAGCAGTAGCGCGTGCAGGAGGAACAGTGTCTGGGTCAGCAGTACGATGCGGTGCCGCGGGAAACGGTCCGCAGCCAGTCCGGCCAGCGGGCTCAGCAGCAGCACCGGAATATGGGAACAGAAGTTGACGAGACCCTGCAGGAACTCCGAATGCGTCAGCCGGTAGACGAGCCAGCTCAACGCTATGGACTGGATCCACGTGCCGATCAGACTCACGGCCAACCCGCCGATAAAGAGCCGGAAGTTGGGATACTGCAGCGCTCGGACAGCGAGCGAGCGCTGGCTCACCGCGGTTGAACCAGTTCGGTGACGTCGAGCGAGGGCATCGTCCGCGGATCGGGCGGCGGCGCCGTATTGGCTTTGACCGTGATCAGTTGGCCGTCAGCGGAGCGCAGCGCGCGAATTGTGTCGTCCGTGCGTGCGGCCAGATTATAGGTCTTCGCGATGCCGTCGACCTCGAACCGCCATTGTCCTTCGGAGGTGACGGGCTTGCCGCGTACAATCACCTGTGCCGCGGCGGGCGTAAAACCCACCCCCTTGATTGCGTCGCGCAGGCGTTCAAGGGTCACCTTATTACCGGGCTGCAGAACGAACAGCGCGCTGTTCTCCGGCCCGACGTTGACCTTCTCGACGCCGCGAATCCGCCGCAATCCCGCCTGCAGGGACTGGACGCAACTGGCGCAATCCATGTTCTGGATCTCCATGCGGACTTCCAGGAATTCGGCGAAGAGATTGACGGCGGCGAACAGGAGGACAAGGGCCAGTCGCATAGCGACAGTGTATCGCGGGTGGCGCGGCGGACTACGCCGCGCGGCTTGCTGCGTTAAGATGAAGGGGTGTCCCGCCGGATCCTGCTTCTGATGTTGATCCTGGTCCTGCTCGTCGCTCCGGCAGCGAACGCCTGGTGCGGGACGGTCTGTCTGGCGGCTTCGATTTCAAGCGGCTGCGCGCATGGTTTGCAGCCGATTGATGATCTGCCGGCCGATCGCGTGGCCGATCGCCTGGTGGCCGTGGATCGGCTGGAAACCATCGCTCCCTTGACGTCGGAACGACCGCCTGATGCGCCGGACGCTGGTCCCGTACTGCCTGTTCCCCTGCGACTCTGAATCTCTCTCGATTTCCGGTTTTTTCCCGACAACTGCGAACTCGTGAGGAGAGATATGCCTTTTGGACGACGCGGCTTCTTCGGCCGCATGTTTACAGGCGGAGCCGCATTGCAGGCGGCTGCGCCGGAATCGCCCGCAGCGCCCTTCACCACCCCCGATCTGGGGAAGTTGGAGCCGAAAATGGTGAATGGAGTGAAGGAGTTTCACCTGACGGCCGAGGTGGTGACGGCCGAGATAGCGCCCGGCCGTACGCTCACCGCGTGGGGCTACAACGGCAGCGTGCCCGGCCCGACCATGGAGGTCAACGAGGGGGATCGTGTCCGCGTCGTCTTCCACAATCACCTGCCAGAGCCGACGGCGGTGCACTGGCATGGATTCGAGGTGCCTCACACGCAGGACGGCAGCGTCGGCCTGGGCCAGGACCCGACGATGCCGGGCGGCACGCATGTCTATGAGTTCACCTTGAACCAGTCGAATACCTGCTTTTACCACTCCCACTTCCCGATGCAGGAAATGATGGGGGCCATCGGGTTCTTCCTGATTCACCCAAAAGAGCGGTGGACGCCGCGCGTGGATCGCGACTTCGGACTGATTCTGCAGGAGTGGGACCTGCGTCCTAATAACCCCGTGCCCAACTCGCTGGCGATGGAGTTCAACTGGCTGACCTTCAACGGTAAGTCCGGGCCCGACTGCACGCCGCTGATCGTGAAGCAGGGCGAGCGGGTGCGCATCCGGCTGCTGAACATGGGGATGGATCACCATCCGATCCACATGCACGGCTACCAGTTCGTGATGACGGCGACGGAGGGCGGCCGCGTGCCGGAGGCCATGTGGTATCCGCAGAACACGATCCTGGTGGGCGTGGCGCAGGTGCGGGAGATCGAGTTCGATGCGAAGTATCTGGGCGACTGGATGATTCACTGCCACCTGCCCCACCACATGATGAACAACATGTTCCCGATGGTCGGTCCAATGCAGCACGGCCCGGACCACTGGCCGAAGGACGATCCCGAACGCAAGAAGGTGCCAGGCTATCCGCAGGACATGTGGATGCCGGACGACGATCCGTATTCGCATAAGCCGGAAAACTACGGGTTGCGCAAAACGTGGTCCGCGGCGATGGGCGGAATGATGACGATGGTGCGAGTCGTGACGCCCGATGTCTACGCCAGAATCGAGGAGTTGCGGAAGAATCCGCCGCCGCGAAAGGCGCGGCCGGCCGGACATGAGCATCACCACGGCGGAGGTGCCAAGTGAGCGGCGCGGTGCTGCTGGCGGCGGCTTTGACGCTGGCCGACCTCGAAACACGGCTGCTTGAACGAAACCCGGAGTACCGGCAGGCGGAGGCGGCAGTCCGGATGGCCGAAGGGCAGCGCGTGCAGGCTGGACTCTATCCGAATCCGACCGTCGGCTCTACGGGCGAGCATGTGGCCAGGTCCACCCGCGGCGGCAGCGTCGGCGGCTTCGTCGAACAGCAGATTGTCCTGGGCGGCAAGCTTGGAATCGCACGCCGCATGGCGGACCAGGAGATAGAGCAGGCAAAGGC
>CAZWDD010000271.1:0-7667 GCA_964632345.1 uncultured Solibacteraceae bacterium | reverse complement strand
GAATACTCCAACACCATTCGCGACCTCCTCGGCGTCTCCGTCCTCGCTGCCGACGACTTCCCCCAGGACGACTCCGGCTACGGCTTCGACAACATCGGCGACGTCCTCTCCCTCTCCCCCGTCCTGATGGAAAAATACCTCACCGCCGCCGAGCGTATCGCCCGCACCGTCATCCCCCCCTCTCCGCCCGCCAAAGTCACCGTCGAGCGCGTCACCTCGGACCGCGCCCTCCCAGACCCCTCCCCCGGCGCCATGGCCATCCACCACCGCTTCCCCTACTGGGCCGAGTACGACATTGAGGGCCGCGCCGCCATCGTCCGCGGAAAGGGCCGCTTCTTCCTCGCCCTCTTCCTCGACGGCAAGCACCTCCAGACCGCCGAAGTCTTCCCCGGCGACGGTCCCAACCGCATGGTCACCACCCGCATCGCCGTCCCGCCCGGTGACCACCGCATCCGCGCCGTCTTCGTCAATGAACGCAACGAACCCATCTCCTTCGGCGATCCCACGCAACTCGTTACCGACTACATCGGCGTCCGCGGCCCCTTCGCCAACCCCGCCCTCGGCCCCGCCCCCGCCCAGCGCCGCCTCTTCGTCTGCACCTCCCAAACCCCCGCCTGCGCCCAGCGCATCGTCGCCTCCCTCCTCCCCCGTGCCTGGCGCCGCCCCGTCTCCCAGGCCGAAATCAACCGCATCGCCGGCTTCATCGATCTCGCCCGCCAACAAGGGGACTCCTTTGAACGCGGTGTCCAGGTCGCCCTCACCGCCGTTCTCGTCTCTCCGGAATTCCTCTTCCGCGCCGAGCGTGACCCCGCTCCCGGCGCCATCCGCCGCCTCAACTCCCACGAACTCGCCTCCCGCCTATCGTATTTCCTCTGGAGCTCCATGCCCGACGCCGAACTCCGCCGTGCCGCCCGCGACGGCCGCCTCCGCTCCCGCCAGGGCCGCCTCGCCCAGGTCCGCCGCATGCTCGCCGATCCCAAATCCGCCGCCCTTATCGACAACTTCGCCGGCCAGTGGCTCCAGCTCCGCAACCTCGAATCGGCCCGCCCCGATCCCGAGAAATTCCCCGATTTCGACGCCGGCCTCCGCGATGCCATGCTCCAGGAAAGTCGCGAATTCTTCGCCCACGTCCTCCAGCAGAATCTCCCGGTTACCGACTTCCTCGATGCCCCCTACACCTTCGTCAATGAGCGCCTGGCAAAGCACTACGGCATCCCCGGCGTCGAGGGCGCCCACATGCGCCGCGTCCTCACCGCGGACTCCCACCGCGGCGGCCTCCTCACCCACGCCTCCATCCTCACCATCTCCTCCTACCCTACCCGTACCTCCCCCGTTCTCCGCGGCAAGTGGCTGCTCGAAAACCTCCTCGGAGCCCCTCCGCCTCCTCCGCCTCCCGGCGTCCCGGAACTCGAGGAAGGCAAGGCCGGCGTCGCCATGTCCCTCCGAGAGCAGTTGCAGCAGCACCGCGCCGATGCCAACTGCGCCGTCTGCCACAACAAGATGGATGGCCTCGGCTTCGGCCTGGAAAACTACGACGCCGTCGGCAACTGGCGTACGCACGACGGCGCCTTCCCCATCGACGCCGCCGGCACGCTTCCCAACGGAGCCACCTTCGCCGCTCCCGCTGAACTCCGCTCCATGCTCCGCCACTCTCCCGCCGCCTTCGTCAAGGCTCTCACCGAGAAGATGCTCACCTACGCGCTCGGCCGCGGACTGGAACGATATGATAGGGAGACCGTCGCCGCTATCGCCAATCGTGCCGCTGCATCGGATTATCGGATGTCCGCCCTGATCGAAGGGGTCGTCGAAAGTCTTCCGTTCCAACACCGCCGGGGGAATCTGCCGTAATGTTCAACGCAAAAGCGATCGTCACCGGGAAAGCACTCTCCCGCCGCGCCCTGCTCCGCGGCGCCGGCGCCGCCATCGCCCTGCCCGCTCTCGATGCCATGACCCCCGCCCGCGCGGCTGCTCCTTCGCCGCTTCGCATGGCCTTCGTCTACGTCCCCAACGGCATCATCATGGAGCACTGGACCCCCGCCGCCGACGGCGCCGGTTTCCCCCTCACCCGCGTGCTTGAGCCCATGGCCGCCCATCGCGAGCGCATGATTCTCTTCTCCGGCCTTGCCCACAACAACGGCCGCGCGTTGGGCGATGGCGCCGGTGACCATGCCCGCGCCTCCGCGTCTTTCCTTACCGGTGTCCACCCCCGCAAAACCGCCGGAGCCGACATCAAAAACGGCATCTCCGTCGATCAGGTGGCCGCCCATTTCCTCGGCTCCCGCACCCGTTTCGCCTCTCTCGAACTCGGCCTCGAACACGGCCGCCAGGCCGGCAACTGTGACTCCGGCTACAGCTGCGCCTATACCAACTCCCTCTCCTGGCGCGGCGAGTCCACACCCCTGCCGCCCGAGGTCAACCCCAAGCTCGTCTTCGAACGCCTCTTTGGCGGCCCCGATGCCGGCGAATCCGCCGACTCCCGCGCCCGCCGCGACCTCTACCGCAGGTCCATCCTCGACTTCGTTCGCGACGACGCCTCCCGCCTCCAGCAGTCCCTCGGCCCCGCCGACCGCCGCAAAATGGACGAGTACCTCACCGCCGTCCGCGACATCGAAAAACGCATCGAAATGGCTGCCCGCCAGGCCGGCGAACTCCCCCGCCCCGATATCGAAATGCCCTTCGGCATCCCCGCCGAATACGACGAACACGCCCGCCTCATGTTCGATCTCATGACCGTCGCCCTCCGCTCGGATTCCACCCGCATCCTATCCCTCATGATGGCCCGCGAAGGCTCCAACCTCACCTACCGCCAGGCCGGCGTCAATGAGGCCCACCACCAGCTCTCCCACCATCAGAACGACGAAGCCAAAATCGAAAAACTCACCCGCATCAACATCCACCACATGCGCCTGGTCGCCGGCTGGGTGGAGCAGCTCGCCGCCACTGCCGATGGCGATGCCTCCCTCCTCGACAACACCATGCTCGTCTACGGCTCCGGCATCTCCGACGGCAACCGTCACCTGCATCATGACCTGCCCGCCCTTCTCGTCGGTGGCCGCGGTCTCAAGATGCGCCTCGGCCGTCACGTTCGTTACAACACCGAAACCCCCATGGCCAACCTCTGGCTCACCCTCCTCGAACGCATGGGCGTCCCCCCGGAACAGATCGGCGATTCCACTGGCCAACTCGCCGAACTCACCGCGCTCTAAACGCGCCTTCATCACCCGATTGCATTGGGGGATGAATGATCTATAATGCTTCCCTCCTGAAGCCCAAGGGGTCGTTGGGGCCCGCGATTTCTATCGCGGGTTTCTTTTTTCCCGCTTGCGTTTTTCCGCCGCCCCCACCATGAGAATCCGGATGTCCATCACGTTCGTCCGCGTCGGTCCGGTCACCAGCAGATCGCCCGCCGCGTCTAGAAACCCGTAGCTGTCGTTGTTGTCCAGATCCGTCCGCGCCTGCCGGCCCGCGCCTGCCGCCCGCCCCACGGTTCCGCAATCCGCCAGGCCACCGGCGGCGTCCGTGGGCCCGTCGGTGCCGTCGGTCCCTGCCGACAGCGCCACGATGCCCGGAGCGTTCACCAGTTCCATCGCAGCCACCAGCGCGAACTCCTGGTTCCGCCCACCCTTCCCCTTGCCGCGCAGTGTCACCGTCGTCTCCCCGCCGGAAAGAATACACGCCGGTGGCGCCACCGGCCGGCCCGCCCGCTGCGCCTCCCGCGCAATCTGTACGTGCATCCGCGCCACGTCGCGCGTCTCGCCTTCAATCGTTGTTGAAAGCACCAGCGGCCGGTAGCCCAGCGCCTTCGCCTTCGCCGCCGCCGCGTCCACCGACAGCGCATTGCTGCCGATGATCACGTTGCGCACTCGTGTAAACAGCGGGTCGCCCGGCTTCGGCGTCTCCACCCGTTCCACCGGGTGCGGCAGTTGCAGCCCGAACCGGGCTAGCACCGCGTCCACATCCGCCCACGTAGTCGGGTCCGGCGCCGTTGGCCCGGAGCCGATTGTCGACAGGTCGTCGCCGATTACGTCGCTCAAAATCAGCGTCAACACCTGCGCCGGCGCCGCCAGCCGCGCCAGTTGCCCGCCCTTGATCCGCGAAAGGTGCTTGCGCACCGCGTTCATCTCGTGGATGTTGGCCCCCGCCGCCAGCATCTGCCGCGTCAACTCCTGCTTCTCGGCCAGCGTGAAGCCCTCCACCGGCAGCGGCAGCAACGCCGACCCGCCCCCGCTGATCAGGCAGATCACCAGGTCTTCCGGTCCCGCCTCCGTAGCCAGCGCCGCAATCCTCCGCGCCCCCTCCACGCCCCGCTCGTCCGGCACCGGGTGCGATGCTTCCCACAGCTTCACCCGCTTCAACGGCAGCGTGTGCCCGTCCTTCACCACCACGCAGCTTTCCGTGATCCGCTTCCCCAGTAGCTTTTCCAGCGCTCGCGCCATCGGTGCGCACGCCTTCCCGGCGCCCACCACGAGGATGTTCCGGATCGCGTCCAGGCGGTACTTCCCGCCGCCCGCCATCAGCACGCCGTCTTCGCACCGCACGTGCCGCAACAGCGCCCTCTCCGGGTCCGCCGCCTCCAGCGCCGTCCGGCAGATCTTCAACGCGTCCCTCCGCAGGTTCATCGCAACGCCTCCAGGATGAGAGTTACTGCGTCTTCCGGATCGTCCGACGCCACCGGAATCCGCACATCGGCTTGAGCATACTCCCCCTGCCGCTTCTCATACAACGCGCGGAACTGCGCCGGGTCCTTCGCCAGCGGCCGGTGCTCGAACCCTGCCACCCGCGCATGCGCCCGTTCAAACGGACAATCCAGCCACACGCTCGTTCCCCGTCCGCGCAGCAGTTCACGGTTCCGTGGAAAGGTGAACGCGCCCCCGCCCAGCGCCACAACGCCCTCCTCCTGCGCCGCCCGCGCCGCCAGCGCCGCATGCTCGGCGTCACGGAACGCCGCCTCCCCGTCGGTCGAAAAAATCTCGGAGATTGTCCGCCCCGCCGTCCGTTCAATGTCGTCGTCCAGGTCCACGAACGCGGTGCCCAGCCGTTCGGCCAGCCGCCGGCCGATCGTCGATTTCCCGCTCCCCATGAACCCGACCAGATAGATCGTTCTACTCATCCTTCGCTGATTCCATCATCGCCCGCAGCCGCGCGTCCATCACGCCCGGCAGCAGGCCCCCCACCGCCACCATTCCCCAGCCGGCCACCCGCGGAATCACCACTGTCCGCTTGTCCGCCTCCATCCCGTCGGCAACCGCCTTTGCCACCGCCTCGGACGTGGACGCAAACTTCTTGTTGTGTGCCAGCTTCGGCGGCGGATGTCCACCCAGCACGCTCGCCTGGAACGCCGTCTTCACATACCCCGGACACACCAGCATCGCCCCCACGCCCGTCCCGTGCAGCTCCATCCGCAGCCCCCGCGTGAACCCCTCCAGCGCTGCTTTCGATGCCGAATATAGCGTGAACCACGGCAGCGTTACCTTGCTCGCAATGGAAGCGATATTCACCACCTGCCCCTGCCCCCGCTCCACCATCCCTGGCACGAACCGCTGCGTCAACTCCACTGCCGCGAACAGGTTCACCTCAAACATCCGCCGCATGTCATCCATCCCCGTCTTCCACGACGGCGCATAGATGCCCACCCCGGCGTTGTTGATCAACACGTCCACCCGGCCCA
This sequence comes from uncultured Solibacteraceae bacterium, assembly GCA_964632345.1. Taxonomy (GTDB): domain Bacteria; phylum Acidobacteriota; class Terriglobia; order Bryobacterales; family Bryobacteraceae. The sequence goes on along the minus strand of CAZWDD010000271.1, from coordinate 1,999 downwards.
ACGCGCGCACCGCCTCCTCCGCCGCCCGCGCCCGTTCTTCCGGCACGCCCAGGTCGGCCTGGATCGATGCCGCCGTCCCCCTTACCGCCCGCCGCGAGATGGCCGCCACGCGCGCCCCCCGCCGGGCGAGCTCCGCTGCCAGCGCCGCTCCGATTCCGCTCGAAGCCCCCGTGATTACGATGTTGCTGCCGTGTATACGCAAGCGAAGCGATAATACTAGCATGCCGGAAGCGCTCCTGCCTCTCTTCCCCCTGGGCCTTGTGCTCTTCCCGCGCACCTCTCTCCCGTTGCACATCTTTGAAGAGCGCTACAAGCTCATGATCGGTGAACTGCTCGACTCCTCCCGCGAGTTCGGCGTCGTCCTCACCCTTGAAAAGGGCATCGCCTCCGTCGGCTGCACCGCCCGCATCGACCGTGTCTCCCGCACCTACGAAGACGGCCGCATGGACATCGAAACCACCGGCTACCGCCGCTTTGAAATCGAAGAGCTCGACGAGAGTATGGACTACCTCCGCGGCCATGTTGAATACTTCGACGATGAGTTCGACCCCGCCCCGCCCGACGAATCGCTCATCCAACGTGCCATCGCCGGCTACTTCGCCCTCCGCTCCCTCATTTCCGGCGCCGACCTCCCCGAACCCCGTCTCAACGACAACCAGCTCAGCTTCCAACTCGCCCAGGCCGTCACCGATGTCCAGGTCCGCCAGCTCATCCTCATGTCCCGCAACGAAAACGAGCGCATCAAACGCCTCGCCGAACACTTCCCCCTTACCGCCGCACGCGAACGCCGCAAGGAACACTTCCGCACCCTCGTCCCCCGCAACGGCCACGCCCGCCTCCTGCCCGGCTCATGACCCGCCAGCACCTCATCATCGACGCCGACGACACCCTCTGGGAGAACAACATCTTCTTCGAAAAGGCGTTCGATGAGTTCGTCGACTTCCTCGACCACTCCCACCTCTCGCCCCCCCAAATCCGCGACGTCCTCGACGCCATCGAAGCCGTCAACGCCCGCATCCACGGCTACGGGTCAAAAAACTTCGGCCGCAACCTCGTCCAGACTTACCGCAAACTCGCCCAGCGCCCCATCAGCGACGCCGATCTCGACACCGTCATCGGCTTCGCCGAGCGCATCCTCCACCACCCCATCATCCTCCGCCCCGGCGTCGATGACACCCTCGGCTACCTCCGCGAAAAGCACGAACTCACCCTCTTCACCAAGGGCCACCCCGACGAGCAGCGCACGAAGATCGACCGCAGCGGCCTCGCCCCTTTCTTCCACCATGCCGAGATCGTCAAGGAAAAGGACGTCTCCGCCTATCTCAACCTGGGCGCCGCCCGCGGCTTCCACCCGCCCCGCACCTGGATGATCGGCAACTCCCCCAAAAGCGACGTCAACCCCGCTCTCGCCGCCGGCTACAACGCCGTCTTCCTGCCCCATCCCCGCACCTGGATTCTGGAGCGTGAAGAGCTCGCACAGCCGCTCGAACCCGCGAAGCTCCTCGTCCTCGACCACTTCGGGGAGCTTCGCGGCCACTTCTAGCGCACTACTCTTCCGGCCGCCGGTCCAGCATCCCCATCACCGCCGGCGCCGATGCATACTCCCGCGAAAACGCGTAGAAGAACACCGTCTGGTCGGCAATCGGAAAGTCCGGCAGCTTCCGCAGGTCCACTGTGAAATAGCCGCTCGCCACGCCGTCCACGACGCCCGCCACCGGCACCGCCAGCGAGTAGATCTTCGGCGCATCGTCGGCCACGCCCACCGCCAGCACGTGAATCCGCACGACCGCCGCGTAGGGTTCCCCGCCCGGCTGCAGCAGTCCGCTCGCGCGGTTGTACTCCGCGTTCGCCGGTTTCACTAGGTCCTCCGGCCGCACCGGCAACCGCCACGCGCCTTGCAGCAGCACCGGCTTGTGGCCGTCCACCGTCACCACACGGTCCACCCGCAGCGCCACGCCGTTGCCCTCCGGCATCTCTGGTGAACCCTCCGTCCGCATGT
>CAZWDD010000270.1:1809-7883 GCA_964632345.1 uncultured Solibacteraceae bacterium | reverse complement strand
CTCATCGCCGCCGCCGTTGCCCTCAGCCTGGTTGGCGTCGTCCTGTTCGGGACCGTAACCGGTGCCATGCTTCCCTTCCTCCTCCGCCGCGCCGGACTAGACCCCGCCAGCGCTTCGGCCCCCTTTGTCGCCACCCTCGTCGACGTCACCGGCTTGGTCATTTACTTTACCGTGGCCCACGCCGTACTGGCCGGAACACTGCTATAGGCCGCGGGCAGGCGGCTTCCCTGCCCCTTCCCTTCCTCACCGCCCATTCACCTGCAGGAACGCCCTTACCGCCTCCGCAAGCCCGTAGGGGTCGGTGATCTTCAGGACATCGAAACCGGCGGCCCGTCCCGCTTCGGCGCCAGGCTCGGAATCCTCAACAACCAGCGGACAGCGCACCCCGAGGCGCGACGCCGCTGTCAGGTACGGCTCCGGGTGCGGTTTGCGATTTCGCACATCGTCGCCCGTTACCACCGTCGAAAAACAGTCGAGCACTCCCGCCCTCTCCAGCACCGGTTCCACCTCGGCCCGGCCCGAAGAGGATACCACCGCAAGCGGCAGCCCCTCGAGTTGGCGAAGGAACGCTCGCGTCGCTTCCGGCACCGGAGGGTTGGCATAAGCCTTCTCCCGGAACAGCGCCTTCTTCTTCGGGTAGTACTGCCACAGGTCTTCCACGTCATGGGGGGGCGACTTCTGACGGGCAAGCACTTCCAACATCGCACGGTCCGTGATTCCGATACAGTTGACGCAGTATGTCTCCCACGAAAGCGGGATCCCCAGCGGACCCAGTATCGCTGTCCAGCATTCAAAATGGACGCCTTCGCTGTCGGCCAGCACGCCGTCAAAGTCAAAGAGGATCGAGTCGAAACGCGAGGAAAGAGGTAACAAGTCTTAGGGTAACGGAATCGCTGGCGAAAAAAAATGCCGGAGGATAGACCTCCGGCGGATCACAAGCACAATAGAAAGGAAATCCTAAAGCGAGGTCGAAGGAACGCGGATCTCACGGAGGGAAAACTCAAAACCCTGCAGCGCGTTAATGAGGTCCGTAGGTTCAATCGGCTTCAACCCAGCCCAGTGCAGCACGACGCGCGCACGCGCCTGCCAGAGCAGTTTACGCAGCGACCATTCCAACACCAGTAACCGCTCTATCTCTGCGGACCGATCCTCCGTCGCGTGCACGATCGATAGACGGGCACCTTGCGACAACCGCTGGAAATCAGCGGAAATCAGATCAAGATAATCTCGGAACAGACGGCGGCGCTCCGCACGGAACTCTTCCCGACGCGCCTGTGAGCCCCCGTTCGCTTGCACCCAATATTCTTCCTCATCCGCCGAAAGGAGCCGCCGCATCGGCAAGTACCGGAATGCCGAAAAATCATTAAACCACTGCTCAGACCACGCCTCATCCACCGCCGAGGTCCCAGAACCCGCACCAACGGCCCGGTTCCGCTGTAGAAGCTTCACAAACAGGATCACAAATACAACCCTGCTCGACAACCCAACAATGACTGGAAACGCCGTCATAATGGAAACGCACCTCCGACCTGTCGCCGTTTCCGGAGCAGAAAGATGTGAACATCTCCCCTCCGGCTCGCGCACGGGATGACAACCGTATGCAGGTTATTGAGTTTAGACTACCCGGAAACGCGGCGTAGCGCAACTGAAATCCCGAAAAAGATGGCGGGAAATCCCTTATATAATGACTCTATTCCCAACCTTAATCTTCATTAGTCCGCGGGGGAGAGAGCGTTCGGTTCAGCGCCTCCAGCCGCACTAGTATCGCGCTGGTGTTCGTCCCCTTCGGCGGATTGTACTCCGGCAACGCCTCTCCGGATGGCCGCAGCAGTATCCCCCACGCCGTTAACGAACCTATCGTGATCATTTGCAGCGCAAGATTGGCAATCGGAACGAGCGATCGGTCCTGCGTCCGGTTCAGCAGGTAGTGGACCGAAGTGACCAGCAGAAAATAGAAGAAAGAAACGAAACTATGCCGAATCGTATTCGCCGGCAAGGGTATCGGCATCCACACTAGAAACACCGCAATGCAGACGAAGTACAGCGTCACGGTACTCGATATCGCGCGGGTAATCGCGGAACTTCTCACCATGATCGACGCCGTGCTCCAGCCCTCCCGCAGGTCGCCGCCAATCGAGATCAGCGCTACCAGGAACGCCAGCAGCATCGAAACCAGAATGACTCGCTGTCCATAGCGCGCAATTCCAGGAAATCGGATGAATACCTTGCGAAACACCTCCACCACCATCAAAACATTGAAGATCAGAATCGGTGGCTGCGCGGCCAGATAGATCACCCACCGGGCATTCAGGTTCCCCTGAACCGCATAGCTCGCCACCACAGCCACCACTTCCGTGATCAGATAGAGCCAGAAGAATCGGTACTGCGATACCAGATTTCTACGAAACAGCAGGAAGGCAACCGCGACATATGCCGCAATACTGAGCGGAGACAGTATTGAGTACAGAAGTTCCACGTTGCTTCACTTTTACCCTAGGTTGGTCCTAATGATACCATTACCCGGCAGCTCTGGTAATGGAACTATGGCACCGTATCGGATAAAGACAAATCCCCCGCCGTCCGTTGCGTCCGGATCGGCGGGGGATTAAAGAGGATCCTGTTATTTCTGCCCGATTAACGCCGATGCGTAACGGCTTTCTTGTCGCTCGCCGACAGCGGGAACTCGTTGCAGGGGAAGCACTCAGGAACCGGCATCTGCTTCGGTGCCGCCGCTACCGTGAGCGGGAACTCGTTGCAAGGGAAGCACTCAGGAACCGGCATCTGCTTCGGTGTGGACGCCCACGCGGCTGGGATAAAGAGAACGATGGCGAAAAGAATGGTTTTGATCATGGGATGGGTTCCTCGGACTTTCGAATGGGTTTGGATCGTCAAGAATCTGGCAGCACCCCTACGGCGGTGTGGCAGACTGGGGCAGCGGTCAGCAGGCTAGAAAGCAACTAGCGGACTGGAAATCGCCACGAACAGCGTCTCCAATGCGTTCCGTGGACTCATCCGGCGCCCCGGCCAGCAGACCACCCCGGCGGGCGGAAACTGCGAGGTTGGGATTGACGTCCTGCACGTCACCGAGCATGCCGTATATCGGGCGTACTAGGAGTAACCCCGTAGAACTTTTCCGAATTTGGAACAATCGACCTAGGGCATTCGCCTTACGGTGTACAAAAAAAGAAATGATAGAAAACAAGCAAGTTTGCTGTAGAATTCTAAGTGCAGCCTATGCGAACCGCGCGGCCCAAGAGCCTTTTGGAACGGAGCGCCGACACCGACTTGTGGCGGCACACGCTGTCCCAGATTCCAGTACTTTCCGGACAACTTATCTACCTGGCATCCCTGCGAAGTGCGCTCACCGGCCGCTACGAACATCACGGGCTGTCCCTGCTCTTCGGAGACGGCGAAGCTGATAAAGCCATCCGCGGCAGCCACCGGAAGGTATTTCAGGAGTGGCTCGCCATGGGGCTTAGCGATAAGGTCGAAGACCTGGGCCGCTATCTGGAGTCTACCGGTGAGGAACCTGGCGTCGTCCTACGTCATTGGATGAAGACGGAGGCGTGGGAGAGCTTCCGTCCTTCCGGCACGTTACCACCCGAAAAGTCCCTTTATGTCAGTGACATGCGGAATGCTATCAAGATCCTGACCCAGCGCTACGCCGTCGCCGCCCATGGTCAAAGCGCATAGCAACTCCCACCACCTGGCCAATGACGTCAATCTCCTCCGGGTACTTGAAGATCCGGGGCGAACACATCGACGCAGGGTGCGGCTGTAGCACTAGCCGGTTATCTTCCAGATGGCACCAGCCGCAGGCAAATCCTTCCCGGTGCTCGAAGAAGTAGATAGGGCGTTCAAATTCGTTCGTCCAGCCAGTCATGACGATCCGGCGCTTCCCCTCGTCGATCAGTACCAGTGATCCCGGCTGGATCAACGGGTACATCGACCAGTCTTCAGCCCCGACATAGGCGTACCGGTGCGCTCGTAAGTCTAAACCGTTCAACAACATGAGTGGCAGTCGCCCCCACCTCTGGATCATCCGGCTCAAATACGTCGTTTTATCCAGGTCGATCCCGGGATCGAGCCGCAGAGGCAGCTGTACCTCGCCGTGTTCATGCACCTGAAACCCCACCAGGTGCGTCTTGTCGACCTCCAGGTGCGCCGAATCGGACGGCAATTGCGCAGGGTCCGCCCCGTACCACTGCATCACTTCGCAGATATCCAGCCGGTAGATCGCGCACAAGCTGTAGAGCCGGTATATGGACGGAAGCGTGCCCTTGTTCTCGATATCGGAGAGCCGCGATAACGCTACAATAAATTCATCATTCTTCTTGCGCTCGGCGATGCGAAGACTGGCATCTTCGACGTCCCGATAACGGAGGTTCAACCGTTCCCGGACCCGCTTTAGCCGTTGACCCGGATCATCCATGGTGCCCTTCGGCGACGGAACAGCGTGCCACTTGCCGTCCGACATCTCAACCAATGTAACATCATTCAGAGCGAAGAGAATACGAATAAGGGGCGAAACTGTTCTGAATTCAGAACAGACTTCAGAGGAACATGGAAAAACGCAAGATCGTCGTGGGTGTGACGGGAGCATCGGGGTCCATATTGGGGTGGCGCATTCTGGAAAAACTAAAGAATGTACCGGATGTGGAAACGCACCTGGTTTTGAGCCGGTCCGGCGAAAAGACCGCCTGGCTGGAGATGGGGAAAAAGGCGGCTGAGTTTCGGGAATTGGCCGATGTGTATTATCCCCAGGAGGACATCGGCGCCCGTCTGGCCTCCGGAAGTTTCCAAACCCACGCCATGGTCATCGCGCCATGTTCCATTCACACCATGTCGGCAGTAGCGCATGGCATCACCGACAACCTGATTACCCGCGCCGCCGACGTCACTTTGAAAGAGCGCCGCCGACTGGTGCTGATGGTCCGCGAAATGCCATTTCACCTCGGGCACCTCCGCTCCATGGTGCAACTGGCGGAAATCGGCGCCATCGTCGCGCCCCCCGTCCCGGGGTTCTACAATAAACCGGAGACAGTGTTAGATATAGTCGACCATTGCGTAGACCGGGTGCTGGACCTGATTGGTGTTCCACCCGAAGAAGCGCGGCGATGGGACGGTGTGCGAAAGGACCGGGAATGAAGAAAACAACGGCCGCCTTCCAGGGCGAGCGGGGTGCGTTCAGTGAGGAGGCCGCGCGAAAACTGCTCGGGCCGGACGTAGATGTCGTCCCCTGCCAGCGATTTGAGGAGATCTTTCAGGCTGTCGCCTCCAGAAAGGTGGACGCCGCGGTGGTTCCCATCGAGAACACCCTTCACGGCTCCGTCCACGAAAATTATGATCACCTTTTGCGATTCCAACTCTCGATAGTCGCCGAAACCAACCTCCGGATTGTGCACAACCTCATTGCACCGAAAAAAATCCGATTCCGCGATATCCGGCGCGTTTATTCCCACCCCGTTGCCCTGAATCAGTGCCTCCGCTTCTTTGCCGAGAATCCCCAGATCGAACGGGTGCAATTCTACGACACCGCCGGAAGTGTGAAACATCTGGTCGAGAATCCGGAGCCCGGTTCCGCCGCAATCGCCTCCTCCGTCGCCGCGGAATTCTATGGCGCTCATATCGTCCGCCGCTCCATTGAAGACGACCGTCAAAACTACACTCGCTTCTTCCTCCTGCGCCGCGAACCGCTTCCCTTCCCCAAACGCCGCGACGGCGAGTGGAAAACCTCCGTGGTCTTCCGCCTGCGCAATCTGCCCGGCGCTCTCTTCCGGGCCATGAGCGTCTTCGCGTTGCGGGACATCAATCTGGCCAAAATTGAGTCCCGCCCGCTCCGGGGCAAGCCCTGGGAGTATCACTTCTACGTCGATTTCCTGCAACATGTCGACGAGGAGTCCTCCCAGCGCGCCATCGCACACCTCCGCGAATTCGCCGACGAGGTGCACATTCTGGGCAGCTATCCGCGCGGAGCCTAACCCCTCTGCTTACGGAACCACGGCGACCGAAGCCACCGTCCGCGGCCCCATCCGCAACTGATTGACAACCTTCCCCGACCCATCCACTTCCAG
>CAZWDD010000270.1:270-1709 GCA_964632345.1 uncultured Solibacteraceae bacterium | reverse complement strand
GAGATCAGCGTCGTGCCCGCCGCCGTGCGCTTGGAGTTCCGCATGCGCATGTTGGCGATGTCCTCGCTCGCATACTGCCAGACGGTCCGGCCGCTCCGGTCCACTTCGATCACCTTCCCCAACCGCGCATCGCCAATCAGCGTATTCCCATTGCCAAGCCGCTGCGCCGAGAGCGGATGGTCCAGCCCGTCGCAACACTCCCATACCCGCTTCCCTGCCCTATCGACCTCAACCACCTTATGCTCCGGCCCGATCGTATAGAGGACGTTGCCGTTCGGCAGCGGCTGTACATCGTGGCCGCGGCCATTCGGGAAACGCGCCAACTCCTGACCCGAGGGCCAGTTCATCAACACGATTTCACCCTTCGGCCCGTGATCGGAAATCAGAATCCGCCGCTGGCCCCTTACGCGCAGGTGTCTATCGAAGAACGCAAACAACGCCCCTTCGGCCTTCTCCGCATCGGCACCCTTGAAGCCATGTCCCGCGCCGGGAAGCGTCATCAGCTCGGCCTCGGCGCCCATCTCCTTCAGCCGTTCCGTTAACCACACCGACTGCGCATGTTCGACGTACTTGTCCTCCGTGCCGTGAATCGAAAGCAGCGGCGCCGCCAGCGGATTGGCGTAGTGCAGCGGGCTGGCCACCTGATGATATCTCCGCTCGTGCTCCAAATCACCGCCCAACCACAGCGGCAGCACCAGGTGCGCATCCACGCTCCTGCCGTAGGACTTCGTGAAGTCGGTCGGCCCATAGTAGTTCACCACCGCCTGCACCTTTGCCGATTGCTCCTGATTCGGCCCATAGCCGTCGAACGCCCTGCTGTCGCCGGTCAGCCCCAGCATCAGAACCAGATGACCTCCCGCCGATCCGCCCGTGGCGCCGATGTGCTCCGCGTCAATTCCGTACTTCGCCGCATTGGCCCGCAGAAAGCGGACCGCCGCCTTCACATCCTCCACCGCGGCCGGAAACTGGTGACGCGGCGCCAGCCGGTAGCTGGCCGTCGCGGCCACGTAGCCCCGCTGCGCCAGTTTGATGGCCAGCGCATGGTACCCGGCGCGCGAACCCGCCCGGAACCCGCCGCCATGAATGCACAGCACCGTGGGAAGTGGTCCGGCGGCGTTCTTCGGCCGGAAGATATCCATGGCCACGCGTTCGCCTACCCGCGAGTACTCCACGTCAAAATCAAGCTGGATGTCCGCCGGAACCTCCGGCCGTTTCACCTGAGAAGCGGCGCTCAACGCGGCGCAAAGAAATAGAGCGAGCTTTCGCATTTCTACGAAAGCCTATCATGACTCCCGGTTACGCAAACAGATCCGTGACGATCCGGCCCTTCACCAACTCACGCGGCTGATTCAGGTGGTTCCGGATCTCCATCTCCGGGTCGATGCCGAGCGCATAGTATAGCGTCGCTAACAGGTCATTCGGGTGCACCGGCTTTTCCT
>CAZWDD010000270.1:0-260 GCA_964632345.1 uncultured Solibacteraceae bacterium | reverse complement strand
CCCCATACTGCACGCCGCGCCCGATGCCCGCGCCCGCCACAACCGCCGAATAGCAGTACGGCCAGTGGTCCCGCCCATCCGGCGAATTGGAGTTCCCGGACGTCGAGACGCCCATCCGCGGACTGCGGCCGAACTCGCCAATCGCCACCACCAGCGTCTCTTTCAACAGACCGCGCTGGTCCATATCTTCCAACAGAGCCGACAACGACCGGTCCAGCTTCGGGCAGTGCAGGTTCTTCAGCGGCCCGAAATTGGAAGCA
>CAZWDD010000269.1:0-7910 GCA_964632345.1 uncultured Solibacteraceae bacterium | reverse complement strand
ACGAGGATGACGACGATTTTGCCGAGGTTGGCGGCGATGCGCGGGGGAATGGCGGAGATGGGTTCGTCGATGAAGTCGCGGAGATCTTCGGCGGGCAGGGGTACGGCGGCGGCGTAGTAGGAGAAGGAGGAACTGAAGGGGGTGGCTTCGGGAGCGAAGCGGGCAGCGAAATCGCCGAGGTGCAACTTCGTCTTATTCAGTCCGGCGAGATCAGCGGGAGATGACATTGATTACCCTTATAGTGTAGCAACGGAAGAGAATTGACCCGCGGAAAATCGGGACTGGCGGGGTAGACTGGACGTTTGGAACCCTTGGATATATTGATTTCGGCGGGCGAAGCGTCGGGGGATCTGTATGCGGCGCGGCTGGTGGAGGAGCTGCGGAAACAGCGGCCGGGGTTGCGATTTTTCGGATGCGCGGGGCCGCGGATGCGGGAGGCGGGGGTGGAGGCGATCGTGGAGAGCGAGAGCCTGGCGGTGGTGGGGCTGGTGGAGGTAATCGAGCATCTGCCGCGGATTTATGGGGAGTACCGGAAGCTGGTGCGGGCGATGGAAGAGCGGCGGCCGCGGATGGCGATTCTGACCGACAGTCCGGACTTTCACTTCCGGGTGGCGGCGCAGGCGAAGAAGCGTGGGATTCCGGTGGGGTATCTGGTGTCGCCGCAGGTGTGGGCGTGGCGGAAGGGGCGAGTGAAGACGATGAAGAAGATCATCGACGAGCTGCTGTGCATCTTCCCGTTTGAGCCGACATTTTTTCATGAGCGTGGGATGGCGCAGGCGACTTACATCGGGCACCCGCTGGCGTGGATGGCGGGTCCGCGAGTGGACCGAGAGACGTTTCTGGCGCGGCACGGACTGCGGGGGGACCGGCCGCTGGTGACGCTGCTGCCGGGGAGCCGGCTGGGGGAGGTGGGGCGGCATCTGCCGGCGGTGGTGGACGCGGTGGAGCGGATCCGGCGGGAGGTGGAGGTGCAGGCGGTATGGGCGGCGCCGGCGGGATTTCTGGAGCGGGTGGGGGACCGGTACGACAGGTTGTTTCCGGGGACAACTTTTCGGGAACGGATTTCGGCGGCGTCCATCCAAACTATTGAAGGGGAGACATGGGATGCAATTGCCCATGCGAACCTGGCGATTGCCGCCAGTGGCACGGTAGCCATGGAGACCGCGCTGATGGGGACACCGATGGTAACTTTCTACAAGGTTTCACCGGTTTCCTGGAAGCTGGGCCGCTGGATGGTGGATGTACCGTTTTTCACAATGGTGAATCTGGTTGCCGGGAAACGGATTGTCCCCGAACTGATGCAGAATGAAGGGGACGGTCCGGGGCTGGCAAGGGAAGCTCTGCGGCTGCTGCAGGATAAAGCCGCGCAGACGGCAATGCGGAGCGAACTGGCCAGCATACGGACGAAGCTGCGGGGAGAGGAAGATCCACTCTCACTGGCGGCGAGGCTGCTGGCAACGCGATTTCTTTCCGAGTAGTAGAACCCGATCCTGAAGAGTGGACGAATTGACATGCGCAGAGAGAACTTGACGGCCGCGTTGTTGCTGGCGGCGATGATGTGGATGCCGCGGGCGGCCGAAGGGCAGGCGCGAGGCGGGACCGGGCGGATTGACGTGGAGCGGATTGCGGTGGAGGCGGAGGTGAACCCGCGGACGCAGTCGGTGGCAGGGAAGGCACGGATCAAGTTCAAGGCGGTGGACGACCGGGTGAACACGGCGACGTTTGAACTGCATGGGGCAATGACGGTGACGGGGGTGACGACGCCGGAGGGATCGCGAGTGGAGGCGAGCCGGGTGTCGCAGGAGTTTGCGGTGCGGCTGACGCTGGACCCGCCGATGGCGAAGGGCACAGAGCGGGAAGTGATTGTGCAGTACGAGGGGAAGCTGACGGGAGAGGAGGAGTCTCCGGTCTACGGGATCAAGTTCGCGCAGCTGCGGCCGGAGGGCGGATTCCTGCTGTATCCGTCGCGGTGGTTCCCGGTGGCCGGGTACACGGCGGACCGCTACACGTCGGAGTTCGCGATCACGGTACCGGAGGGGTACAAGGTAGTGAGCGGGGGGTTGGAGACGACGAAGGCGGAAGGCGGGAAGGTGACAACGGTGTGCAGCTACAACTCGCCGGGGTTCGGCGGGAGCCTGGCGATTGCGCAGGGGGAGCCGAAGAAGATTTCGACGGGGGGGAGCGACTTGCAGGTGTATTTCCAGGGGGAGTCGGCAGCAGCGGCAGAGTCCTGGGCGGAGGAGACGGGGAAGATGATGGGGCTGCTGGCGGCGGAGTTTGGACTGGCGCCGACGTCGAACCTGATTCTGGTGGAGACGGCGGAGGGAGCACCGAACGGGTACGCGGCGCCGGGGATGCTGTTCCTATCGCCGCGGGCGATCGGGAAAGAAGCGAACGTGAAGCTGCTGGCGAACCAGTTGGCGCGGCTGTGGTACGGGCTGCAGACTTCGCCGGCGTCGCGGAATCATCTTTGGATTACGAATGGGATGGCGCGGTACGCGGAGCTGCTGCATACGGAGCAGACGGCGCCGCCGGGAACGTTGGAAGACGAAGTCCGGGAGACGTACGTGGAGGCGCTGGCGATTACGGAGCCGCCGCTGATTCAGGCGGCGCGGCTGGAGGATTATTCGCCCGAGTATTGGGCGACAACGGCGGCCAAGGGCGCGGCGGTGTATCAGATGCTGCGGAACGTGCTGGGCGATGAGCAGTTCAAGAAACTGCTGCGTGCGGTGCCGGAGCGTTTTGCAAACAAGAGCGTGAGCACGGACGATATGACGAAGCTGGCGTCGGAGCTGGCGGGATATGACCTGGGGTTTTTCTTCCTGCAGTGGATTGAATCGAGCGGGGCGCCGCAGTTCAAGCTGGAATATACGGTGTACCGGACGGGCAAGGGTTTCCGGATTATGGGGAAAGTGCAGCAGGATCTGGACACCTTCCGGATGCCGGTGGACTTGAAGATTGAGACGGAGGGGAACCCGGAGTTCAAACGGGTGGAGGTGGCCGGGCCGTCGTCGGAGTTCGTGGTGGAGACGTTCGGGAAGCCGAAGAAGGTGGAGATTGATCCGAACCTGCGGGTGCTGCGGATGTCGAACCCGATGCGGGTCTCGGTGGCGATCCGGCGGGGGGAGATGTTTGCCGAGATCGGTGAGTACGGGGAGGCGCTGAAGGAGTTCCAGAAGGCGCTGGAGGTGAACCGGAACAGTTCGCTGGCGCATTACCGGGTGGCGGACATTTTTTTCCTGCAGAACAACTATCAATCGGCGGCGAACGAGTTCCGGGCGGCGCTCGATGGGGACATTGAACCGAAGTGGACGGAGGTGTGGTCCCACATCAACCTGGGAAAGATCTTCGACATCACGGGGCAGCGGGAGCGGGCGGTAAACGAGTACAACCTGGCGGTGCGGACGCGGGACGACACGCAGGGCGCGCAGGAAGAGGCGGCCAAGTATCTGAAGGAGCCGTACAAGCGGCAGCGGACGGGCGCCGAGTAACGGCGCCCGCGGTTAGTGGCCTTCGTTTTCGAGGAAGCGTTCGGCCTCAATGGCGGCCATGCAGCCGGCGCCGGAGGCGGTGATGGCCTGGCGGTAGACGCGGTCCTGGACGTCGCCGGCGTGGAAGACGCCGGGGATGTTGGTGCGGGCGCCGCCCTGGGAGACGATGTAGCCGTCTTCGTCGAGGGTGATCTGCCCTTGCAGGAACTTCGTATTCGGGATGTGGCCGATGGCGACAAAGAAGCCATCGACGGGGCGGTCGAAGGTTTCGCCGGTGAGGACATTGCGGAGGCGGACGCCGGTGACAGACCCCTGGGAGACGTCGTAGACATCGTCGACGACGGTGTTGAGGATCATCTCGATTTTGGGGTTGGCAGCGGCGCGGTCGATCATGATCTTGGAGGCGCGGAACTCGTCGCGGCGGTGGACGAGGGTGACGCGCTTGCCGAAGCGGGTGAGGAAGTTGGCTTCTTCCATGGCGGAATCGCCGCCGCCGATGACCATGATTTCCTTTTCGCGGTAGAAGAAGCCGTCGCAGGTGGCGCAGGAGCTGACGCCTTTACCGATGAGTTTCTGCTCATTGGGGAGGCCGAGCCAGCGGGCGGAGGCGCCGGAGGCGATGATGAGGGTGCGGGTTTCCTCCCAGACGCCGTCGATTTTGAGGCGGAAGGGGCGTTCGGTGAGGATGGCTTCGTCGACGGAGCCGTGGCGGTACTCGGCGCCGAACTTCTGCGCCTGGATTTTCATGTTCTCGACGAGCTGGGGGCCGAGGACGCCATCGGGGAAGCCGGGGAAGTTTTCGACTTCGGAGGTGATGGAGAGCTGGCCGCCGGGCTCATGGCCGCCGATGACGAGGGGCTTCAGGGAGGCGCGGGCGGTATAGATGGCGGCGGTGTTACCCGCGCAACCGGAGCCGATGATGATGACGTTATGCATAATCAGACGCAAAAAAGGGGTGCCGCCGACTGGCAGCACCCCCACTTTAGCACGCGTCAGCGGCGCTTACGCGCGGCGGCGAAGGAAGCCGACGGCGAGGAGGCCGGAGCCGAGCATGGCCCAGGTGCCGGGTTCGGGAACGTCGGCGGGAACGGTTCCGGTGATTTCATCGTTGCCGCAGGTGGCGGAGGCGAAGTAGAAATCGAAGCCGCCGTTGAGGTCAGAGAGAGCGCCGGCGGGCAGGGTGAGGACGATGCTCGAGAGGAGGGAGCGGCTGTTGCCACCGACAGTGGTCACTGTATTCGTTCCGCGGGCGAGGATCTGAGCGCCATTGGAGCTGGCCCAGACTTCGGCATCGGGACGGTACTGGCCGGCGGGATTGCCGAGGACGTTGCGCGCAGTGCGGGTGTTTTCGATTTCGTAGAAGCCGTTGGTGGCGAGGCCGTTGTGCCCTTTGAGGATATAGGCGTAGGTGGCATCGGCGGTTTCAAAGAAGAAGTCGCCGACGTTGAGGGTGGGGGTGAAGCCGGGGATGGTGAAGCCGCTGAGGGACGTACCGCCGCCGTAGTTGAAGCGAATATCGATCTGGAGCTTGTTGGCGCTCAAGCTGGTAAAGGTGACGTAGTGGATGTCAAAGAGTTTCGGATCGCCGATGACGTCGGCGGGATTCTGGGAGGCCAGATCATCCGTGAAGGTCATGGGAGCGGTGGGGAGCGCCCACACAGAGCAGGCGAACAGTAGGGCGAGCGACAGCGTTCTTGTCTTCATGAATGCAGCGTAGTTGCCAGGAGTAAACGACAAAATGGGACGCCCGGCCCGGGACGATTTGGAGGGGTTGGTACCTTCCCGGAGGAAACCGGGAATACCCCCTGCACAGTCCAGTACCGCGGCGGGGCGGGTTTAGCGCTGCAAACAAGGGACTTAGGCGCGGGGGCGGCGAAGAGGTACCAAGGGACGAGCCAGTACCAGGGTGGGACTCAGGATAGGAGATGGTAGGTCGCGAGTGCAGAAAGGTACGCGAACCCGCTCATATAAAAAAATTGCACGGCAGCCCAAAACCAGCCGCCGGTCTCGCGGCGAACGACGGCAATGGTGGAAAAGCACTGCATGGCGAAGGCGAAAAAGACGAGGAGAGCGGCGGCGCCGGCCGGGGAGAGGTCCTTGCGGAGCGCTTCCTGGAGGGAGACGGAGTCCTTGTCGGCATTTTCGATGCCGTAGATGGTGCCGAGGGTCCCGATGATGACTTCGCGGGCGGCCAGGGAGGTGATGAGGCCGACGCCGATTTTCCAGTTGAAGCCGAGGGGCCGGATGGCGGGTTCGACGGCGTGGCCGATCTGGCCGGCGAAGCTCTCTTCGAGCTTGGGAGGCTGGCCGTCGCGATAGGGGAGATTGGCGAGAATCCAGAGGCAGGCGGAGACGGTGAGGATGACGGTGCCGGCACGTTTGAGGAAGACGACGGCGCGGTCATAGAGTCGCAGGGCGAGCGAACGGAGGTTGGGCAGGCGGTAGGGAGGGAGTTCGAGGACGAAGACGCTTTTCTGGCGGCGGAGGACGGTGGAGCGGAGGAGTTGGGCGGTGGCGACGGCGGCGAGGAAGCCGAGAAGGTAGAGGCCGAGCATGGCGGCGGTCTGGGCGCCGAGGAAGGGGCCGAGGAGGGGCTGATCGGGGATGAAGGCGGCGATGATGAGGAGGTAGACGGGGAGGCGGGCCGAGCAGGTCATGAAGGGCGCGATGAGGATGGTGGCCAGGCGGTCGCGCTTGTTTTCGATGGTGCGGGTGGAAAGGATGGCGGGGACGGCGCAGGCGTAGGCGGACAGGAGGGGGATGAAGGCTTTGCCCTGGAGGCCGACGAAGGCCATGGTGCGGTCGGCAATGAGGGCGGCGCGGGCGAGATAGCCGGAGTCCTCGAGGATACCGATGAAGAGAAAGAGGAGGAGGATCTGGGGGAGGAAGACGACGACAGAGCCGACGCCGGCCCAGATGCCGTCGACGACAAAACTGCGGAGGAGGCCATCGGGAAGCAGGGCGCCGATGGCGGCGCCGGAGGCGGAGATCCAGGATTCGACGCCATCCATGAGGGGCTGGGCACCGCTGAAGATGGTCTGGAAGACGGCGACGACGACGGCGAGGAAGGTTAAGGGGCCGAGGAGGGGATGGAGGAAGAAGGAATCGAGGCGGCGTGTCCAGAGGGGCGGGGCGGGGGCGCGGTAGCCGGAGAGCTGGCCGATGTTGCCGGCCCACTGGCGGCAGCCGGGAAGATCCTGGAGCACGGGGAGTTCGACGCGGGGAGCGGCGGGGAGGGGGCGGGCGCTGGAGCCATCGAGGAACTGTTCCACCTTCTCAACGCCGTGGCCGGTGGCGGCGCTGATGAGAGCGACGGGGCAGCCGAGTTGGGCGGCGAGGGCGGCGGGATCGACTTCGCCGCCGCGGGAGGAGAGATCGTCGGCCATATTGAGGACGACGAGGGTGGGGAGGGAGAGGCTGAGGATGGGTGCGGCGAGGAGGAGATGGCGGTGGAGGTTGGTGGCGTCGAGAATGAGGATGACGGAATCAGGTCGGCCGATGTCCTGTTTGGCGCCGGTGAGGACGTCGCGTGTAACCTCTTCATCCTCGGAGCGGGGATGGAGGCTATAGATACCGGGTAGATCGATGAGGAAGACATCGCGGCCGGAGGCGGTGCGGGCTTTGCCGACGTGGTGTTCGACGGTGACGCCGGGGAAGTTGGCGACTTTTTGGCGGAGGCCGGTGAGGCGATTGAAAAGGGTGGTTTTGCCGGCGTTGGGAGGGCCGACGAGGGCGACGTAGTGACGGAGGGATCGATCGCCAGGCGCGGGGGAAGAGTCGGCGGCGAGCTGGTGGCAGGAATCGCCAGCGCTCATGGGCGGCTCTGAGCGGAAGCGGTCCGGATGGAGCCAGGCTTGACGATCAGGAAGCGGGCGGTTTCGGCGCGAAGGGCAATTTCGGAGCCATCGACGCGATAGACGCGCGGATCGCCACCGGGAGCGCAGCCCGCGGCAACGACGTCACCACCGGGAAAGAAACCGAGTTCCATGAGACGGCGGCCGAGATCCTCTGAGACATCGAGAGACTGAAGCACGGCGGACTCGCCACAGCGGAGGTCGACGAGCGACTGCGTGGAGGCGCGGGGCCCGGCCGCGCTGGCAGCGATCTCCTTATTGAAAGTCAGTTGCACTGATCTTCAGGATAGAAAGGCGGCGGGGCGCTGTCAAGGCGGGGCGGCCGCGGGAGAGGCTGGAGGTGGGCGGGATGGGGTGTTATACTGAGGGCCCTGGGAGGGAATTCCTTCCTATCCGATAGATTGACAACCTAGCTTGCGTTTGGAAACAGAGGCAAATCGTTAGACCGGGCAGGCAGTTCCGGCGAATGATGGGAGACAGACCGAACATGCAGACGTCCCCGCCCCTGGTGACGATAGTGACACCGTGTCTCAACATGGAGTCCTATATCGCGAAGACGATCGAA
>CAZWDD010000268.1:3590-7911 GCA_964632345.1 uncultured Solibacteraceae bacterium | reverse complement strand
TCCAGGTCCCGCTTATCGTAGCCAAACCCCTTCCCGTGCACCGTCTCCTTCAGTTGGTCCATCCCGATCGCATAAGACGCCGGCACCATCGCCCAGTCGTCCGCCTTCCCGTCGATCCGCGGCATCCGGTCCGCCGGAAACTGGAAGATCCTGTACTCCACCCCCGGCCGTTCCAGCCCCGCCAGCATCGGCGCAAAACACATCGCGGCAACCACACTCCAGCAGCGTCTCATCGCCCCTCAGTGTATCTCTGCTACCCTTCTTTACGAGTGCATCCGCCCGACGACGTCCCATTCATCTCCGTCATCATCCCTGCCTTCAACTCCCGCTCCGCACTCGAAGGCTGCCTCCACCATCTCTCCCTGCAAACCTGGCCCGCCCATCGCTTCGAAATCCTCGTCGTCGATAACGGCTCTGCCCCCGCCCAGGACCCCGCCCCTCTCCTCGCCCGCTTCCCCAACGCCCGCCTCCTCCGCGAACCCCAACCCGGTTCCTATGCCGCCCGCAACCGCGGCATCGCCGCCGCCCAGGGCCCCCTCGTCGCCTTCACCGATTCCGATTGCCTCCCCGCCCCCGCCTGGCTCGCCTCCGGCGTCGCCGCCCTCCTCCGCTCCCCCCACGCCGGCGCCATCGCCGGCCGCGTCGAAGTCTTCTTCCACAACCCCGCCAACCCCACACCCGTCGAACTCTACGAGTCCCTCTGGTATCCCCTCTCCCAACAGCAGTTCGTCGAACACGACCACTTCGGCGCCACCGCCAACCTCTTCACCACAGCCGCCGTCCTCCACCGCGCCGGACCCTTCGACGCCAACCTCAAGTCCTCCGGCGACCGCGAATGGGGCGCTCGCCTCCGCAGCCTCTCCCTCCCAGTCCTCTACGACCCCGCCCCCCTCGTCCGCCACCCCGCCCGCCGCTCCTTCCCCGAACTCTCCGCCCGCGCCCGCCGCATCATCGGCGGCCGGTTCGATCTGGCCTCCCGCGAACCAGCCTTCCTCCGCCGCCAGGCCCGCTTCCTCTCCCTCCTCGCCCGCTACTCCCTCGCCCCGCTCCCCATGTCGTTCTACACCCTCCTGTTCGAACGCCGCCTCGCCTCCTTCCGCCACCGCTTCTGGGTCGCCGCCATCATGCACGCCGTCTGCTTCCTCTACGTCCGCGAACTCTGCCGCCTCAAGCTCGGCGGCGCCTCCTTCCGCGGCGATTAGCCCCGCCCTACACCGCGTTCTGATACCGCAGCCACCGCCGCCCCAACCCCGGCGCCACCATCATCGTCAACACCCCCGTCACATCCGCCAGTGCATATAGCCCCAGCACCGGCAGCGACAGCACAATCTTCAGCGGCCCCATCCCCACATGCCGCCCGTACCGCAACAGCTTCCGCAGCCGCCATGCCGGAGATAACACCGCCTTCCCCAACGCCACCCACGTCCCCGCCCGCCACGGCCACAACGCCCCCGAACCCTCCACCGAACACAACAGCTCCCGCAACTGCCGGTCCATCCGCAGCTTCAGCGAATACGACGGGTCTTCGTGGTAAATCACCATCCCCCGCTCCAGCCGCACCGGCGTTCCCTTCGCCTTGTACCAGTCCGTCAACCACCGGTCCCCGCTCACACGCCCCGCAAACGGCCCGAACGGCGCCGGCGCCGCCACGCTCGCCCGCACCGCCACATTGTGCGCCAGCACCCCATACGGCTCCGTCTCCCTCGCCTCCGGGTGATGCAGATACCCGAACGATAGCGCCGTGTTCATCGTCGCCAGAAATCCCGTCCCGTCGTAGTAGGAGCGCCCCGCCACGCACGCCAGCCCCGCATCGGCCCGGAACACCTCCAGCACCCGCTCCACATACCCCGGCCCCATCCGGCAGTCCGCGTCCGTGAAGATCACGATCTCCCCCCGCGCCTCCCGCATCCCCGCATTCTTCAACCCGTAGTACGCCTTACCCGGCAGCACCACGCAACGCATCCCCTCCGGCAGGTTCTCCACCTCCGTGCTCGACACCATCAGTACTTCCCCGCCCGGCGCCCCCAGCGCCGCCACCTGCCGGCACGCCTCCCGCAGGTTATCCGCCACCCTCGGCTCGCTCGATAGGTCAGCCGTCTGGTTCTCGATCACGACACTCACTGCGGGACGTTTCATAAGCGGGCTTCTCTCCGGTTTCTGATTCTACCCGATTCCTAAAAGAACCCGTCGCTGCCGAACTCCTCCGCCACCGGCTCGAACAGCCGCCGCACCCCGTCCGCCCCGCCCGCGCCCGGCGCCAGCTCCGCCATCGCTCCCAGCAACGCCCCGTCCTCCAGATCCGCCGGATGCAGCCGCCACAAACTCCGCTGCCGCACATGCCCGATCACCGACGCCGCCACCCGCCGCGTCCGCACCTTCCCCGTCTCAGGATCCACCAGATGCGCAAACGGAAAGCAGTACGGCTGGTCGTTCCGCACCGACACCACTACCTCGCTGTGCCCCTCCCGCAATGCCCGCACCGCCTCGATCCCCAATACCGTCCCCAGCGATATGTCCGATGGCGAAGGCGGCGCCGTCCGCACCCCACGGCTCATCGTCTCCGCCCGCACCCGCACCCGGACCCCCAACTCCGCCCCCCGCCGCATCACCGCCCCCCGCAGAATCTCCCCCACCGGCACCTCTCCCAGGTTCGGATTCCCCATGTCCGTCGTCGTCATCTCCCGCCCTGCCAGGTCCAGCTTTTCAATGATGTTCTCCCCCAACACCGTCACCCCCTGCCGCCGCCCCGATTTCGCGGCTTTCTTCAATATCGTCGCCAGCAGAAAATCCGCCACCGTCTCCACTCGCGTCCCCGCCTTCAACTCCTCCCCGATCAAAAACGTCTCCGCTTCCGTCCGTTTATAAATCGCCAGCGGCAGATGCCCCGCCGACCGCCCCATCGACACATACATCCACCACGTGTCCGTCATATTCGCATCCGCATTCAACCCCGCCACCGCGTCCGACCCCGCCAGCACCGCCGTATGGAACCCCAGCGTATGCTCCGCAAACGCATTCTCCGGATCCGTAATCCACGCATCGTTGTCGATCGTCTTCGGCACCAGTACCACCGACAACGGCTGCCCCTCGCCCCGCGCCGTCTCGATAATCCGCCGCAGGATTCGCGACGAGTCGTCCCCGCCTATCCAGATCAGATGCCGGATCCCCTCCCGCCGCAACCCGTCCACAATCTTCCGGAAATCCTCCTCCGTCTGCGGCACTCCCGGTTTCGAGAGTCCCAATATCGACCCCGCGTTGTTGGATATCCCCGTCACCCGCTCCTCCTGCAACACCTCCGTCGCCCCCGGCAACCCGTTCTGCAACCGGTAGAACGCATCAATCAGCGCCACCACCTCGATGCCGAAATACCGCGCATGCGTGAACACACTCCGCACCACCGCGTTATTCCCCGACGCCGCCCCGCCCGACAACCCGATCCCGATTCGCTCAATCCGTGCCATGCATGCTCCTCACCCTCAGGGAATTTCTACCGCAATCTCCAGAATACCCGCGCCGCCGCCCCTTCACCTCCCCGCCAACGGAATCGCATGCCGCGCCGCTGCCGCCACCTCCGGATCGGCATGGAGCGCCAGGATGCGCAGGAAGTCCACAACTCCTTCCGCGCCAGGCAGCACGGAGTATTCCTTCGCCGTG
Source organism: uncultured Solibacteraceae bacterium (assembly GCA_964632345.1). Lineage (GTDB taxonomy): Bacteria > Acidobacteriota > Terriglobia > Bryobacterales > Bryobacteraceae. The sequence goes on along the minus strand of CAZWDD010000268.1, from coordinate 4,257 downwards.
GCAAGCGGGTTCGCAATAAAACCCGCCAGAATCTTCCTGTCGATAGCCGCTCGCCTCGCGGCACTCCACCGCATCCGCTCACCAGCCCCGGGCAACGCCGCGCCCGTCCCCATCTCTCGCACACAACCCTGTTGGCCCCAAAACGCATTCTCGTCCAGCACCGCGCAGGCCGCAGCCCGTACGTCCCGGTCCGCACACGCCAACAGGGGAAGCAGCTTCGGCAACACGGCCGAATAACCGCTGATTCTTATCGCGCTGCCCGCCGCACGGGACAAGGCGAACCGCCTCGGGTCAAACCCACAGGATCCGGGCAGCACCTCCCCGGCTAGACTCTCTCGCACCATCGCCACCAGTTCTTCCGTCACAGCCTTGCCATCGCCGCCCGCAGGCAAAGCACTCGAGCTCGGAGATACGTCCACCACATAGTGCAAGCCATCGCCGGACTCCCGCAGATAGTGCAGCCCCCTTCTCCCCTCCCGCATGCTCTCGTCCCATCCGCCCGGAAAGCCGTCTCCCGCCCACGTCATCACCGCCAGCACACCGCTGACCGGCGGCCCGCCCACTCGCCGCCGGAAAAAGACGTGGTCGGCCTGCAGCGCAACAGTCTTCGCTCGAACCGTCAATGGTCCCCTTCCGTCCGGCAGGGAGACCTTCCGCTCCCACCCCA
>CAZWDD010000268.1:0-3490 GCA_964632345.1 uncultured Solibacteraceae bacterium | reverse complement strand
AGCGCAAAGCCGAAGACCGGCGCATGCCCCTTACTCTAGCGCGGCAACCCCGCACCCTCTCTCCTCGGCCCCCGCCCGCGCCTCATCGCAGCTTCCCCCACCCTCCGCCGGCCCTGGAATCAGATGGTAGTTGCCAAAACGGACTCCCGCCTTCTCCAGCGGCGACCAATACACCGGCCCCTCCTGCCTCAGGTCCACCGCGCGCGCCAAGTCTGCCCGCGCGGCACCATCGTGCGGCCCGAGCAGCCATACCACCCGCCTCGCCGCCGGCATCACCACTCCCCCATCCCGCGTCTCTACCGGCTGCAGCCGCTCCCGGTGAAACAGCCACACCGCCTCCGGCCCTATCTCACCCTTGTAGGGTTGCCGCAGCACCAGCAGCGGATGTTCCGGATAGTAGTAGCCCACGTGACGGTAGGTGACGAAGCTGTTGTAGCAGACGATCGCGATCGGGCCCGCCTTCGCCAGCGCGCCGATCGCCGCAAACGTGTCCCGCGTCTGCCGGTCCACATATTCCACCGCCCGGAACGTCGTCGCGCCCGGCAACCCGGGCAGCGGCAGGAAAAACAGCAGTGCGTTCAGCGTCACCCCCAACGCATTCGTGATCACGAATCCTTCCCGGGTCAGCCGCTCCCCCAACCGGTCGAACGCCGCCCCACCCAGCAGGCACAGCCCCGCAATGTTGATCAACGTGTGATCCGGATCCCCCACGTGGATCACCGCATGGAACAGGAACGCCGGCACTAGCCACAGCAGAAACACCGGCCCCCGCGAATCCCACCGCGGCCGCACCACCACGAGCGCCCAGATCCAGCTGCCCACCCCGAGCAGATTCCACACCGCCGCCGCCCGGAACATCTCCCACGCCGACCTCGCCGGCGCCCCGAAAACGGAAGAGGTCGCCGAAAACTCATCCGCCGCATATCCGCGGAGCAGCCCAAGATACGCGCCCCATCCCCCCGCGGACGCTACCGTGTACCCCAGCCACGCAGCCACCGCCACAGCCAGTATCAGCCCGCCCCCCGAAAGCGCGCGCCACCCCGGACGCGACCGCCATGCCGTGTATCCAAGCAACGGCAGCAGAAACAGCAGCATCGCCGGACGAAAGCCCGACAACACGCCCAACAATAGGCACGCCCCCACGAACGGCTTCGCCGGTTCCGGTGCCATCAGCGTCCGCCAGCAGCCCAACACCACCGCCGCCGCACCCGCCGCCAGCCACAGCCGCACCTGGTTCGATAACCCCGCGTACCAGAAGACCGGATGCAGCAACAGCAGCAGCGCCGCCGCAAACCCCGCTCTCTTCGAAAACATCGCACTTCCCAGTCGCCCCACCAGCACCACCGCCAACAGCGACGTCAGTATCCCCGCCGCAATCAGCACATGCTCCGCCTTCGGCAGGAACACGTGGATCATCCGGATAAACAACACCTGCAGCGGATACCCCGGCGGTTGCGGCTGGTGCAGCGCAGGGTTGAACTCCCGCAGCGCCAGCGAGAAGTTCACCGAGTCGAAATAGTAAAGGTACTTCGGCGCCAGCGGTATCCGCGTCGCGCAAAGCACCGCCAGTATCGCCAGCACGGTAAACGCCGGCCGCCACCGCTGGAATCGGCTCCAGCCCAATGCGGACACACGTTCCCCTTCCAGTTCTGAAACAGCTGAATTGTCCCCGGTCACGATTGCGTTCAGTACAGCAGTTCGTCCCGGTTCAGGACAATACAGTCATCTCCGTATGGGGCGCCCCCCCCTACCCCATCTCATCGGACCCGGCATTTGTGCCGGTACGTCACCCCGAGAAACGCGCAGACCTCTTCTTCCAGCACCACCTGACGGCGGGCAAGAGACTCCAACGCATCAACGCACTTAGCGGCGCCCAACAGATCGCACGCCATATGCCCCACCACGAACATCTCATCCCGCAGGGCCTCGATCCCATCCCCCCAGCTCAGTTCGTCCAACAATCGCAGCCCCACGTCTTCCCTGCCGTACGATAAATCGGCCTCGCCGGGCCTCCGCACAAGAACAAACTTTCGGGTGCTCCCTGCATCGTACAACGGGCGCCACCGGTCTCCTTCGGCCCGCAGAAACCAGATCTCGATTCGCCGCCCATCTTCCACCTCTCGCTCTGGCGCCCAGTCACATTCCGGACGTATGGAGGCGAACAGATACTCACGCCGGTTCCCGCTCCGCGGCACCCGCCCCTTCAACACGCCCAATACCTGCAGTTCCCCGCGACACCAATACAGCCGCTTCACGCGGGCATCGACGGTTGCCGGACGATTTGCAAGCTCGGTCGAACCCACAACCCTTGGAGGCGTCAGCGTTCCTACGACAATCACAGGAGCCTCGTCCCACAGCGCGGAAAGCGGATGCCCTCCTCCCACGCGCCAACGGGGAAACGATTGTGGCCATGCCGGAAATGCGCTCAGGAGCAGTAGCGCCAGGATGCTCGCAACCCGCGGTTGATGACGCACGATCACAGCGAATCAGACCTCCCGCAGTTGCGCCCGGCCACGGGCATGTAACACCTCCGAAGATCCTGCAAACCGCGAATCAAGGCGAACGCGGCGCGTTCCTCCCCACCGGAGCCCGGCCCTCGGCCGAAGCACGCCACCGCCTCGGCAGGCACCTGCACCCGCAAGGACCTCCCGGCGGCCGGCCACGCTGTGCCGTAGCCCCCAACACCCGGCCCCTCCCACCCTGGTAAGCCTTCCCCATGGGCTTCCATACCCTCGTAACTGCTCGCAGTTGGGAAAGGCGGACTCGCCCCAGCCCCAACCGCCAACGGCGTCATCGTAGTCCGCAATCCGCCCGCCTGCCCAACCCGTCCCGGGACCAGCCGCGCTGCCGGATTCCACCACGCCTCTTTTCATGTTTGGCTGCCCATAAAGAGGCACAATGCACCTAGAATCAGGCCACTCGTCGTCGCAAAGTATACCCTAAGCTGCTTCGCACGCGCAGTTATGTAGGCTTGCAGAACTGCATCTTCACCATAGATCTCCCTGTACATACTGGGCATTTCCAACGTAGACAATGGCATCATTGAGTTCCATGTATCACCTCTTTTTCGCGCAACACACTCTCTCATATGACTGGCGCATCGCCGATACTGTCTAAAGCTCGGCGCCCCCCACCACTGCACTCCAATGACGTATATCAGCGTCACCGCAATTACCACCTTGTCATTGACCATTGCACCACCCTTTCACTGCTTTGAGAAACTCAACCGCAGGAGCCTGAAAGGTCCCTTCAAACGGATTCTGATAACCCAAGTCCCATTGTCCAATCGTATTACTTAAGCCAAGACTGCCTGAGCCAGGGAACTCTAATGGATGAGGAGTCGATCCGGATACGCCAACCATCACCGTACCACACTAGTGTCCGGTAAAACTTTTTCTGCTGGCCGATAAACAATGTGGAATCAGCATGATGGCAGGGTTTTGACGCGGGAACGATTTGAACGGTATCCGGCGCCATTTGGCGACCACGA
>CAZWDD010000267.1:0-7912 GCA_964632345.1 uncultured Solibacteraceae bacterium | reverse complement strand
CTCCCGGTTCCATTCCGGAACAGCGTGCGTACTCCAATGAGGAACTCGCCGGCCTCCTCCACGGCGTCCGCCAGGGCAGCAACTCCCTGCTCGCCCGCAGCTTCTTCATCACCGCCGAAATGTCCCGCCAACTCCGCGGCCAGCTCGTCGACGGCGTTCTCCCCATCTCCCTCCTCCTCCTGGCCCGCTCCGGCTTCACCATCGACGATGTCCTCACCCTCTCCCTCTCTCCCGCCGGACGGCCCGCCGCAACCCCTCCACCCTCCCCCAACGGCTTCGAAATCCGCTATCGCCGCCCCGGCGATCCCGCCTCCCGCAAGCTCTTCTACTTCCGTACCGACCTCGGCCCGGGCCTCGATCAGGACCCCCGCTTCCTCTCCTTTCTCGACTCCCTCGGCCAGCCCGAAACCCTCATCAAGTCCGCCTCGTTCCTCCTCCACACCCGCCCCTTCTCCCGCCTCCGCCACCACATCCTCGCCCGCTCCGTCCGCATCGTCCAGGACGATACCGGCGTCCCCTTCGCCCTCCTCCGCGACCGCGGCTGGCGCCTCCGCCTCTTCGGCTCTTACAGCCGCCCGGATCCTCCCTTCCGCTCCCTCTTCCAACCCGCCCTCGACGCCGCCTTCCGCTCCCCCGGCGCCGCCAAACCCCTCGGCTTTTCCATCGGTTACGGCACCGGCCGCCGCCCCTCCCACCTCGTCATCGCCGACCATCCCTGACCCCTCTCCCCACTTTGGCCCCCCATCTGCTCTAACTCGGGCATGTTGGATAAAATCGCCGCCAAACACGAACACTATCTGGACCTGTTAAGCGCGCGGCAGAAGCTCGTCGCCTCGAACCTCGCCAACGCCGAAACCCCCGGATACGTCACCAAGGACATCGATTTCCAGAAGGAGTTCCTCGCCCTCGCCAAGGGCGACAAACCCTCGGTCGAAGAGCCCGAAGGCCTCGAATTCCGCAACGATGGCAACAACGTCAGCATCGAGCGCGAAACCCGCCTCCTTGCCGAAAACGCCATTCGTTTTCAACTAGTTAGCATGATGGCCAAGGGCCAGTTCCGGCGCGTTCGCTCGGCCCTGCAGGAAGGACGCGGCTGATGAGCCTCTTTCACCTTCTCTCCGTCAGCGCCTCCGGCCTCGAAGCCCAGCGCCGCCGCGCCGAGGTCCTCACCGAGAACCTCGCCAACGCCGAAACGACAAGAACTTCACAGGGCGGCCCCTACCGGCGAAAAGATGTCATCTTTCAGAGTGCCGAAGCGGAACAGCCGTTCCAGTCCGTGTTCCGATCTGAAATCGGCGGCGGCGTCCAGGGCGTCCGTGTCGCCGATGTCGTCGAAGACCAGCGGCCCCCGGAAATGCGCTACCTCCCCGGCCACCCCGACGCTGATGCCCAGGGCTATGTCGCCTTCCCCAATATCAACCCCGCCGAGGATATGGTCGACCTCCTCAGCGCCACCCGCGGCTACCAATCCAATATCGCCGCCATGTCCGCCGTCAAGGACATGATCCAGCGCACTCTCGACCTCATGAGGTAATCCGCCATGCCATCCATTCAAGGCATCAACCCCATCGCCCCCCCGCCCTCCACCGGCGCCATCCGCAAACCCGAAGCCACCCCTGCCCCCGAGAAAGCCTTCGGCGATCTCTTCCAGGACGCCATCGGCAAGGTCGAGGCCTACCGCCAGAACTCCGAAGCCGCCACCGACCGCTTCATGTCCGGCGAGACCGATGAACTCCACCAGGTCATCCTCGCCGGCCAGCGCGCCGAAATCGCCTTCGAAACCTTCCTCCAGGTCCGCAACAAGGCCGTCCAGGCCTACCAGGAAGTCATGCGCATGCAGCTCTGATCTCCACTCTCAATAACCTCCAATGGCCTACCTCCAACAGCTCCGGGAACTCTACGAACGGCTCACCCCGCGCCAGCGCCTCCTCATCGGCGGCGCCGCGGTCCTTGTCGTCGGCCTTCTGTTCGGCCTCATGCGCTGGCAGACCGAACGCAACTTCAAGCCGCTCTTCCAGGAGCTGTCGGCCGACGATGCCGGCCTCGTCCTGGCCCGCCTCAAGGAATCCGGCACGGAGGTCCGCCTCGAAGATGGTGGAAAAACCGTTAAAGTTCCCGCCGAAAAGGTCGATGAGCTTCGCATCCAGATGGCGACTGCGGGACTCCCAAAGACCGGCCGTATCGGCTTTGAGCTCTTCGATAAAGCCAATTTCGGCACCAGCGAGTTCGCCGAACAGGTGAACTACCACCGCGCCGTCGAAGGCGAACTCGAACGCTCCGTCATGGCCATGCAGGAGGTCGAATCGGCCCGCGTCCACATCACCTTCCCCCGCCAGACGCTCTTTCTCGAAAACCGCCAGCCCGCCAAGGCCAGCGTCCTCCTCAAGCTCAAGCCCGGCGTCGAACTCTCCAAGCAGAACGTACAGGCCATCGCACACCTCGCCTCCAGCGCCGTGGAAGGACTCACTCCGGAGCACGTCTCGGTCCTCGATATGCGCGGCAACCTCCTCAGTAAGCCGAAAAAGGAGTCCGACACGGACGAGGAGACCAACCGCCAGTTGCTCGAATACCGCGAGCGCATGGAGCGTAGCCTCGGCGAAAAGATCCGCATGACCCTCGAACCGCTGCTCGGCCCCGATGGCTTCCGCGCCGTCGTTTCCCTCGAATGCGACCTCGCCAGCGGCGACCAGAGCGAGGAAACGTTTGACCCGGCCGGCTCCGTCATGGTCACCTCCCAGCGCTCCGAGGACGGCTCCACGCCCGCCACCGCCACCGGCGTTCCCGGCACCCCTTCCAATCTGCCCCGCCCCTCCTCGCGCCCCGGCGGCGGCGCCTCCGGCCCTGCTTTCCGGCGCTCGGAAAACACCACCTTCCAGACCAGCCGCGTCATCCGCCACATCAAGTTCCCCCACGGCCAGGTCAAACGCCTTTCGGCTTCCGTTCTCATTGATCACACCGTCCGCACCGAAAACGGCAAACAGATTGTTGAAGCCCCCACCCCCGAACGCATCCGCGCGATTCGCGATATCGTCTCGGCCACCGTCGGCTTCCAGCAGGACCGCGGCGATCAGCTGATCGTCGAAGCCCTCCCGTTTGAAACCACCCGCTCCCGGCCCGCCCCGCCCGCCGCCGCTGCCGCAGCCCGTCCGCGCCTGCAATTGCCGGCCGCGATCCCGGATTGGCTCCGCATCCCCATGGAAGGCCACCTGAACTGGCTTGTCGAGCAGAGCTGGCTCCCGGCCGCCGTCATCTTACTGGTCTGCGGCATCCTCTACGGCCTCTATCGCCTCCTCCGCAAGGTCGGCGGCGCCGTCGGCGGCCTTGCCGGCAAAGTCCTCAAACGCGGCAAGAAAGGCAAGAACGTCGATGTCACCCTCGACGCCTCCCTCGAAGGCGCCACACCTGCCGGCGAACTCGCCGCCGGAGATGAACACGAAATGAAACCCATCGGAGAACAACTCCGCGAACGCGACCTCCTCCAGGAACAACTCACCAAGGACGCCCTCCTCCAGTTGGAAGTCCCAAAGGCCGAGGTCCACAGGGCCGAAGTCCTCGCCCGCCACATCAACGAAATGGTTGTTCGCGAACCGGAATCGGTCGCCAGCCTCATCCGCACCTGGATGGAAGAATCGGAGAACTGACAAATGGCCGCCGCAGAAGCCGCGAAGGAAAAAGAGAACGAGCGCGAACAGCTCACAGGCCTGCGAAAGGCCGCCGTCCTGCTCGTCACCGTCGGTGAAGCCGCCAGCGCGGAGATCCTCAAACACCTCACCGAGGATGAGGTCCACGTCCTCGGCCGCGAGGTCGCCCGCCTCCAGAAGATCGACCACGAAACCAGCGACGGCGTCCTCGAAGAGTTCTACCAGATGTCGGTCGCACACGACTATGTCCTCAAGGGCGGCGTCGACTACGCCCGCAAGATCCTCGTCAACGCCTTCGGCCCCGAACACGCCCGCGGCCTGCTCGACCGCCTGATGAAGACCATCGGCACCGACGCCGCCAACTTCGACGCCCTCCAGAAGGCGGACCCCCAACAGCTCGCCAAATTCATCCACTCCGAACACCCGCAAACCGTCGCCCTCATCCTCTCCCACCTCAAGCCCTCCCAGGCCGCCGCCCTGCTCTCCTCGCTCCCCGCCGAGATCCGCCCCGACGTTGCCCTCCGCATGGCCAACCTCGATCAGATCTCCCCGGACATCATCTCCCGCATCGCCACCATCATCGGACAGAAGCTGAAGGCCCTCGGCGAACTCAACCGCGAGTCCTATGGCGGCATCCGCGCCGTCGCCGAAATGTTCAACCGCCTCGACACCGGATCCTCCAAGGAAATCCTTGACAACATCGAGGTCCAGGACCCCGCACTCGTTGAAACCGTCCGCCACCTCATGTTTGTCTTTGAGGACCTGCTCACCGTCGATTCCAACGCCATCAAGGAAATCCTCACCCGCGTCGACCGCAAAATGCTCACCCTTGCCCTCAAGGGCACCAGCGAAAATCTCCGCAATCACTTCATGGGCAACATGTCCCAGCGCGGCGCCGAAATGCTCCGCGAGGAAATGGACACCATGGGCCCCGTCAAGATCAAGGACGTCGAGGCCGCCCAGCAGCAGATCATCAGCGTCGTCCGCCAGCTCGAAAACGAAGGTGTCATCAGCATGAAGGGCGGCGGAGGCGGTGAACAGTATGTCCTCTAGGATGCCCCCATGCCCTCCCGCGTATTGACAGGCGCAAAAGTCGATCGTGCCGAGGCCTTTCAGTGGACCGGCGCTCCCGGCGAACCCGTCAACGCCGGCACCGCCTCCGACCCCCTTAACGACGCTCCTCTCGACGGCGGTTCCCTCGAACTCGACGCCGCGCGCCGCCGCATCGCCGCCCTCGAAACCCGTCTCCAGGAACTCGAAACCGGCCTCCCCCGCACCGTCGAATCCGCCCGCGCCGAAGGCCGCGCCGAGGGCGAACGCGCCGGCGCCGCTTCCGCCTCGGCCGCCCTCCAACCCCTCCTCGACCGCCTCTCGAATACCATCGCCGACCTCGCCTCCTTCCGCTCCCGCTTTCGCCGCGAGTCCGAACCCGAACTCCTCCGCCTCTCCCTCGCCGTCGCCCGCAAGATCCTCCACCGCGAACTCACCGTCGACCCCCACTCCCTCCTCGGCATTCTCAAAGCCGCCATCGCCTCCATCAACCAGGCCGAACTCCTCTCCGTCCGCGCCCACCCCGACGACGCCGCCGCCCTCTCGGCCCGCATCGGCGCCTTGGAGCTCCCCGACGCCGTCGAAATCCTCCCGGACCGCACCCTCGAACGCGGCTCCGTCATCCTCTCCACCCGCCGCGGCCAGATCGACGCCTCCATTCACACCCAGCTCGCCGAAATCGAAAACGGCTTTGCCGACCGCATCGCCGCCCACAACGCCAAATGACCCTCGCCCAGCCATTCACCCCCGATCACTTCCTCGCCTCCCCCTTCCTCCAGGATCTCGATCGTATCGCCCCCTTCCGCTCCAGCGGCACCGTCACCGAGGTCGTCGGCCTCCTCGTCGAGTCCGACGGCCCCGCCGCCGGCCTCGGCGACTTCTGCGAAATCATCCTCTCCAGCGGCCGCCGCGTCCGCACCCAGGTTATCGGCTTCCGCGCCGGCCGTCTTCTCTCCATGCCCCTCGAAGAGACCGACGGCCTCCAACTCGGTGACCCCATCATCGCCCGCACCGCCGCCGCCCGCGTCCCCGTTGGGCGCGCCCTGCTCGGCCGCGTCCTCGACGGCTTCGGCCGCCCCATGGACGGCGGCCCCCTCATCGAGGCCGACGACGCCTACCCCCTCTACACCGCCCCGCCCGGCCCTCTCGCCCGCCCCCCCATCTCCCAGCCCTTTGTCACCGGCATCCGCGCCATCGACGGCATGCTCCCCTGCGGTAAGGGCCAGCGTATCGGCATCTTCGGCGGCAGCGGCGTCGGCAAAAGCACCCTCCTCGGCGCCATGTCCAAACACAACGCCGCCGATGTCAGCGTCCTCGCCCTCATCGGCGAACGCAACCGCGAGGTCCGCGGCTTCCTCGAACACGAACTCGGCCCCGAAGGCCTCGCCCGCTCCGTCGTCATCTGCGCCACCTCCGATCAGCCCGCCCCCCTCCGCCTCCGCGCCGCCTTCGTCGCCCTCGCCGTCAGTGAGTACTTCCGCGACCAGAACGCCGACGTCCTCCTCGTCATGGACTCCGTCACCCGCCTCGCCATGGCCCAGCGCGAAATCGGCCTCGCCGCCGGTGAGCCCCCCAGCCAGAAAGGCTACCCCCCCTCGGTCTTCAATCTCCTCCCCAAAATCTTCGAACGCGCCGGCAACTTCGAGGGCGGTTCCATCACCGGCCTGTTCACCGTCCTCGTCGAAGGCGACGACTTCAACGAACCCATCTGCGACGCCGTCCGCGGCATCCTCGATGGCCACATCATCCTCTCCCGCGAACTCGGCGCCGCCGGCCACTACCCCGCCATCGACATCCTCCAGTCCGTCAGCCGCCTCGCCTCCGCCGTCTCCACCCCGGAGCAGAAGTCCGGCGCCCAGAAGGTCCGCGAGGCCATGGCCTCCTACCGCCGCTCGGAGGACCTCATCAATCTCGGCGCCTACGCCGCAGGCTCCAATCCCGCTCTCGACGCCGCCATCCGCACCCGCCCCCAACTCGAAGCCTTCCTCAAGCAGGACGCTGCCACCCGCGTCTCCCGTGAGGAGACCCTCCATACCCTCGAACGCCTCGCCGGTGCCCTCGGATGAAGAAGTTCCGCTTCTCCCTTCAGGCCGCCCTCCAACTCCGCGAACGCGCCGTCGAACTCGCCGAAGCCGCTCTCCGCCTCGTCCAGGACGAATGGAACGCCAATCAACTCGCCCAGCAGACCCTCGTCGCCGAGGTCCGCGAAGCCGAACTCGCCCTGCAATCGCAAGGCAGCGCCGTTGACCCCGCCGACTTCCTCGCTCTCGACCGTTTCCGCTCCGCCGCCCACCGACGCCGCCTCCGCCTCGCCACCGAAGCCTCCGCCATCGCCAAACGCCTCGCCGAAAAACGCCACGCCCTCCAACTCGCCGAACGGGACGCCGCTCTCCTCCTTCGCTTGAAGGAAAAGGCGCAGTCCCGCTGGCAATTGGAGTTCGATAAGGAGCAGCAGATGATGGCCGAAGAGGCCTACATCAGCCGCTGGAATCAGCGCTAGGTCCGCTTGGCCCGCACCTGCACATGCAACTCGCGCAGGTTCTTGTCCGGCACCGCGCTCGGTGCGTCGCACATCAGGTCCGTGCCCTTTGCCGTCTTCGGGAACGGGATCACGTCCCGCAGCGACTTCTCCCCGGCCAGAATCATCACCAGCCGGTCCAACCCCAGCGCAATGCCCCCGTGCGGCGGCGCCCCGTACTCCAGCGCCTCCAACAGGAACCCGAACTTCGTCTGCGCCTCTTCCATCGAAAGCCCCAGCGCGCTGAACACAGCCGACTGCACATCCCGCCGGTGAATTCGGATCGACCCCGACCCCAACTCCGTCCCGTTCAGCACAATGTCGTAGCTCTTCGCCCGGCACCGCGCCGGGTCCGACGTCAGCTTCTCGATATCTTCGTCATGCACCGACGTGAACGGATGGTGCGCCGCTACCCAGCGGTCGTCCTCCTCGTTCCACTCGAACATCGGGAAGTCCACCACCCAGCAGAACTTGAACACCGTTGGGTCCAGCAGCTTGTGCCGGTCGTTGAACTTCTGCGCCGCGAACAGCCGCAGCTGCCCGGCCGCCTGCAGCACGGTCTCCTCCGGCCGGTGCCCCTTCGGCTCGCCCAGCCAGCCGCACAGAAACAGCAGGTCGTTCTCGCCCGCCCCCGTGCGCTCCCGCACCTTTGCCATCGGCTCCGGCGCATCGCGCTCCAGCCGCTTGGCGTCGTCGAACACCC
>CAZWDD010000266.1:0-7922 GCA_964632345.1 uncultured Solibacteraceae bacterium | reverse complement strand
ATGCGAATTGCATCGTGGCTCGCTGCCATGCCCAGATCCACGAGACCGAGGCATCTCTGGACCTTGCCTGTGGAATACGAACGCAGTTCGACGGTAGTAGTAAAGGATTGGTACGGTGCTGGCCTACGCCGAAACCTCGCGGGCACTTGATCAGGTTGGGCATTAGCCGCTCAAGACTATGCCCAATACTATGCCCACCATGTGCATCTACCTGTGTTGAGGGCGTGCTACACTTCTCGGCTTAACTAATTGACAGATAGCGACTTATCGCAAAAGATCGCAAAACATCACAATCTCGCTAAGTTGTTGATTCTACGTACTTCGCTTCTTCGTAATCAGCAGGTCGCCGGTTCGATCCCGGCGGGTGGCTCCAGAATAGCTGAAGCCGCATCAGTAAGCGGCGCACGAATAGCAGGCGGCCTGTAATGGCTCCTTGTTCTTTCGGCACACCTCTATTTCGGGGGCGGTTCACTGGTTGACGCTCAGCTTCCGGCGGTCGAGAACAGTACCGCGCCAGCGGAGCCCTGAGCCCCCCTCAGGCGGCATGCCGCTCGTGATAGCCATGGCGCGCAGCGCCATATGCTCACCGCCATTGGAGGCTTCGCGAAAACGCCGCGTCTCAACGGTATCGGGGAAATGAATCGTCTGGACGCCGATCTGTACGGGCACCCCCTCGGCAGATCGGTCCGCGGCAGCGCTGTCCGTACCTTCGATATCCCTGCAGCCGTTCGCAGGGGCAACCGACGAGAGCTGATTGCGCTCGAAATCACCGGCGCGCCGCTGGCGGCATCGGTTCAAGGACCGTTACCAGCAGGAAGAGGGAGCCTCCGCACTGCTAAAGAATGGCGTCAATGACGTCGCAGAGGTGACGGCGGGGAGAGGGGGGAACCTCTTCAACGGGGTAACCCATGCGGAGGACGATTTGCGGGAAACCGGCACCGGCAAGGAGATGCTGGAGCCTTGGACGAATGGCCGGAACCTGGACAGGCTGATTGAGAAAAGAGGCCTGAATGCCGTGGTCGCAGGCCAGGAGCAGAACGCGGCCGAGGGCCTGGCCTGCGCGGAGCCAGTCGGCCGGGCCGTCGCCGGGGGAGGAGAGGACGGCGAGGACGGGGGACTCGGTGGCGATCTGACGGTCCCTTGCGGCCTGCCCATCGCCCATATCGAACGTCCGGACGACGGCCTGGGTGAATGGAGCCGTCAGCCATGGGACGGCGAGGCCGTCGCCCTGGCGGCGGGGATGCATCCAGGCGGCGAGCTCACGGCGCCAACTGGGGCTGTGCCAAAGGACGGCGTCGGCTTCAGCGATCAGGTCAGCGGCGGTATTGCGCTGCTCTTCGAGCGAGAGAATGGAGAGCGCTGCGCCTTCGGCGGCAGCGGCCGCCTGGAGGTCGTCGAGGATGGAATCGGCGACCTGACGGGGGTCGAAGCGCTTGCGGTAGGTGCGGCGGAGGTCGATGTTGTTGTCGAGGGATCCGATGGCGGGGTCGTCCCCCCCGGTGATGCGGATGGTGGCGAGGAGGTCTAGATCCTTGGGATTGGGGAGGAGTTCCCAGGTTGCGGCCATAGAGATGCCGGCGGCGGCGGCCCGGGCGTAAAAGAGGGCGCATCCGCAGGAGATGGTGAGTTCGCGGTCGTCGGGATCGTTGACGGGGAGGGCGCGGGTACGGTCGGCGTAGAGATGAATGAGGCCGGGAGCGACGAGGAAGTGCCAGGGCTGGGAGTTATGGCTGGAGGGAGCGCGGGTGGCGGCTTCGACGATGGCGGAGACGACAGGGTCAGTGGCGGAGGCGGCGGCGGTCATGAGGAACTCCTTTCGAAATCGTATTCGATGTGGTTAAGAGTGGCGCGCCAGTAGGGGTGGTTGCCCTGCGGGAGCCGCCAGGAGACTTCGCCCTCGATGGGGATGAGGATGCCGTCATGACGCTGGGAGTTGGAGACGGCGCAGAGCCAGGGGGTGAGGGTGGATACGCCGTTGACGACGCGGAAGCGGTCGGCGGTGACGGAGGCGAGGAGGCCGGCATCGTCGAAGTGAAAGTTGACAGAGGCGGCGACGGCGCCGTCACGAAGGGTGGCGCGGGCGGTGGAGGGGCCGAGGGGCTCCCAGAAGATGTGGCTGGAGGCGAGGAGGGATGGGTACCAGATGGCTTCGGCGAGGAAGCGCTGGAGTTCGCCGGTGTTGATTTCGGGGTTGGAGTAGATGTCGACGAGGGGGAGGAAGCCGAGGGCGCGGACGCGGAGGAGGCCGGAGCCATTGACATAGGCGTCGTGGACGAAGGCATCGACGCCGGGGGCCATTCGGATGCGGGCATCCCAATCGAAGCCAGGGCGATGGAGGGTAACCGTCTGATGGGAGGTGAACGGCCGCCAGTTTTCGCCGGATTCGCTCATGTTGAACGTGCCGGTGTGCTGGAAGCGGGCGGAAGCGATGGGCGGGGCAGCGGACGGGAGAACGAGCGAGAGGTAACGGGCGACGGGAGCGGGCACGTTGTCGTTGCGCGGGGGTGCGGGGCGAAGGCCGGCGGCGATCTGGCGGCGGAGCTCGCGGGTACCGGAGCGCCAGTGGAGGCGGCCGAGAACAACAGCCGCAATGGCGGCGAAGGCAACGAAAAAGATAGCGGCACGAAGCCACATCCGGATTTACCTGCCTTTACTGGAACCAGTATGCGCCGGAAAGGGGACGGCGTCCAGCGGAAGCGGCTACGGGAAGAGGGCGGAGACGACGGCGGCGTAGCGGGCGGCGGCGCCATCGCCGGGGGAGGCGCCCCAGGCGGAGAGTTCGCGGCCGACGGTGTCGAGGACGCGGTGAACGGGGAGTTGGCAAACGGTGCGGGCGATGACATCTTGTAGGGATTCGGCGTAGCGGCGGTAGGTGAAAGTGCGGGAGGCGTGGAGGCGGGCGGCATGGCCGATGGGGGCGAGGGAGGCGGGGTTGGCGAGGGCGTTGCGAAGGGTGTCCGGCAGGGTTTCGGGGGTACAGCGGAGGACGGTATCGGCGGGGAGTTCGGCGAAGAAGCCTTCGTTGTAGACGAGGACGGGTTTGGAGTAGAACATCTCCTCGATGACGGAGGCGGAGGCGCCTTCGGTGACCGGTTTGCGGAGATTGGCGCAGAGGGTGGCGGTGTGGAGGAGGCGGGTCATTTCGGCGTCGGAGACGAAGCCGGTGAAGGAGAGAGAAGAAGCGGGATCGAGGCCGGCGGCGAGTTCTTCGAGGCGGGCGCGGTAGTTGTCATCGATGGGGCCGGCGCAGATGAGTTCGACGGGCGGGAGGCCGCGGAGGGCAGCAAGGAGGTGATCGACACACTTATTGGGATTAATGTGGCCGATGACGAGGATGCGGGGGCGGGCGGCGGGGGCAGTGCCGGCGGGGGAGGGGGTGGCGGAAGGATCGGGTTCGTAGGCGAGGGGGATGACATCGATGGGGCCGGGCCAATGGGGGCGGAGGGAATCGGCCTGGAATCGGGAGTGGCAGACGGCGGCGAGGGCGTTGTCGAGAACCGGGGCGGCGAAGGGGACAGAGGCGAGTTCGCCGGATTCCCAGAGGCGGGCGGCGACGAGGGCGGCGGGGGTTGGAAAGCGGGAGGCAAGAGAGGGGTAGAGGGCGGTGAGTGCGTCGAAGTAGGCCTGGGGGGAATGGTGTCTATCGAGGAACCAATCGGCGAAGAAGTGGTGGAGAACGAAATCGTGGACGACGGCGAGGCCGGGGTGGAGGGCGGCGATGTCAAAGATCGCTTCGTGATAAGGGAGGTAGTTGCCGAAGTTATAGATGCAGAGGTCGAATCGGTCACGGAGGGTCCGGACGGTGGCGGGAGCGGAGGTGAAACGTCGGACGGGGAGAGGGGAGGGACGGGGGGCGCCGGGGTCGGCGTGCCAGATTTCGACTTCGTGGCCGAGGGAGGCGAGAGCGGAAGCGATGCCGACGCCGCAGCGGCCGATGGCGCTGCGGGGGCTCATGGGGGTGAACCAGGCGAGTCTCATGCGGCGGCCTCGAGGAGGCGGCGGATGACGGAGGGCCATTCGATGCCGAGTTCGGCGAGGCGGCGGGCGGCGGCGGCGCCCATGGCGGCGGTGTTGGCGCGGTTGGAGTAGAGATCGTCCATGGCGGCGGCGAGGGCGCGTGAGTCGGGGGGGACGATGCGTCCGGTGGCGCCGTCCTCGACGAGGATGTGGATGCCGCCGGAATCGGTGCAGGTGATGGCGGGTTTGGAGGAGAGGAAGGCCTCCATGGTGACGTAGCCGTAGGAGTCCTCGTCGACGGGGAGGTAGGCGGCGGCGAGGCAATCGCGGAAGAGCTCGCATTTGCGCTGCTCGTCGAGATATCCGGGGATCCATTCGACCTTGGCGGCGATGGCTGGGTTGGCGAGGAGGGAGCGGAGTTGTTCTTCGTCGGCGGGGGTTTCGTGGGCGCCGGCGAGGACGAGGCGTACGGGGGTGCGGGTGTGCTGCATGGCCTCGACGAGGAGGGCCTGGCGTTTGGCGGCGTTGATGCGGCCGGCGGCGAAGATGAAGTCGCCGGGGGGCGCGGAGGAGAACTGCTCCGGGTGGGCGTGCGGGGGGTAGAGGACTTCGCTGGGGATACCGTTAAACTTCTGAAGGCGGTCAGCGGTGACGTGAGAGTTGACGAAGATCTTGCGGGCTTCCGGGAGGTAGGCGTTGTCGGCGTTGACGATGGAGTCGCGGATGCGGCGGCCGAGAGCGTCGGCGGGGAGGTCCTGGAAGGGGGTGTCCCAAAGGTCGTAGGCCTGGCGGAACTGGTGGACGAGCCAGAGGACTTTGCGGGGGTGCTGGACGGCGTAGACGGGGAACTTCATGGGGATGACGAGATCGATGGAGGGGAAGCGGAGGAGGCGGGCGGCGAGGAGGGAATCGAGGATTTTCTCGGGGGGATTCCACTGGAAGGGGATGCGATAGAGGACGGCCTGGTGGCCGGCGGCCTGGAGGCGTTCGACGAGGGCATCGGCGAGGTGTTCGGCGCCGCCGCGGACGAAGGGGGCGGCGTTATTGAGGACGGCGATTCTCATGCGAGGAGCGCCTCGACGCACTGGGGCCAGGAGAGGCGGAGGCGGGAGAGCGTTTCGGAGGCGGCGGCGCCCATGGCGGGGACGGGGGCAGCGGCAAGTTGATCGAGGGCGGCGGCGAGGGCCTCAGGGGAGGGGGCGGAGATGAGGCCGTTTTCGGCGTGGCGGATGACCTCGAGGGTGCCACCGGAATCGGACATGGTGACGACGGGTTTGGCGGAAGAGAAGGCTTCGAGGACGGGGAAGCCGTAGGAGTCCTCATCGAAGGGGAAGTAGAGCAGAGCACGGCAGCGGCCGACGAGTTGGGCCTTCTGTTCTTCAGAGATCCAGGAAGATTCGATGCGGACGCGGTGGGAGAGGTTGAGGGCGGCGATGCGGGATTGGATGGATTCGAGGTAGGGTTGATCGACGGGATCGACGGGACCGGCGATGACGATGGGGGCGTGGGAGCGCATGAGGGCTGCCGCTTCGACGGCGAGGTGCTGGCGTTTGTGGGGAGTGATACGGCTGACGTAGAGGAAGTAGCCATCATCGCCGAGGTTGGAGAAGCGTTCGGATTGCCAGAGGGGCGGGTAGAGGACCTTGGCCTGGAGGCCATTGACGGAGGCAACACGGGAGGCCATCACCTTGGAGTTGACGAAGAGGTGGCGGCACTCGGCAAGGGCGGCGGTATCGGCGGAGCGGAGGGCCTCGCGGATGCCGGCACCTTCGAGGGAGGCGGGGATGTCCTGGTAGGGGGTGCCCCAGAGATCAAAGGCGCCGCGGAGGTGGTGAATGAACCAAGCGACCTTATTGGGGTGAGGGAGGAGGTGAGAGGGGGGGCGGAGGGTGATGAGGCGGTCAGCGCCGGAGGCGGCGTCGAGGAGGCGGAAGGCGAGGTACTGGGTGAGGAGGGCGGAGGGGGAAGACTCAAACGGCAGGCGGAAGGTTTCGACTTCGTGGCCGTGCTGTCGGCAGGCGAGTTCTAGCCAATCGACGAGGAGAGAAGCACCGCCGGGAGCAAACGGCATTTCGGACGAGGCGATGACAACACGCACGTTTTCCATGGTAGCGCAGGAGGCAGATTGGCAAGTCGCTTGGAATCAAATGTTTGAAGAATGGCAATGATGACATTTTTGCGACGTCGGCGCGCAGGAGCGTAATACACTCAGAGAGAGGAAAATCTTGCAGGAAGAGTTTGCCAGACACCGGATCGAGCGGCAATTGGGTAAAAAAGAGGAAGTAGGCACATCGGAAACGGTCGCGAACGAAGCAGTCGCGACGCCGTTCGGGAACGGCTTCCTGGGGAAGCTTTACGGGATCTACAGCAAGATCTGGCAGATCCATCGTCTGGACCGGATGGACCGGAAGCTGGACATGCTGATGAAGCAGGTGGAGTTATTGCGGGACCAGCGGGAGTGGGGAGCCCCATCGGCGCTGGAGGAGCGGATCACGGAACTGGAGCAGCGGCTGGCAGGGATAGGAGCGGCGCAGCAGCCTGGCGTGGAAGTGGTTCCGTGGGGAGATTACCTGTTCGGATTTCCGGCGACCGAGTGGCGGCTGGCGGCGTATGTGAAGCACCGGAACCACCCGGAGCCGGGGACGCTGCGGGCGATACAGAACTATTTGCGGGAGGGCATGGGGTACGTCGATATCGGCGCGAGTTTCGGGTTGTTGACGGTCCCGGCGGCGGATTCAGTGGGCGAGAAGGGGTACGTACAGGCGTGGGAGCCGGACCCGCTAAGTTACTCGATTTTGTCAGGGAACGTTCAGTTGAATAACTTACTGGGGAACCGGACGGTGGAGTTATTGCCCTACGCGGCTGGGGCAAGAGACGGGCGAGGGATGTTGTTCAGCAATGCCAGTTCGCGGACCTATAGCACGCTGGGACCAGGGGACGAGGGCGAGTGGACCGGGACTGGGGTGGAGGTCCGGCGGCTGGACGAACAGTTGCGGGGGCGGACGGCGGACATACTGAAGATCGACGCGGAGGGGCATGAGCCGGCAGTGCTGGAAGGGGCGGCGGGAGCGCTACGGAGCGGACAAATCAAGGTGATGATCGTGGAGTTTGCGCCGGGGATTCTGCAGCGGAGCGGCCGGGACGCAGCGGCGTGGCTGGAGCGGTTACGGGGGATGAGCGCGGGGCTGGCGGAGATCGACGAGTCGACAGGCGACCTGATGGAGGCGGACAACGGGACGCTGCTGAACAGGGAGAGCGCAAACCTTTGGGTGGTGACAGCGGAGGGACGGCGTTGAGGGTCGTCATCCTGGGGGCGGGCGGTCATGCGGCGGTGATTGTGGATTCGATGTTGGAGGCTGGGGAGCATGCGTTGGCGGCTTGCCTGGGGGCGAGCGAGGAGAGCACGATCCTGGGCGTGCCGGTGCTGCCGGCGGAGACCGATCCGCGGACGCTGGGTGCGGAAGGCGTATTTGTGGCGGTGGGAGACAACGCGCGGCGGAAGCGGCTTGTGGAAGAGGCGCGGGGTATGGGGCTGGAACTTGTGAACGCGGTGCATCCGCGGGCGGTGGTGTCGCGATTCGCCGAATTGGGGGCGGGAGTAGCGGTGATGGCGGGGGCGGTGGTGAATGCGCGGAGTGTGATCAGGGACGGGTGCATCGTGAACACCGGGGCGAGCGTGGACCATGACTGCCGGGTGGGGGCGTATGCGCACATGGCGCCGGGGACACGGCTGTGCGGACGGGTGGAATTGGGGGAGGGCGTGTTTCTAGGGGTGGGAGCGTGCGTGCTGCCAGAGGTGCGGATTGGGGAGTGGGCGGTGATCGGAGCGGGTGCAGTGGTACGGAGGGACATTCCGGCAGGAAGCCGGGCGTGGGGAGTGCCTGCGTCGGTGACGGGAAATGCAAGATGAAGAGACCTAACATTGCGCTGGCGCAGCCGGTGTTTCTCGGCAACGAGAAGAAGTA
>CAZWDD010000265.1:1606-7930 GCA_964632345.1 uncultured Solibacteraceae bacterium | reverse complement strand
GTTCAGCCTGTCGATGGGCGATATCTTCCCGGCGATGATGCAGGACAACAAGCGCGGCCCGATCGTAGGCATGCGGACGGGCGGGCTTGGCGGGTCGGTTTCGGCGTGGCCGGCCGGGTTCTATGGCGAAGCCACAGCGACCAATACGAACTCCCTGGTGGTCCGGCGGGACAATGTCCTCTCGCCAGATATGCCGGCGGCGCCGTTTGTCGAGAATATTGGCGTCATTCCGGATATTGAACTCGACTACATGACGCGCGCGAATCTGCTGTCGCGCGGGCGGGATTTTGTCAACGCCTTTACGCGCATCATCGATGAGGAGATTGCCAAGAGCAAGCCGTAGTAACGCGTTGCTGTTCCGATTGTGTTAGAACGGTCGGGATGAAACCGATAATTGGTTTTGCGCTGCTTGCGCTTGCGTTGTCCGGCGAGGAGTTGCCGCTCGTAACGGCTGTGGAGTTTCAACCCCTCGCCGCGCAGGTCGCCCGCGTCGTGCAGGCTATGGATGTACTCGGGGAGCCACTGCCGGCCCGCGACGCGGCGGAGTTGCGCCGGCTGTCGGGCCTATCCAGCGGCGGCGCCAAAGAGGTGGAGGCGATGCAGCGGATACTCGACCGCCACGCTCTGGTCGGCGTCGAGATCAATCCGGAGAGCCGCGTCAAGGTGCAACAGGGACAGGCGCCGGCCCGGCTGATGGAGCAGGGGTGGCGGACCTTTCTGGTGAAGGTGGCCAACCAGGCGGGCATTACGGCGGTGCTGGCCGTGGATAGTCCCAATTCCGGTCAACTCGCCAACGCAAATGCGGGACAAGTGGGCCGGCGCTGGATTGACCACACGATGTTCAACAAGCAGCCGATGAAGCCGCACCTTTCCGGACTCGAATTGGAGTATCGAATCCTGCAACTGTACTCAAAAGAGTCCGGCAAGCGCGAGGCGAAATTGATCTTCGACGTGGGCCAGGGAACGCAGGACCTGGGCTTCCGCAGCGAGGTGGATATTCTGTTTACCGCCGCCGCGGCGGCCAAGGTCACCTTCCGCGTCAGGGATGTGGACGGCAAGCCAACCACGGCCGGCTTCACGATCCGCGATGAGATGCGCCGCGTGTATCCGCCGCAGACCAAGCGGCTAAACGGTGACTTCTTCTTTCACCCGCAGGTGTACCGTTCGGACGGGGAACATGTCATGCTGCCGCCTGGCTCCTACACCATTTCCTATGGCCGCGGCCCTGAATATCGGACCGGCGTGCGGAAACTCGCCGTTACCGGCACAGAGCCGCAGGAGGTGTCGTTCCAACTCGAGCGCTGGATTGACCCCGCCAAGCTCGGTTGGTTCTCGGGTGACCACCATATCCACGCCGCCGGTTGCGCCCACTACGAGCGCCCGACGGAAGGCGTCTATCCGCAGGACATGATGCGGCATGTGTTGGGCGAAGATTTGAAGATCGGTTCCGTGTTGACCTGGGGCCCGGGATGGTACTTCCAAAAGACGTTCTTCGAGGGCAAGGACAATGCGGTCTCCACGCTCGAAAACCGCATCCGTTATGACGTCGAGGTGTCTGGCCATCCCTCCAGCCACACCGGCCACATCGTACTGCTGGGGTTGAAGGAGCAGGACTACCCCGGGACGCAGCGGATTGAAGACTGGCCCACCTGGGGCCTCCCGATCATGCGCTGGGCCAAGGGGCAGGGAGCGGTAACCGGGTATGCGCACTCCGGTTGGGGATTGCAGATCAAGGACACGAAGCTGCCCTCCCGCGAGCTACCTCCTTTCGACGGCATCGGCGCCAATGAGTACGTCGTCACCGTCACCAAGGGACTGACGGACTTTCTGTCGACGGTGGACACACCCTACAACTGGGAGCTGAACATCTGGTACCACACCCTCAACGCCGGTTACCGGGCCCGCATCTCCGGTGAGACCGACTTCCCGTGCATCTACGGCGAAAAGGTGGGCCTCGGCCGCAGCTATGTCCGCCAGCCTAAGCTCGACTACGGAGATTGGGTGTTTGGGATCCGGGACGGGCGGAACTATGTCTCCGATGGCAAAAGCCACTTGATCGACTTCCGCGTGAACAACGCGCAGATGGGGGAGGGGGACTCTACCATCAAGCTCGCAGCGCCGGGCAAAGTACGGGTCACGGCGAAGGTCGCCGCGTTGTTGAATGAGAAGCCGGATGAGGAGATCCGGCAGCGGCGCGTGGATCGGAAGCCGTACTGGGAGTTGGAGCGCGCCCGCGTTGGCAACACCCGCAAGGTTCCTTTGGAACTGCTCGTCAACGGTCAGGTGGCGGCGACGCAGGAGATCTCCGCCGACGGCGCACTGCGCGATGTGAGTTTCGACGTGGCAATCGACAAGAGTGCGTGGGTTGCGTTGCGGATTCTCCCGTCGTCGCACACCAATCCGATTTGGGTGGAGGTGGCGGGCAAGCCGATCCGCGTGAAGGAGAGCATTGAGTGGTGCCTGGCGGCCGTTGAGCGCTGCTACAAGCAGAAGATCGGCCGCATCCGCCTACCGGAGCAGGGAGAGATGACCCGCGCCTACGATGAGGCAAAGGCCGCCTATCAGCGACTGCTCGCTGAGGCCAACTAAACCAGCGGCTCCGGCCGCGGCTGCAATGCCAGCCCAAGGCAGAGGTTGCAGAACAAGAAGGGGAGGAATGGGAACGGGAACGTGGACCGGCTCTTCACAGTGAAGTAGGGGTGTAGTTCCTCCTGGATCTCCTGTGGCAGGTTGATGTGTTCCCGTTTGTAGAACCAGGAGTAGTCACCACCGAACTTCTTCTTGTACTCACGCTCGGCCGAGATCTTGCGTGCGATGGTATAGGCGAGCGAGCCCTCGGTCGGAATCACCACCAACAGTTGGCCATGGCCCTTGTGCAGCACGCGGTACGCCTCCCGGATGGCGCCAGGCAGGTCCGGCAGATGCTCAAGCACATGAACGGCCACCACGCGGTCAATGGAGGAGTCGGCGAATTGCAGATTCCGCTGGCAGTCTCCCACCACGACGTTGACGGCCGGAAAGTTGCGTCGGATTTCATCGGCCATGTTTTCGCGCAGCTCCAGGGCGTGGTAGTTCCGCTCCTGCTCGGCCGTCAGTTTCTCGTAGCGGATGTGCTCACCGAGTCCCGCGCCGATCTCCAGGGTCGACACAAAACCCGGCCGCGAGTGCCGTACTGGAAAGTGATGGTTGAACCCTTCCACAATCCCGTACCAGGCGCCGGGTAGACGGTCATGCCAGTGCTTCATGAACTCGTCGCTGATACGGCGCTGTTCGGGAGTAAGCGGCGGAAGAACCTTCGGCCACTTGGCGGCGTTCGTCATATCGGGAGTATCGGCGGAATGTAAGGGGCTCGTTAGGCCCCCGCGATTACTTCAGAGTCTTCAAATACGCCAGCACCGCCTCGGCATGCTCCGGCGAATACTTATACATCGGCATGGGCGGACCGGCCGGCTTGCCGCTTGGCGTGAGGCCGGTCTGCAGGTACTTCAGCATTGCCAGTTCGCCCCACTTTGCCCACAGCTTTCCGGTGGGCGTCAGGTCTGGGGCGGACTTATGCCAATTGGCAGGCGGGGTTCCAATCGGCTGGATGTCCATGACGGCGCCCTTCATCCACTTCGACTTGTCCAATTGCCCGTCCGCCGTCTTCGGCGTGTGGCATCCGGCGCACTGCCCGATGTTTTCCACCAGGTAGCGGCCAAGCTCCACCTGTTTCCTGTCCTGGGCGCAGGCAGGCAACGTCAGCAGGGATAGTGCGATGAGTGCGTAGCGAAAAGCCATAACCCCATGCTACTCCGAGCGCAAGGACTCCAGCAAAGGAGCCCGAGTAGCGGCCCGCGTGGCCGCCACCAGCGAAACGAGTCCCACGGCTGCCACCAGCAGGAGCAGTGCGGCGAGCGAGGGAACCGGCAGCGCGGTGGCCCGCTGTGTCAGCGATGGGATGACGGCCAGGAGGGCGCAGACGGCGCCGATTGCCAGCCCGGCGAACAGCAGAGTGGCGTTTTCAATGAAGATCAGGCGCATCACCTCTTGGCGGGTATATCCCACCGCCCGCAGCAAGGCCAGTTCGCGCCGGCGCTCCAGAACGTTGCGAAGCAGGACGGCGGCCAGCCCTACGGTACCAATCAACAGTCCCAACGCGCCGAGCGCCTGAAACGTAGAGAGGTAGGTGTTCTCGACGCGGTGAAACTGCGCCAGCCGGTCTCCGGCCAGGATGACATCAAATCCGCTGTCGCTCAACCGGTCCTCCAATGTGGAGGTCACCAGGCCCCACATCGCCTCTGGCGCGTCAATCAGGAAGAGCCGGCGCCCCTGCTCTTCGGGAAACAGCCGCAGGAACGCTTCCTCGGCGATCAGGATTTCGCTCTGAAACAAGCTGCCTGAAAGGGTTCCGACGATCTGGAGGCGAATCGGTTCCACGCCGTGCGGAACCTCAATCGTATCGCCGACCCGCTTATGCAGGACGTACTGCATGGTGTTTGCGTCCACCATTGCCGGGATCAGACCCTGAGGCAACGGTTGGCCCAGAAGACTCCACCCATCCTCCGGCGAAACCCGGAATCGGTCCTCGGCACGGAACGCGGCGGGAACGCCGACAATCTTCGGCCGCGTCGGTTGATAGAGGTTAAGGCAGCTGACGTCTTCGCCCGGCCGCACGCGGAACTCGGCAACACGCATGCCCCGGACCTGATCCTCGTCAATGTTCAGCGCCTCTCGCCCCTCCCTGGTGGCCAGGCTCTGGTAGATGGGCCATTGCGACTCGGCCAGCAGCGGATAGCCACCCGTTCCCGAGCGTTTGTCGGAATCGAAGTGACCGGGCGACTGCCGGAATGCCTCCAGCGCCACGAGCAGGAAGACGGCGAGAGCGATCAGAAGGATGGTGAGAAAACTACGACCCGGTTGTTGTGCCGCGCTGGCGAAGGCGAGCCCGGGTAGCGAATCGAGCGGCGCCAACCGCGGGCTCTCCAGCCACAGGCGGCAGAACAGCGCTCCGCCAGCCAGTAGACAAAACCCCGCTCCGAAGAAACCTCCCTCGGCTGGTATCAGGCGGAACGCGCTGGCAATCACAAGCACCCCGCCGCCGAGCAGGAGCAGAAGCGCCGCCATGCGCAGCCATGCGGGTGTCCGCAGAACGGTTTCCGGCCGTGTGCCCGCCAACAGTTGCCGCGGCGACATGGTCCGCAGCCGCCGCAAGCTCAGTGTGATGATGACCAATGCCATCCCCACTCCTTGAAACACGGCGGCGGTGAATGGACCGGCGGCAAAGTGAAGCCGGAGCCCTGTGGTTCCGACGGCATCCACCCACCATGTCCGCAACGCCCACAGGATGAATGCGGAGTACCCGATCCCGAGGATCGTGCCCAGTACGGCTCCGACTGTCCCCAACAGCACTCCCTCGCGTAGAAACACGCGGCGGATGGCGCTACGGTCGAAGCCCAGCGCCTGATAGAGCCCTATCTCCTTCAATCGCTGCTCCACGCCGAACCGGAAGAACAACGCCGTTAACAAGAGCGCCGACACCAGCAGGAAGAAGCTGAAATATCCGAAGTACTCGCCGAAGTCTGTTGTGCCGCGCGAGGCATCCTCTGCCTGCTGACGCGGCAACAGTAGGGCGATACCATCGCGCGCCAGGTCCGTGCTGGGCGTCAGATTCAACGCAGGCGGGCCGGCGCCGTCGGCCGCGAAGAACCGGATGGCGGTCACCTTGCCGAACCGTGTCTGCCAGAGCTTCTGCGCATCCGCCAGGTTAACGGCGGCTTTTGGAGTCGTCTTGTAGTTGTCCCAGTAGGACTCGTCCTGCGGACGGATCTTGTTCAAGTCGAGGGGAAACGGCGGGTCCCAGTCGCTCAGGTTCAGAGTGTCGGAAATGCCGGGATACTCCGGCGACATCTGCCGGTCCCCCAGCAGTGTCATGGGCTGCACCGAGTGCAGCGTGAATGCCTTGGACTCTGTGAGCAGCCGGCCCTCCTGCTTCCACAGATAGTATTCCAGCGTGATCTTCTCGCCGGTCTGCGCCTGCAGTTGCGCTGCGGCCCACTCGTTCAGCATCAACGTGCCGGGAGGAACCTCATCCCGCGCAATCACCAGAGAATAGGGAATACTCGCGTTCGCGTTCCGAATGGCATTCGCCATGTACATCAGAAACACTTCGGCCCGCAGTCCATCCTTCCTCGCTGTGGCAAGTGCCCGCTCTACCTGATCGTCTCGCAGCAGGCCCGACGGGCTTTCCAGTTGAATACAGCGGCAGGCGGCAGGCTTTGTGATCCGCAAACCCACGTCCTCCAACTGCAGGTGGCCCAGCAGCGGCAGGTCGCTACGTAACTCCTC
>CAZWDD010000265.1:0-1506 GCA_964632345.1 uncultured Solibacteraceae bacterium | reverse complement strand
AGGACGCCCTCTCCCTGCTGCGCGTTGAACTCGCCGGCCAGCGGTTCGCTGAAGACGATGTCTCGTTCACCGCTCAGCGGGTTCGGCAGGCTGTGCAGTGCCCAGAACCGGTCGTCGACCCCGTAAACCAGCACTTTTGACGCGGTCCGCCCTGTGGCCTGATGTTTCACCACCGACTCAAAAAAAAGCACCGGGGCCGCGCTGGCGGAGATCCGTGTGGCGAGGCCCTCTCCGAATGGCAGCGCTGCCACAATCGCCGTGCCCGCATTCCCGAGCCGTCCGGAGGCGATTTCACGCAGGCTCTCCTTAACCGACTCGCCCACCAATGCAGACCCGGCGAGAGTCGCCGTGGCAATCGCCAACCCCGCGGCCACTGCCACGTTCGTGCGCCAGTAGTACCGCAGGTTTCGTTCGGTGAGGTCGCGCCGCGTCATCGCTTAACCGACACGCTCCAGGTTGCGGCCCCGCATTCGGTACTGCTGCGGAAACTCGGCGGCAATCTGCGGACTGTGTGTCACGATGACCAGGATGCTCTGCATGTCCTTCTGCAGTTCGGCCAGCAATGCCAGCACCTGCCATGCGGTTGCCTCGTCCAGGTTGCCGGTCGGTTCGTCGCAGAGCAGTAGCTGCGGCTGGCGGATCAGCGCGCGTGCAATGGCGACTCGTTGTTTCTCGCCGCCCGAGAGCTGAGCGGGAAAGTGGTCGATACGCGGCGTGAGACCCGCCCGGTCGATCAATTGTTTCGCGCGCGCCGGGGCGTCGTCATCCCGGTCACCGACGAGCGTCGGCGCCACGACATTCTCCAGGACTGTGCACTGCGGCAGCAGGCAGTGATCCTGGAAAATGAAACCCATCCGTGTGTTGCGAAACCGCGCCTGGTCCTTCTCTTTCAGCGTCCATGGTTGTACGCCGTCGATGGTGAGCGTTCCCTTGGAGGGAGGGTCCAACAGCCCCAGGATATGCAGGAGCGTACTCTTCCCACTCCCGGACGGACCCATGATCGAGATTGCATCCCCTGTTCGCAAATCGAGATTGACGTTCTCCAGCACCGGGACTAAACCCGCCGGCGTCTCATAGACTTTCGATAATCCCTGAGCTTGTAGCATGTGCCTCTAAGCGAATGCCGCCAACTGCGCCTCGGCCATCGCCGCCGCTGAGTAGTGCCGGCGTACTCCCTCAGCGCCTTCCGCGCCGAGAGCGGACCGGCGTTCCGGATCGCAGATCATATTCTCCAACGAATCGGCCAATGCATGCGCGTCCCTCGGCTCCACCAGGATTCCGCCTCCAGTTCTTGCCAGGATCTCCGGGAATGCCCCGTGCGCAGGCAAAACCACCGGCGTGCCGCAGGCCAATGACTCCAGTACGAAAAGTCCCTTGGGCTCCACATACTCCGTCGGTACAGAGAGCAGGTCGACCTCCCGCAGGAAGGCGATTTTCTCCTCCCGGCTCAGTGCGCCATGATAGTGAAATTCGCCGCCGAGGCCCTCAGCCTCCATCAATGCCTTC
>CAZWDD010000264.1:0-7990 GCA_964632345.1 uncultured Solibacteraceae bacterium | reverse complement strand
CCGAAGCCGCCCCCCGCGGCTTCGGAACCGCCCGCCGAACGCCGCACGGACCTGAACCTGCTGAACAAGACGGACGCGGCATCGGGGGAGTCCCGCCGGAACGAGAACGTCCAATTCAACCTGATCGACAACAATGCGTTGAAGGAGCTGAACGTTCGGCTGGGCACGACGGCAACACTGATTGAAGAGGCAAAGGCGGACCGGACGTACTTCGGGGCGGAGTTCGGCAATCGCCCGACGAGCCCCATCCATTTAACGCCGGCCAAGCCGCCGAGCTTTCATGGGTCGTTCTTCGCGTCGCACGGCAACTCGGCGCTCAACGCGCGGAGCTTTTTTACGGTGGGTCCGCTGCGGCCGGCGCGGGACAACCATTATGGGGGCAACTTTGTCTGGAAGCCATGGAGGTCCGGGGCGCTGACGCTGGACGGTTCGCAGCAGCGGTTGCGGGGGTACGTGAACGGGAACGTCGTGGTGCCGTTGCCGCATGAGCGGACGCCGCGAGCAACGGACCCGGCGGTGCGGGCCGTTATCCAGCGGTTCCTTGACGCATTCCCCAACGAACTGCCCAACCGGCCCGATATCAGCGCCCGTGCGTTGAATACGAACGCGCAGCAGGCGATCAACGACGATGCGACGACGGTGCGGCTGGACCAGGGACTGACGGCGCGGCACTCGATCAATCTGCGGCACTCGTTCACGACGCAGCGGGTGGACGCGTTTCAACTGGTGGCGGGACAGAACCCGGACACGACGACGCGGTCCCACACGGCGCAGGCGACATGGAACTTCGCGCAGTCAGCAACGACCAATTGGACGGCGACGGCGATGTTCGACCGCGTGGGGTCGCTCCTGGTACCGGAGCAGAACGCCGTGGGGCCGCAGGTGAACTTCGCCAATGTCATCACGACGCTGGGGCCGGGCTCGAACATTCCCATTGACCGGGCGCTGAACCGCTTCCGCTACGGAGCGAGCGTGAAGCAGAACCGGGGGCGCCACAACTGGTATGCCGGGGCAGACCTGGCGCGGCGGCAACTGAACGGACTGGAGGCTTCGTCATTGCGTGGGAATCTCTACTTCCGGAATGACTTCGGCCGGACGGTGATGGAGAACTTCCTGCTGGGGATTCCGAGCCGGTTTTCGGGTTCCGTTGGGAACATCCATCGCGGGTTCCGGAACTTCGAGGTGGATGCGTTCGTGGGTGACGATTTCCGCGTGAACTCGCGGCTGACGCTGCAGTACGGCCTGCGGTATGAAGCCGTCTCGGTACCGATTGAAGTGAACGGGTTGAATACGCTGCCATACGATTCGGACCGGAACAACATTTCGCCGCGGTTCGGCTTCGCGCTGCGCGTACCGCGCGGCCTGATTCGCGCCAACTACAGCGTGCAGTACGGGGAGATATTCCCGGTGACTTACTCGCAGATCCGCTACAACCCGCCGCTCAACCAGAAGTTCGAGATCCAGGTGCCGGATCTATTCACGCCGTTCCGGCAGCTAGACCTGCCGGCGGACCCGAATGCGCGAAACACGCTGATGGAGATCGACCCGGCGCTGGCGACGCCTTACACCCACCTGTACAGCTTCTCCTGGGAGTCGGCGCTGGCGAACACCTGGAAGCTGCAGCTTGGTTACACGGGCAGCCGGTCCCACAAGCTGCTGATGCAGCAGTTTTTCAATCGAGCGCTGACCGTTCCGGGGGTGGCGCAGACGACGGCGACGATCAATCAACGGCGGCCGGACCCTCGGTACTTTGAAATCCGGCGCGCGGGCAACGCGTCCCGTGGATACTTTGACGCCGCACGGGCGACGCTGATTGTTCCGCGGCGGCGGGGGCTGAGTTTTGAGACGTCGTACTGGTTCTCCAAGGCGATCGACCTTGGGGCCGCCTACACGAATACGGCGACGGGCGACGACGGGCGGCAGAGCCAGCCGCAGACGGAGTTCGACCTGTGGGGCGACGTGAAAGGGCCGAGCAGCTTCGACCAGCGGCACGCGTTTCTGACGCGCGGCACATGGGAGACGCCGCGTGTGAAGTGGCTGGGGTCGTGGGAGATCAGCGGCGTGTATCTGGTGAAGACGGGCACGCCGTTCAGCATCATCACGGGATCCGACGCGCCGGGCTTCGGGAACGTGGATGGCGATGCGAGTGACCGCCCGCACATCGTGGACCCGACGATCCTGGGGCGGACGATCGGGCATCCAGACCTTTCGCAGCAGTTACTGCCGCGGAGCGCCTTCGCCTTCCCGCTGCCGACCGAGGCGCGCGGCAACATCGGCAGCAACACGTTCCGGAAGGCAGGCATCGCTAATGTCAATTTGTCGGTGGCCCGCACGTACTCGATTGGCGGTGACCGAAAGCTGCTGTTCCGGGCCGAGGCGCTGAACCTTGGGAACACGCCGCAGTTCGCCGAGCCGTTCCGCGAGCTTTCGTCGCCGAATTTCGGCGCGATCACAAATACACTCAACGACGGGCGAGCCATCCGGCTGCATCTTCGCCTACAGT
Organism: uncultured Solibacteraceae bacterium; assembly: GCA_964632345.1. Classification (GTDB taxonomy): domain Bacteria; phylum Acidobacteriota; class Terriglobia; order Bryobacterales; family Bryobacteraceae. The sequence goes on along the minus strand of CAZWDD010000264.1, from coordinate 5,487 downwards.
ATTGACAGGCCTCCGCCGCAACGCCATGCGCCGCGTCCCCATCTCGTTTCTGCTTCTCCTATGCCTGCTCAGCGGCAGCGTGGCGGCGCCGGCGTTTGGCCTGCCGGAGGAGTCAGGGCCGTTCCGCTCTGGCGCACGAGAATGGCAAGCGCCGGATCTTGCCGGATCGCCCGGCATTGCGGCCGGAAACCCGCAGCGCCAGGCGAAAATCGCCGCAACACAGCGCGAGGCAGCCGTTCTTCCGGCGACAGTTCCACTCCCGCTGCCGGCCGTTGCCGGCGGCGTGAGCCGCAGTACTCCCCTCATACAGCCCGCCACCGCGGGTACGCCCGGGCTGGCCCGTGCGCCTCCGTTCGCTTCGTACCGCTAAAGCTGTTTCCTTTTCCACATAGGTACGAATCGAAAGGAATTTTTTATGCAGAATCCCGAGGGCTCACCACAGCCCCCGTCCCCCCGTCAGAACATGATCCTGACGATCTACGTAGTCGCCGGCATTGCGGCGGTTCTTTTCCTGCTGCTTTTCCTGGACAAGAACGCGACTTAATCCGCTCCGCGGGCGCAGTGTGGCAGGATGGTCTTGAGACGGCCGGGCGCGGAGCCGGCCGTCCAGGACTACTTTCTGCCGGAAGATCAACCTATCCGACGCATCGCCGTCGCCGGAGCCAGCGGCTACATCGGAGGCCGGCTGGTACCGCGACTAATTGCCGACGGATTCGCGGTGCGATGCCTGGTCCGGTCGCCGGAGAAGCTGAGCGCCTTCGCGTGGGCGGCCGATCCGGCTGTCGAAATCCGGAGGGCGGACCTGGAGCATCCGGCGTCGCTGGCGGAGGCACTCGACGGCTGCGAAGCGGCGTACTATCTGGTGCATTCGATGCTCTCAGCCGGAGCGGCGTATGCGCGGCACGACCGGCAGTTGGCGCTGCACTTCGCCACGGCGGCGAAGGCGGCCGGGGTGGGCCGGATCGTGTATCTGGGCGGGCTGGGGGAGACGGGCCCGGACTTGAGCGAACATCTCTCTTCGCGGCGTGAGGTGGAGTCCGCACTGGCTTCGACGGGGGTGCCTGTAACGGTGCTACGCGCGGCGATGATCATCGGATCCGGCTCGGCGTCGTTTGAAATCCTGCGCTATCTGGTGGAGCGGCTGCCGGTGATGATTACGCCGCGGTGGGTGCATACGCTGTCGCAGCCGATTGCGGTGCGCAACGTGATCGGCTATCTGGCGGGATGCCTGAAGGTTCCGGAGACGGTCGGCGGGGTGTTCGACATCGGGGGGCCCGAGGTGCTGTGCTACCGGGACATCATGCGGATCATGGCGGAGGAGTTGGGCGTGCGACGGCGCTGGATCATCCCCGTCCCGGTTCTGACGCCGCGGTTGAGCTCCTATTGGATTCACCTGATCACGCCGCTGACGCACGACATCGCCAAGCCGCTGGCAGAGGGATTGAAGAACCCGGTGGTGTGCCGGGAGGACCGCATCACCCTGCTGGTACCGCAGACGCTGCTGACGGTGCGCGAGTCGATTCGCGGCGCGCTTTCGAGCATGGCGGAGAACAAGGTGGAAACCAACTGGGCGATGGCCGGGCCGATTCCGGGCGACCCGGACTGGGCGGGGGGGACGGTGTTCCGCGACTCGCGGACAGTTGCGATTGACGCGCCGGCGGCGGCGGCGTTCCGGGCCGTATGCCGCGTTGGCGGGGGCCACGGCTGGTATGCGGCCGACTGGCTGTGGCAGCTGCGGGGGTGGATGGACCGGCTGGTAGGCGGGCCGGGACTGCGGCGCGGGCGGCGCGATCCAGAGCGAGTCGGGTTCGGCGAGGCGCTCGACTTCTGGCGTGTTACCGGATATGAACGCGACCGGCGCCTGGCGCTGCGCGCGGAGATGAAACTGCCGGGTGAGGCCTTGCTTGAGTTCTGCATCGAACCGGGGCCGGACACCGGCTGCACGCTGCGTCAGACGGCGCTATTCAAGCCGCGCGGCCTGTTCGGCCTGCTGTATTGGTATGCCGTGGTGCCGTTTCACCACATCGTGTTTCGCGGCATGCTGCTGGGGATTCGCCGCGAGGCGCTGCGGATCGCCGCCTCCTCAGCATAAGCACCGATATTTACCTATCCCCTCGGGACGGCGTATCATCACCAGAGTACTCAGATGCTCCGGACCACCGCTCTTTTCCTCCTGATTGCCGTTTCCCTGCCCGCGCAGGACGGCCCCGAAACGGCCCAGCGGCCGACGAAGAATTTCCGCAAACGCATCGTCGCCTCGGGCCTCGACGGCCCGTGGGAGGTGACCTGGGGTCCGGACAACCACCTGTGGGTGACCGAACGTACGGGGAAGCGAGTTACCCGCATTCATCCGGAAACGGGCAAGGCGACGGTGGCCGTGACCATTCCGGAGGTGTCCGCGCCCGGCGGACAGGACGGTCTGCTGGGCCTGGCGCTGCACCCCGGCCTAGGCAAGGGAACGGGAAGTGACTTTGTCTACGTCGCCTACACTTACGTGGACAAGGCCAAGGGCGCCGATCCGACGATCGCCGATCCGGCGAGTCCGTACCGGTATCTTTACGGCAAGATCGTCCGGTTCACGTATAACGCTTCCAGTGGCACGCTGGCGAACCCTGCGGATGTCATCACGGGGCTGCCGGCAGGTAACGACCACAACGGCGGCCGGCTGAAGTTTGGCCCGGATAGCAAGCTATATCTCACGATCGGGGACCAGGGGAACAATCAGCTTGGCAACTACTGCCTGCCGGTCCACTCGCAGCGGATCCCGACGCGGCAGGAACTGGAGGCAAAGGAGTATTCGTCCTATGTGGGCAAGTCGCTGCGGATCAATCTGGACGGGTCGATACCGGCCGACAATCCGCAGATCAATGGTGTGGTGAGCCACGTGTACACCTACGGCCACCGCAATCCGCAGGGGCTGGACTTTGCGCCCGATGGCACGTTGTACTCGTCCGAGCACGGGCCAAAGACGGATGACGAGGTGAATGTCCTGAAGGCGGGCGGGAACTACGGCTGGCCGAATGTGGCGGGATTCCGCGACGGGAAGGCTTACGAGTACGCGCGATGGGCCGAATCGACGGCGCCATGCACGGCGATCAAGTTCAGCGATCTGGCGATTCACCCGTCGGTGCCGCGGCAGCCGGAGTCCGCTTTCAAGCCGCGGATGCAGAATCCGCTGGCGACGCTGTTCACCGTGAACTCTGGATTCAACTTCCAGGACCCGGCGTGCAAGGGAATCCACTTCATCTGCTGGCCGACGGTGGGAGTTTCCGGGATTGAGCATTACTCCAACAAGGGCGGCGGCATCCCCGGATGGGACCGGGTGCTGCTGGCGCCGGCCCTGAAGCGCGGTTCGCTTTATGTGATTCCGTTGAAGGCCAACGGGCAGGCGAAGGCGGGCTACATTTCACGGTACTTCCATAGTGACAACCGGTTCCGCGATACGGCGGTGAGCCCGGATGGCAAGACGATCTTTGTGGCGACGGATCCGGGCGGGCTGGCCGAGTCGCTTGCCGGCGGGACGACCACGACCATGCAGGACCCGGGCGCGATACTCGCGTTCACGTATGTGGGCGAGGGGACAGGAGAAGTGATCGCCGACCCGGCGCAGGTGAGCGCGGTCCGCCCGGCAACGGGGCAGATGAGCGGGCATATCTTGACCGAGGGAATTGCACCGCAGTTCACGACCGCGCAGGCGGCCGCGGGCCGGACGGCATATAACGCGAGCTGTGCGGTGTGTCATGGGAGCACGATGACGAACGGGACGTTCGGCACGCCGCTGGGCGGGAAGTATTTCAAGGATAAGTGGTCGGGCCGTTCGGTGAAGGCGTTGCTCGATAAGTCCCAGAAGACGATGCCGCCCGCGGCGCCGGACTCGCTGAAGGCTTCGGTTTATGCCGATATTGTGGCTTACATTCTGGAGACGAACGGAGTGAAGGCGGGGACGGCGACGTTGACGCCGGGCGACGCGTCGGTGGATGCGATGCGGATTCCGTAGAAAATCCACCGAATCACTTCGATAGGCAGAGTGCGGGCGCGATCCGGAGTCTGGAACGCGCCCCCTTTTTATGACTCACTCATCGCACTTGGAAAGTGATTGAGTAAGTGGCCGCTCCGGTACTCGCCGTGAAAGAGAGCCGATAAGTGCCCGAGGAAAAGCCTGTTGTCTTGAGGTTGAAAATATACCCTCCGCTCCCTCCGAGGCTGGCATCGTAACGGAAGTCGCTGTCCGGATTTGCGTTACCGGCATCCTGAATCTCAGCAGTCGCATTCGTGGACTCCTGCATCAAGCCAGTTGCATGTACCGTGATCTCCGACGACGACAAATTCGCTCCATTCTCGCCGCAGAGCTGCAGCTTTATGGGAATCGTCGCGCCACTCCGAACCGCTTTCGTTGTGTCGAACAAGGGGCAGATCTGATATGTCGCCACCGATTCCGGGGTATACGCCTCGTTGGCGCCAAGAGGAATCAACCCCCCGGGAACAGGAACCCAGCCTCCAATCGCATAAATCCGCCCGTCGGTGCCTCCGATAGCACTTAGGCCGGCACGCGCAGTGGGCATGGGGACGCCAGTCTGCCAAGAATCCCCATTTATGCTGTAGACCTCTACGAAGTCGGATACGACCCCGTAGGACTCTCCTCCGATGGCAACAATTCGCCCGTCAGATGTGGTAGCAACTGTGAGGTTCGACCTTGCCAACGACATAGGGGACTTGATGCTCCAAGCAGCAGAACCTACTTCGTACTCAAAAACAGACCCGACGAGTTGTCCACTCTGCCCACCACCAATTGCGTAGATGCGGCCATTATTGCCGAGTGCAACCCCATGGCCCGACTTCGTAAAGGGCATCGATACGCCAGTAGTCCAAGTATTTGCGACCGGATCGTAGACTTCGACGGTCGCCACGTTTTGTCCGCCGCCGGAGGTATCACCGCCAATCACATAGATCTTCCCATCTGCCGCCGTAACTGCACGCAAGTTGTGGCGCGCGGTAGGCATGGATGCCCGTGCCGACCAGGTGTTCGTCGAGGGATCATAAGCTTCCACCGTGTTTCTGGGTGCGAACGGGCTGTATCCTCCGAAAGCGTAGATGAGCCCATTCGAATAGGCTGCAGTCAAGCTGTATCGGGGCGTTGGCATCGGCGCCGCGGTCGTCCATGAATTCGATTGCGGGTCGTAGACCTCCACCTTTCCCACGGGCATGTAGGTCCCAATCGAGAATGTGTCCCCCCCAATTGTAAAGATCCTACCGTCCGGCGTCTGTGCAATTCCAAAAGCTTGCCGTGGAGTTGGCATGGGCGCTAGACTCACCCAACTGCCTTGTCCAAATACCGATAAAAGCGAAAATGTCAGAAAACAAAGTCGAGAGCATTTTCTCATTGTTACTTCTCCTTGCCCGTAGAGTTAACAAGGTTTTCAGAACTTACAGAGATTCGGCGCAACTACTTGAAAACACGGCGACAATCGTCGCCCTGCCACCCCCGAA
>CAZWDD010000263.1:0-8018 GCA_964632345.1 uncultured Solibacteraceae bacterium | reverse complement strand
CGTTGCGAATATCCTCGATGATAATGTCGCGGATAAAATGCGAGGGCCCTTTCCCGGGGGGGAAAGGGCTCTCGTTCAGACCGTCATTTGCCATAAATTTCAGTATATCCGTGGAGGAGCCGGACTACTGAGCATGGACTTTATTGACGGAGAAGGTGGAGTTGGGACCATGGCAGGCAGCGCAGCTCTCACCGATGGAGGCTGTGTTGACCTGAGCGTGAGCCATGGCGGCTGTCGACGTGTGGCAACTCGTGCAGGCAGCGGTTTCCGGACCCAGTTCCTTGATGGCGCCGCGGGGGTTGACCACCTTCTGGGCGGTTTCAGGAAGCGGGAGCTGCTGCGAGTTGTTGACGTGACACATGTTGCAGTTGGCACGGTTGCCGGGGAAGCCGACGCCGTTATATTCGTGCGGAGTGCCGCCGAAGCCGTAGACCAGGTAGGAGCCACCGAGTTGATTGCCGGTATGGATCTTGTGGATCATGGTCCGGAAGTCGATGGATTCGGCCGGGTTGTTGGCGGCGGGGCGCCGTCCGGCATCGGTGCCGGTCGGATTGTGGCAGAGGATGCACTGCTCGACGGTGTTGCGATTGCCGCCGTGCAGGTTCAACTGGCCGTGGCAGGCGTTGCACTTTTCGTTGCTCACGATGGAGCGGCGGGCCACTGCCTTGGCGTCGGTAACCGCGAAGGCCATCGTCTTGTTGATGCCGGCATCGCGGACCGTCTGCTCCTTCTTCGTGCCCTTCAGGAGGGTGAAGTTGCGGTAGCCTTCGATGCCTACCGTGTACGATCCGGTAGCCGTTTCCGGCAGCGGACGGGCGAAGGTCCAGAAGAAGACGCCGTTCGCGCCTTCGGCATTACGGACATCTTCACTGACGGGAGGGCCGAAGTCGGTGTTCGGGCCGGACAGAACCAGCGAGAGACGGGTCATATCTTTCGGCAGGATGGGATTACCGGCCTTGTCCTTCACGCTGAAGGTGACCGTGGGCCGCTTGCCGGGGCCGCCGTCGTTCACTTCCAGGATGTCCAGTTGCGTGCCGGGAAGTTCCTTGGCGCGTTCAGCGATCGTGTGCGCGCCCTTGATCGACAGGTCAAACTCAAGTTCGCCTTCGACGGTATGGCAGGAGGCGCACTGATTGTCGGAGACCTGCGGCAGGTTGGCGTGATTTTCGCCGGTGGCGAAGTTCACGTCATCGTGACAGGACCCGCAGGCGCGACGGCTGGGCTTCAGCCACGCGTCTTTCTGGGCGGCGGTGGAAGTCTGCTCGTGGCAGGATTCACAGTTCTTGGGGCTGGGCGGGAACAGGACGTGCGAGTAGTCATGCAGACTCTGCGCGTTGCCGATGATCTTGTACTCGCCGCCGGCCTTGACGCTGGGAAGGTCCGCGCCGGTGTGAATCTTGTGGATCATCGTCGTCATGTCAACCGTATTGCCGGTGTCAGGGTCCGTCGTCTGCGGCGAGTGGCAGGTGATGCAGCCTTCCACCGTCGAGCGGCCGGTCGTTCCATGGGCAGACAGTTTGTCGTGGCACTTATTGCAGGTGGCGGTGCTGACGATGTCGCGCACGGTAGTGACGGGGCTGCCATCAGGGACGAAATTGAATGCCGTGTCGGCCCGATAGACGCTCAGGTCGAACTCGGTGAGGTTCCGGTTCCCGTACACATGAACGGTATGGGTAGCCGTGCGGTCATAACCGCTGGGAGCCTTGGTCCGGAACGTGTATTCGTACTCGCCATCGGCCACCTGACGCCATGTGCCGCCGGAGTCCGCACCGGCCTGCGTCGCGGCGACGTTCGTAATAGGACTGGTTTGGGTCCGAGTGGTGTAGGCGACGTAGGTCGTCTGCCCTTTCGGGATGGTCGCCAGCACAAGACTAGCGGAGATATTGCCTGGCGTTGTAACGCCGAGACGATCCAGCGGCAATCCCCGCGGATCGGTAAAACGAACACGAGCCTTGGCCGTGCCATCCGCGGCGATTTCCGCCGACAGCACACGGACCACCAGACCCGGACGAACAAAATTGACAGTTTTTTCATCCGCGTAGAACGCTTTGTCACCCGTAGTGAACTTCGCGTTCGGTCCGCTCATCAGCGCAACGCACCCCAAAAGCAACAGGCCAGCAGTTAAGATGATGGCGGGCCGGCGGAAGAAATGACGAACTTCCATAAAACCCTCCTTCTAAAGAGACTTCCGTGAACAGAATACTCCCCTTTTCGGTGTAGTTCCAGCACTTTTACACATCTTTCGTGGTCCAACAACTGTCTTCTTTTCAATTACTTATATCAGATTCTTTTGGTCCGATTTCGAGTACACCTAACGGTAGGTGTATCCTAAGAGCAAGTGGGAATAGGACTTAGGAACACAGGCACTAATACGGGTTATTTTTGTCTGGAATGGAACTCGTGCGGCGGGGCGAGGTAGCTTTTTTGAAACATCCGGCATCGGGAAGCATCCAAAGAGCATTGTTTGGAGGTCTGACACGGAGAGGCTGGCTTGGCGCGGCACTGGGGGTGCTGTTGGCGCCGGGGGTCCGTGGGTTCAGCCGCGAACAGACTTACCGGGTAGATGCGACGATTGTCCTGCTGGGGATTCCCGTCTTCACAAAAAGTGACGTGGGAAGCGGCTGGGCAAGGATGGCGGAGGAACCCGGCGGCCGGCGGTTGCAGTTTGCGGCCGGGTCCTGGCCGGAGAAGGCGCAGGGGCTGAACCGGCTAGGCTTCGTGGAAGAGCGGGCGAGCGAGCAGGGTTCCACGTACTTCGGGTTCATGACGGCCTCCGGGGAGGAGTCCTTCGCGGAGGCCAAACGGGCGCTGGAAAAGACCGACGGCGCCGAGGCGAAGTATACTGCGATTGCGGGCGAAGTGGGACCGGGGCGCGCGGAATGCCGGAAAGTGAACTTCGTGTTTCCGGCCAAGTACAGCTGGTCGCGGTGGGAGGAACTGTTCCCACTGGCCAATGAGGCCTTCGCGAAGGAAGCGCACACGCGGCCGACGCAGGCGGGCCGGAACAATGAGGCTTCCCACTCCTTTCTCTCGACGCTGGTCCGACAGATGGAGGCCGGCGAAGGAACCCATTCCCACGCGTTCGTCTACGCAAACCGCGAGATGCGGCTGCAGTCGAAAATCGGGCCGGGCGATGGAATGTTGCGCATGGATGGGCGGACGATGGACGGCGGCAAGACCCTGACGCGGTTCCGGCTGTGGTACCGGAAGGGGACGCCGCTGCCGGTGCGGGTGGACGTGCAGGTACGGTCGTTCCTGCGGCTGACGCTGCGCGGATAGCTCCGCATCCTATATAGTGGCGCTCGTGCGGATACGAGCGATGATTCTCCTGCTGGCGATGGCCGGGTTCTGTTTCGGCGAGGACTACTTCCCTCCCCCGGACAGCAAAGGCGGATGGCGGACGCTGCGGGAGCCGGGCCGGATACGGGAGTTGACGCGGATCGACACGGCGAAACTGGACGCCGCATTTGACTACATTCAAACAACCAGCCAGCACGGCGGGCTGCTGGTGGTTCGGCACGGGCATCTGGTTTATGAGCGGTACTTCGGCCGCGGCCACCGGGAGGCGCTGCCGGAGTTGGCCTCCTGCGGGAAAGCCTTCACGACGGTGGCGACGGGGATCCTGATGAAGGAGAAGCCGGCACTGTTCCCGAACGGCCTGGACGAAAAGGTGTTCACGCCGAAGTTTCTGCCAGCGGAGATCTTCCCGCTCGACGATCCACGGAAGGGCGAGATTACGCTGGGGCAGGTGCTGGCGATGTCGGCCGGGATCAAGGGCATGAATCCGGTATATGTGAAGGGCGAACGGCAGACGTGGGAAAGTCCGACCATCGACAACGGTCCCTGGTCCACCACCGACGACTTCGCCCTGCGGCAGCCGCTGTGGTGCGCGCCGGGGGAGTGCTACTCCTACTCGACGGCCTCCAGCCACATCCCGGCGATAGTGGTGCGGCGGGCGGCGGGCATGGAAATGGAGGAGTACATGCGCCGGAAGTTGACCGGCCCGCTGGGGTTCGGCACCTGGGGATACGCGATGTACCGGCCGAAGCTGAAGAGCGGAATCGATTCAAACGGGCGGATGCTGCATACCCCGGGCGGCGGAAGCATCGCCGTGCGGGCCACGGACGTGCTGCGGTTCGCCTACCTGATGCTGAAAGAAGGGCGCTGGGGCAGGAAGCAGATCATCGACGCGGAGTTCGCGCGGATGTGTGGGCGTCCGGTACGGTTCAACCCGCATTACAACCACTCGTTCAACTTCAATCACAACAACGGCGGCCAACTGGCGGGCGTGCCGAGGGATGCCTACTGGAAGGGCGGCTCGGGAGGGTATGCCATCTACGTGGTGCCATCGCTCGACATGGTGATCTACAAGATGGGCGGAACGGAAGGGCAGTATGACCCGGCGCTGACACGCTTGCCGGTTCGATACAGCTACGACGGATCACGGGCGAACTGGAAACCGGCCGGCAACGTGGGGGACGCGACGGGAAAGACGCTGCAGATGGTGGTGGCGGCCATCGAACGGTAAGCGAGCACAGCCGCCGGTAGCTGCCGGAACGGGGCGCGCGTTAGACTGGGAGCTTGCGGAGCCTACCGGAAGAGTACCTGCGCCGGCTGCGGCGGCAGATGGCGACTGCGGCCGTTGTTTCCGGCTGTGCGCTGGCCCAGGCGCAGCCGGCCGCGGTATGGCCGGATACGTTCGAAGGCCGGCTGCAGGTACTGGCGCTGGTGCAGAGTTTGAATGCGGAGATCCTCACCGGCCAGAGCGCCACGCGAATCCTGGAGCGATGGTGCCGGGATCATCATCTGGCCGTGGCGCCAAGGATCGACGCGAAGGTGTTTCGCGACGCACACCGGGAGGCGACGGCGGAACAGCGGGCGCGATTGCGGGTGGGCGAGGGCGAGGAACTCCGCTACCGCCGTGTCCAGTTACGCTGCGGCGATCGCGTGTTATCGGAAGCAGAGAACTGGTATGTTCCGGGCCGGCTGACCGAGGCGATGAGCCGCGAGTTGGACACGGGCACCACGCCGTACGGACGCGTCATCGACGCGCTGGCGCCTTACCGGCGCACGGTCACCGCACGGCTGCTGTGGAGCCCGCTCCCGGAGGGCTGGGAAAACGAAGCCACCAAGCTGCCGCCGGAGACAGACGGCCCGCTGCCCATTCCCGATTCCCTGCTGGAGCATCGGGCGGTAGTGTATTCGAAAGACCATCTACCGCTGGCTGAGGTACACGAGGTGTACCAGCGGCAGTTGTTGGATTTCGCCCCGCGGCGGTCGCCGTAAGGCTAGGCCGCGGCCGATTTCGGTTTCGGCGAACGCACGCGGAAGCGGGCGTCGAGCGCGTTGATCTTCTCCACAATGCCGGTGTACTCCAGTTCGGCCATCGGCAGCATGGCGGCGCCGAAGAAGCCCTGGCGGCGCATATCCAGCGACTTCTTCGCCGCGGAATCACGCACGGTGTTCCAGAACGGATGGGCGAAGTTATCGACGGCTTCGGTCAGCTTCCCGTCACGCACGCAGAAACCGGCGCAGGTGACCAGCGGCGGACCGTCGAAATAGCTGGTTCCGGTTCCGAGCGGAACAGGCATCAACGGCATGTTGTGGGAGCCGCGCATGCCGCCGGCGACAAAGTGGGCCGTGGCAAACGGGGCGAGAATTTCGCCGGTGGCCGGGAAGTTCATCTGGGCGCGGACGAGCATGACGGGGTCGTCCTTGCCGGTGTACTTGCCGGCGATGTTGTGCAGCCGCGAAGTGGCCACGACAGCGGCCTGTTCGCCGCTGGCGTTGGACCAGATGGACTCGACGACATAGCGTTCCGGGTCGCGCAGCAGAGTGGCGATCTCATAAAGATCCTTCGGCGCTTCGAGTTCAATGACGCGGTCGCCTTCGGTGTGGTTGACGTCCATGATGACGAACCGGAAGCCGGCCGACATCTTTGGCGATAGCAGCAGGCCGGGCGTATTCATCGGGTCGATGAAGGCCAGGTAGAGGGGGAAGTTGAAGCAGCCGGGGTCGGTCTTATCAGCGGCGAAGAACAGGAATGGTTCGGCGGCGCGTTCCTCAATCTCCATTTCGGCGACGGCCGGGCCCATGCCGCGGACGTTGCCGGAGAAGGACGTCTTGAGGATATCCTGCCCGGCGCCGTAAAGACCCTGCTGCTTGGCGGCGGCGGTGCCGGCGAGAAAGGCCTCAAATGCCATCTTGTGGATGGCTTCATCGCCTTCGCCGCGGCGGTGTGTCATGAGGATGGCGATGTCGTCGCCGGTGAAACTGATGTAGTGATCGAGGATGAGGCCGCCACAGTGGTTCTGAATGAACTCGGACACGGTGGAGACGAGGTTGCGGGACGGCGTCACGTGGCCACCCACGGAGCCGATGTCAGCTTTGATGACGGTGAGTGTGAGCTTCATGATGCAACTCCTCGCGTATCCAGGTGCACGGGGGTGGCCAGTGCGGCTGTTGATAACGGGAGAGTTGCGAAGGCAGGGGTGGGGGAAAAGACGCGGAGGCGGGGGAAAAGGGCCGGCCGGGCCGGGTTAACCCGTTACAACAGTAACGGCAGCGAAGCCCTCCTCGACGGTTGGCGGCTCCAGCCGGGCGGCCATGGCGCCGATGGCGTCGGGGGGGACGCGGCGCGGGCGAGCGGCGTTGCGGCGCAGGCATTCGTCGAGGGAGATGTCGAAGAAAACGGCCTCGGCACGGCAGCCGGAGTGCTGGGCGATTTTGACGAAGGCGCGGCGATGCTTGCGCGTCAGATTGGTGGCGTCGACGTAGGTGACCGCGGCGCCGAGGGCAATGCGGAGGCGGACGAAGTCCCGCATCACGCGGAAGACAACGGCGTGGATCGACTGATCCGTGGCGTCATCCCGCAGCCAGCGCCGGAGTTCGTCCGAGGAGATGGCGACGCCGCCCTGCCCTTCCACCCAGGTGGACTTGCCGCTGCCCGGCAACCCCACCAGCACCACCACGCGCTGCTCAGGCAACGGTGTACCGCTCAGCGGCCAGAATGCGGGCCGCTACCTTGCGCTGCAGGCCGATGCGGTCCACCGGCTCGTACTTGGTGAAGCGGCGCAGCGCGGCGAGTTGCGTGCGCAGCGTGTCGCCCTCGGCACAGTTGGCCAGCACGGTGCGGCCGGCGGCGGCCACGGTGTCCATGGCGTCACGCAGCCACACGTCCACCATCGCTTTCACCGTCTCCGGCTCGCCCATTTTGCGGGAGCGGAGCAGCGCGGTCTCCATGGCGAAGGCGTTCATGGCCATATCGCAGAGGGCGGCGAGGATCTCCTGCTGCTGTTCGAGCTCCGCCATGTATCGTTGATAGGCGACGCCCAGGCACAGCAGCGTGGCCTTCTTTGCCGCGGTGGGCAGGTCGTAATCAACGGGGCCGGCCAGCAGTTCGCCCTGCAGCTTCTGCACGGCCGGCACCAGCGCAAGTTGGCCGCGCTGCGCGCGCTTGAGCAGCATACCGGTGGCCAGCATCCGGTTGATTTCGCTGGTCCCTTCAAAGATGCGGTTGATGCGGGCATCGCGGTAGGCGCGCTCGACGAGGTAGTCCTGATGGTAGCCGTAGCCGCCGTGGATCTGCACGCCTTCGTCGACGACGTAATCGAGCGCCTCCGAGGCGAACACCTTGATGAACGAGCACTCGGCCGCGTACTCCTCGACGGCCTTCAGCAGCACCTGCGCCGCGTCGGGCTGGGCCCAGCTCCAACCGGTGAGCTTCTCTTCAATAAGGCCGGTGACGCGCGTGCACATCGACTCCGTGACGAAGATGCGCGCCGCCATCTCAGCCACCTTCTGCTGAATGAGACCGAACGAGGCGATGGGCTTGCCGAAGGCGATGCGCTGATTGGCGTATTTGGCCGAAATCTGGAGCACGTTCTTCATGCCGCCGGTAGCGAACGGCCCCAGCTTCAGCCGCCCGAGGTTGAGGATGTTGAACGCAATGATGTGGCCGCGACCGATCTCGCCGAGCACGTTCTCCACCGGCACCTTGACGTTGTCGAAATAGACGG
>CAZWDD010000262.1:1751-8098 GCA_964632345.1 uncultured Solibacteraceae bacterium | reverse complement strand
TGGCTAACAGCGGCCTCATCCAGGACGTCGGCCGCACCTGGGTGGTGCAGTCCAACCTTGCCCATCAGCGCGGCAAACACGTCTTCAAGGTCGGCGCCGATCTCCGCCTCCTCTACGGCAACTTCTTCCGCAACACCAACCCCAGCGGCACATTCTCCTTCTCCAACGCGTGGTCCAACGGCCCGTCCGCCCTCACCCCCGCCGGCAACACCGGCTTCCCCATGGCGTCGTTCCTGATGGGTCTCGGCGGCGGATCCCTCGCCAATAACAACGGTGTCTCCATCCTCAACAAGTACACCGGCTTCTTCTTCCAGGACGACTATCGCGCCACGTCCAGGCTCACCTTCAACCTGGGCCTCCGCTACGAGTACGAGACGCCCCGCACGGAGCGGTATGACCGCACCACCCGCGGCTTCGACTACTCCGCGCAAAGCCCCATCCGCCCGGCGGGTTTGAACCCCTTGGGCGGCCTGGTGTACGCCGGCGTGGACGGGCGTCCGCGCGGCATCTACGATCCGGATCGCAACAACATCGCCCCGCGCTTCGGCTTCGCTTACAACCTGGCGAACAGGACCGTCTTCCGCGGCGGCTACGCCCTACACTTCATGCCGGTCGTCGGTTCGGTGGACCCCGTCGGCTATTCCGCCACCACGGCGGTCGTCACCTCCCAGGACGGCTTTACGCCCAAGGACCGCCTCTCCAACCCCTTCCCGCTCGGCCTGGCCAGCACCACGGGCAACTCCCTCGGCCTCGCCACCCTTGTCGGCCAGAACGTCTCGTTCTTTGACCCCTCCGACGTCACGCCGCTCATCCATACCTGGAACCTCAACATCCAGCGCGAGGTCTTCTCCAAATCCCTGCTCCAGGTGGGTTACGTCGGCAGCCGCGGCATCCACATCACCACCGACCCACAGGTCGGCATCACGGAAAACATCAATCAGGTTCACCCGCAGTACCTATCGCTCGGCCGTTCGCTGTTGGACGCCGTCCCGAATCCGTTCCGCGGCCTCATCACCGTGGGCCAACTGGCCGGCGCCACCGTGCAGCGCCAGCAACTGCTGCGGCCGTATCCCCAGTTCTTGAACATCGTCCGAAACCGGCCCACCTACGGCAACACCATTTACCACTCGTTCCAGACCAAGTTTGAACAGCGGCTCTGGCACGGTCTGACCACTATCGTCTCCTACACCTTCTCCAAGAATATTGGAGACATCGGCCCCGTCCAGAACAACTACGACCGACGCATCGAGCGCGCCGTCACCGCCTTCGACGTGCCCCACCGGCTCACCGTCACCACCTCCTGGGACATGCCCGTCGGCAAGGGCCGGCGCTACCTCGGCAACTCCTCCAAGGCCGTCGATCTCCTGCTCGGCCAGTGGAACCTGTCAAGCTTCAGCACCTTCCAGAGCGGCTTTCCGTTGAGTTTCGGCACGAACCAGAACACGCTCTTCCTCGCCGGCGCCGGCGCGCAGCGGCCCAACGTCATCGGCGACCCGATGGCCGGCATCTCCGGCTCCGTCACGGACCGGCTCGGTGCCTACTTCAACACGGCCGCGTTCGCACAGCCGCCGGATTTCACCTTCGGCAACATAGGGGCTCGCGTCCACTGGCTGCGCAACCCCGGCATGAACAACATCAACCTCACGCTCACCAAGCAGTTCGCCGTCACCGAAGGACTGAAGGTCAACCTTCGCGCATCGTCGTTCAACCTGATGAACCATCCGGTCTTCGGCGGGCCGAACACCACCTTCGGCGCGCTCGGCCAGTTCGGCCGCATCGCGTCGCAGGCAAATATCAGCCGCCAGACGGAACTCGTGCTCCGGCTGATTTTCTAGCTTCCCGCCGGGGAAAGAGTCGCGCATAGTAGCGGTATGGCACGCTTCCCCGGCCCTGCCGGGACAGAGCCCAGCATTCACGCCCTCCGCCGTCGTCAACGCCGCGTTCTGTTCACAGCCGCTCGCCGCCGGCGGGTTCGCAACTATCTTCGGGCGGAAACTCTCTACCGCTCTCCCTCACAGGTGAATTTCCAGCCTCCGTTCCGAACCCCAACGCCAGAGGTAGCGATTCAGGTGACAGGAGTGGTGCGGCCGGGAACGTGCCGGGATGGCCGCCTCCAGCCGGCGCACTGTCGCCCCGGACCGGCCCAACCGGCCACCACTCACCGCCGCGACAGAATCACCGCCTCCGGCGCCCCTTCCAGCCGATGCAGTTCGTTCCGCGTGAACCCGCAGTTCCGGTACATCTCGTCGTACTCGGCGAATGTATAAGCATCACCCTCCGCCGTCGATGCCAGCATCACCATTGCGAACGCGGCCGCGTCCGGCGGCGTCACCCGGTCGTCATTCGGCACGAACTCCAGCGTCACCACAACACCGTCCGGCTGCAGGCAGCCGTGCACCTTCCGCATCAAGTCCTCGATTTTTACCCGGTTGAAATGATGATGGAAATTGGTGATCAGCACCACGTCGTACCCGCCGCCGAACTCCACTTCAAACGCGCTGCCCTCGATGGCATGCCACCGCTCCAGCACGCCCGCGCTCGCCGCATGCTCCCGCGCAATCTCGAGCACCGAAGTCCAGTCCAGAGCGTAAATCTCCGCTTGCGCGTTCCGCCTCGCAATCGAAATTCCGAACAGCCCATGCCCCGCCGCCAGGTCCAGCACCTTCATCGGCCGCCCCTCGCCGGCGCCCACCATTCCCGCAATCGCCTCCGCCGCCGGCGCCATCATCGCCAGCATCGACCGCGCAAAGTCCTCCCACACCGGGTTCTCCCGCGACACCGTCCCGCCCTGGTCGTTCAGCACCGTCCCGCCCTTCCGCACCACAGCCGCCAGGTCATCGAACGCCCGCCGGATTTCCGTCCCGGTCAACATATGCACCACCCCGCCGAAATAGGCCGGCGAGCGCCGGTCCAGAAACACCGCGCTGTCTTCGCTCAGCCCGTACCCCCCGCCGCTCTTCGTCAGGAAGCCGCCGATCGTCAGGAAATCGCACAGCACGCGAATCCCCTTCTCCGACGCATGGCAGTGCGCCGCCAGGGCCGCGACGGTCGCATGGCCGGCCCCGATCGCCGTGAACAGCCCCAGCTCGATTGCCGTTCGCAGCGCCTCGGACTGCTGATAGCCGGTGACGGCCTGCATGATGCGGGAGGGGTTCGCTTGGGACATAAGTGGCGCTACTCTACCACACGGCGCCCCCGCGCTACCACGCGCCAAGCCACCACAACAGCCCCACCGTGAACGTATCCTGGCTCCGCGCCAGCACGCCAGGGTCCCGTGTCAGGAAGTAGCGCACATTTGAGAAGTCCCGCCGGTACTCCAGCCGGGTCTCAAATCCCTCCGCCAGCCGGATTCCCGCCGTCGAGGTCACGTCGTTCAACTCCTGCCGCGCGCCGCTGAATAGCCCCGCCCGGTCATTCAGACGAACATACCGCTGCCCCAGGTAGAGGCGTGGCGTCACCTGAAAACGCGCATACGCCGCGCCGCCCGTCACCCGCTGCGGCGGCCCGTTGGCGTCCACCCGGTTCACCACGTAGTCCAGCTCCCCGCCCAGCGTCAGCCGCTCCGTCGCATTCCAGAACGCATAGGTATCCACGATATGCATCCGCCCGCGCAGCATCGGCCGCGCCGGCATCGGAATCCGGTCCCGCTGCTCCCGCCCGTTGTAGTAGTTCACCGTCCAACTGCCCTTGCGGCCCGCCTGCAGCGTCACCTGCCCCAGTTGTGACTTGAAGCCATTGAAGTCCTCCGTCTGGTTTGCCCCGTTCACCAGCCAGTACGACACGCCCACCCGGTCGTTCACCGCATACGCCGTCCGCAACCCCATGTGATAGAACGGCAGGAAGTGGAAGAAGTAACTGCGCGAGTAGTTGATCTGCTCTTTCGTGTAATTCCCCTCCGGCCCCAGCGCGCTCGCCCATTTTCCGAAGTCCACCGTCAAACCCCGTCCCACCGGCGCCACGTAGCGCCCATAGGCCTGGAACACGTGGCGGTACACCTCCGGCCGGAGTTCATTCTGCGCCCCGCCCTGCAGGGTCTCCGTCGCCTGCCCGGCCATCAGGTCCAGCCGGAATCCCCATCGCTCGCCCGCCCCCGGCTCCCGCGCGAGCACCATCCCCGTCTGGTTCAGGCTGAAGCTGTTCGCCGTACCGTCATAGGCCCGCAGCAGATTCACCCGCCCTGCCGGCCGGTTCCGGTTCCAACCGGAATAGCCGTCGAAGAACAGCCCCACCCGCACGCTCTCAGGCCAACCCTCTTGTTTCGGTGCTTTCTCCGGCGCCGCGGGCGGCTCCGGCACCGATGGCCCAGCCACGCCGAGCCGCTGCTCCAGCGCTGCCAGCCGCGCTTCCAGCTTCGCGATCCGCTCCAGCAGCTCCCGCTCCCTCGCAGTCACTTCCTCCTGCCCCGCCAAGGCGAGGCCCGCCGTCAGCAGCAGCGGCGCCAGCAGTTTCGGAAACGGCATACGCTCTCCCTTTCTGCTTCCAGACTACGCCCGCTAATCCGCCCGGTACTCGCCCGCCTCCGGCCGCATCCCCTTCCAAGGCTCCATCGCATGCAGCGGGTACTCGCCCAACCGCCGCCGCAGCCGCTCCATCCCGTCCGCCGTCAACGGCCGGAACGCCTTCGCCGCCGCCGCGTTCACTCCCACCTGCGCCGTCTCGCTGCAGCCCAGAATGGCCGTCGTAACAGGCAGCGTCCACGCATACCGCAGCGCCTCGTCCACCGTCGCCGCCCGCTCCCGCAGCACCGCTCCCGCCCCCAGCGTCTTCATCGCAATCACGCCCATCCCCATCCGCCGCGCCACCGGCAGCGTCTCCGCTTCAAAGCTCTTCGCCCGGTTCGCCCCGTCCGCCACGCTCAGCGGCATCAGGATCGTGTCGAACCGGTACATCCCCAGAATCCGGTTCAGCACCTTCGGATCCGTATGCCCCGTTACCCCGACAAACCGGATCTTCCCGTCCCGCCGCGCCTTCTCCACCATCTCCATCACACCCCGCCTCGCGAAGATGAATTCGATATCTTCCTCGTTGATCACGTTGTGGATCTGGTACAGATCGATCCGGTCCGTCTTCAGATTACTCAGGCTCTGCGTCAGGTCCAGTTCCGCCTGCGTCCACGTCCGGTGCCGCGTCTTCGTCGCCAGCACCACCTTCTCCCGCACCCCCCGCAGCGCCAGCCCGTAGCGCGTCTGGCTCAGCCCGTACGCCCCCGCTGACGCCGTATCAAAATACGTCACCCCCGCGTCATAACAAGCCTTCACCACGTCCACCGCCGCCCGCTCATCCGGCAGATTCCCCACCGGCGCGCCGCCCAGTCCCAGGATCGAAACCTCCAACCCCGTCTTCCCCAACAACCGCTTCGGCATCGCACCCGTCCCGGCCAGCCCCACCGCCGCCTGCATCAGTTGCCGCCGCTTGGTATCCATATCTGCGGAAAGGATATCCTATCTACCATCCGCCATGGCCACGCTTACCCAACCGGCCGCCGTCCCCGCCGCCGCTCCTGTCTCAACAGCGCGCCTCATCAGCCTCGACGCCTTCCGCGGCTTCATCATGATCGTCCTCGCCGGCTCCGGCTTCGGCCTCGGCGTCCTGAAGAACTACCCCGCCTGGACCTGGCTCGCCTGGCAGTTCGACCATGTCCCGTGGGAAGGCTGCACCTTCTGGGATCTCATCCAGCCCGCCTTCACCTTCATGGTGGGCGTGGCCATGCCCCTCGCCTTCGCCCGCCGCCGCCAACTCGGCGCCTCCAACGCCGAAATCTTCAAACACGTTCTCTGGCGCGCCTTCCTCCTCATCGTCCTCTCCAACCTCTTCTCCAACTGGGCCTCCACCAAACCCCTCAAGCTGCAGTTCATCAACGTCCTGTGCCAGATCGCCATCGGCTACGTTCTGTGCTTCCTCATCACCCGGCTGCCCTTCACGCGCCAGGTCCTCGCCGCCGCGGCCATCCTCGCCGGCTACACCGGCCTCTTCTTCCTCTTCCCCGGCCCCGATGGCCCCTTCTCCCAGTCCGGCAACATCGGCGCCGTGCTCGATCTGTACCTGCTCGGCTACAACTACTCCGGCTTCTACACCACCCTCAACGGCATCGGCAACGCCATCACCATCCTGTTCGGCTGCTGGACCGGCCTCCTCGTCCAGTCTTCCCGCTCCCACGCCGAAAAGCTCAAAATTCTCGCCCTCTCCGCCGCCGCCTGCTTCCTCCTCGGCCTCGCCCTGGAACCCGCCATCCCCATGGTCAAGCGCCTCTGGACCGCCTCCTTCGCCTTCTTCTCCACCGGCTGGGTCATCGCCATGCTCATCCCCTTCTACTGGATCATCGAGGTCCGCCAGGCCCGCCAATGGGC
>CAZWDD010000262.1:0-1741 GCA_964632345.1 uncultured Solibacteraceae bacterium | reverse complement strand
ATGAACTCCATCTTCATCTACTCGCTCGGCCAGATCGGCCTCAAGGGCTGGCTGGACCGTGGCCTCTCTCCCTTCACCGGCCGCTTCGCCTTCCTCGGCGATCTCGGCGTCATCCCCCACCAACTCATCGTCCTCGCCGCCATGTGGTACGCCTGCTACTGGCTCTACCAGCGCAAAATCTTCCTGAAAGTCTGACTATGCACCGCCGCCTCTTCCTCGCCTCCGCCGCCATCGCCGCCGCCGCGCCACGCACCCTCAAGATCACCGCCATCCGCACCCGCAAGCACTCCATCGCCAACCGGGATTATCTCTTCGTCGAAATCGATACCGACGGCGGCATCACCGGCCTCGGCGAAGCCTCCATCTCCGGCCGTGTCGATATCGTCGAGCAGGCCGTCCACTTCTATCGCCCCTACCTCACCGGCCAGGACCCCGCCGCCATCGAGGACCACTGGAACCGCAACTACTTCCAACTCTCCCGCTACCGCAACGGCCCCGTCCTCATGACGGCCCTCTCCGCCATCGATATCGCCCTCTGGGACATCGCCGGCAAGGCGCTTGCACAGCCCGTCTGGCGCCTCCTCGGCACCGCCGCTCCCAAGCCCCTCCGCGTCTACTACAGCCACTGGAGCCATTCGCTCCCGGACCGTTCCCCCGCCAACATCGAACAACTCGCCCGCCAGACCCGTGCCCAGGGTTGGGACTGCATCAAGTGGGTGCTGCCCAAGGGCGGCGCCGAACAGGACCGCCTCCGCCGCCTGACCGCCGAGGTCGAAGCCGCCCGCAAAGGTGGCGGTCCGGACCTGGAGATCGGCCTGGAGATGTGGGAGACCTTCTCGGTCCGCAGCGCGCTGGAGTTCGCCCGCGCCGTCGCCCCCTTCAAGCCCATGTTCATCGAGGAGCCATTCTGGCGCGAGGTTCCCACCGCGCTCGGAGACCTCGCCGCAAAGAGCCCCGTCCCCGTCGCCGGCGGCGAGGGCCTCGTCTCCCGCTTTGAGTTCAAGCAACTCCTCGACGCCCGCGGCGCGCAGATCATCCAGCCCGATGTCATCCACTGCGGCGGCATCTCGGAGATCCGCAAGATCGCCAACCTCGCCGAGACCTACGGCGTCGAAGTCTCCCCCCACATGTACTACGGGCCCGTCGCCCACGTCGCCTCGCTGCACGCCATGTCTTCCGTCCGCAATTTCCTCATCCAGGAGTGGGACGCCGGGCAGATTCCGGCCTTCACGGCGCTGACCAGGGGAACCTTCCCGCCCTTCGCCAACGGCGCCGTCACGCTCTCGCAGGCCCCCGGCCTCGGCCTAGACATGGACTGGCCCGCCTGGGAAAAGCTCCACCCCTACAAGGGTGCGTCGCTTCGCCCGCCCGGCGGGCGGTAACCTCGCTCAGGAACTCTTCCGCCATGCCCGCGCCCGCCCGTCGCTCTCGTACGCGGACTCCGCCTTCGGCCCCTCGCCTCCGTCTTCCGCCGCACGCTCCCATCCGCATTGTACAGAAACAACGTCATCCCGCCCTCCGCCACATCAAAACGGCCACGGCTTCCCGCGCCGCCCGTCGTTCAATTCAATGATGAAGCGGTTCGGACTCTTGAACCGGTACATTCCCCAGTCGATCCGATACCGCGCCCCTGGCAAATCGACCACCTCAAATACCACCCGCACCATCCGCCCCCGGCAACTCTGCTGAAAGCGCCCCTGCTCGAAACTCTCCGCCAGCTTCTTTCCGATCGTCGATAGCG
>CAZWDD010000261.1:0-8142 GCA_964632345.1 uncultured Solibacteraceae bacterium | reverse complement strand
CGCGCCGGGGTCTTGTCGAAATCGGGGTTTGGGCCATAGGCAAACCGGCCCCGGGTATGGTCCCGGATGGACACGCCGCCGTTGCCACCCGATGGAGTGAGGTATTCCAGCCGCAGGTCGAACTCACCGTACTCGCGCGTGGTGTAGAGCCACGACTGCGCCTGCCGCCAATTGTGGTACTGCTTCTGCGTCAGCGAAACCGGCCATGCCCCGAACGGCGCCTTCTCCTCGGAGACCGCATGGCCGATGAGTATGCCGCCGCCGAGCACCTGCCAGTCCCCTTCGCCCTTTACCTCCCAGCCTTGCAGGTCGCTGCCGTTGAACAGCGGCTTCCACTCCTGCGCCCGCGCGCAGACAAGCAAGAGAAAGAACAGTACCAGGCGCTGCATATGCAGCCACCCTATCACGGTCGGTTATCGGAACGTGATCCCGAACCGGCCATGGAAGATGGTATCCGCATTCAGATGCAGCACGGTGCGGAACTCCATGCGGAAACCGAATCGCCTGGTGACCCAGTAATTCGTTCCCGCACCCACCTGAAATGAATTCGTCATGCCGCTGAAGTAACCCATGCCAAGGACGGATCCGCTGACGAAGGGATCCCAGCGGCTGAATGACCTCCGGTTGACAAAGTGATACCCCACCGGCACATGCAGCTCTCCGTAGGCGGACTCAGCCGAGAAGGAATGTACACCCGCCTCGACACCGGCGGTAAGCCCCTTCCAGAGGAAGGCCTCACCGCCCCCAACCACGCCGTTGGCATTGTATCCGTGCTTGCAGACGCCGGACGAGAAGGAAAGGAACCCGCTGCCGTTGTAACGGAAATCGTCACTCTGCGCGGACAACGCGGCAGCGGAGAGCAATAAGATTAAGGCGATACGCATGTCGCACTCTCCTGGCCGGAGTATGTGCTTTTCTTAATGCCTTGGCAATGGTACTTTCATGGCATCACCGCGGGCCGGCCGGGAGTTACCGGTATCGCGCGAACCTCGTCACTCCCCTGTACGCGCACCTTCACGTTCGCACCTTGCGCACTGGTCAATTTCGCGTAAGTGAGCCGGCCGCCCGCCCAGTCCATGTCCACGGTAACGCCGCCGCGGGCCCGCCAGCCACGGACGCTGCCCGCCGGCCACGCCGCCGGCAGTGCCGGGAGTAGGTGGATCTCTCCGCCGTGCGACTGCAGCAGCATCTCGGCGATGCCGTTAGCGCCGCCAAAGTTCCCGTCAATCTGAAAAGGTGGGTGGGTGTCGAGCAGGTTCGGCAGGGTGGATTTGGTCAACAGCGCCGCGACGTTTTCCCACGCCTTGGCGCCGTCCTCCAGCCGGGCCCAGAAGTTGATGATCCAGGCGCGCGACCAGCCCGTGTGGCCGCCGCCGCTGGAGAGCCGCCGCTCCAGAGTGGTACGAGCAGCAGCGGCCAGCGCGGGGGTGCCGCGAAGGGTGATCTGGTCACCGGGATGGAGGGCGAACAGGTGGGAGATGTGGCGATGGCCGGGGTCGGGTTCGTCGTAGTCCTCCAGCCACTCCATCAGCTGTCCATGGCGGCCGATGGCCGGCTGGGGAAGCCGGGCGCGGGCGGCGGCGAGTTGCCGGCGCAGTTCCGGTTCCGCGTTCAGGATCTCGGCCGCCTGAATGGTGCGGGAGAACAGGGCGTGCGCGATCTGCGAATCCATGGATGGCCCCATCACCAGCTTCCCGATGGCGCCGGCCGCGGTCTTGTACCGGTTTTCCGGGGAGATCGACGGACCGGTGACAAGCTGCTTCGACGGGGACTCGGTCAGATGATCGAGAACGAAGAGCGAAGCCTCTTTGAGGATCGGGAACCCACGGGAGGAGAGGAACGCCCGGTCGCGCCCGTAGTCGTAGTGGTCCCAGAAGTGCAGCGCGAGCCACGCACCGCCCATCGGCCACAAGCCGCTGCCGGTGCCATCGATCGGCGTGGCGTGGCCCCAGTAGTCGGTGTTGTGATGGAGCACGAAGCCTCGCGCGTTATAGAGGGATTTCGCGACGCGGCGCCCGTCGGAGAGGGCGTTTTCGACAAGGTCGAAAAGCGGCTGGTGGAGTTCAGGGAGATGTAGCGGCTCGGCGGGCCAGTAGTTCATCTGGGTGTTGATATTGATGGTGTACTTGGAGTCCCACGGGGGCGTCAGCGAAGGGTTCCAGATGCCTTGCAGGTTGGCCGCCATCGTACCTGGCCGCGAGGAGGCGATCAGCAGATAGCGGGCGTACTGCCAGTAGAGGTTGGCGAGGCGTACGGTGGGGTCTTCCGACTGCAGCGTAAGCGAAGCGCGGTGCCATAGCGGCTGGTAGTCGGCAAGATGCTCGCGGAGTAGTTCGTCAAAGCCGGCGGCAGGCAGCGCAGGGTTGGTGGTGATGAGGATGGTGGCTTCGTCGGCGGCGTCCAGAACCAGTTCCGCTCCGTCGGCGCGCAAAGCTCCGCCCTTGTGGACAACACGGGCCAGCGCGCGGAAGCGGGCCCCGGCCTTCGGTTCGGCCGCCTGCCCCTCGAGCACCAGGGTGTGGCCGCCTGCAATGGATGCCGACGCATCGGCGGCCCGGCGCAGGCGGGCACGGAAGGAAACCTGGCCGTGCTTATCGGCGCGAATGCGCAGGGCAATCGTCCCGGCCGGATGACTGGCAATCGTCTCCCGCGTGAAGGTGGCGGCGAAGGTCCGGTAGCGGACCGTGTGCGTCGCCGTGGCCAAGTCGAGCACGCGCTCATAGCCGGAGGCCTGGTCATGTCCGGGGAAATAGAGCTGGAGGTCCCCCAGCGGCTGATACGGCGGCATCCGACGCGGACGCGAGATGATGTCCCGTTCGGCCAGCTCCTCCGCCTCTCGGACGCGCCCGGCCCACAGCAGGCGGCGGACCTCCGGCAACGCGCGGGCTGCGTTGGGATTCAGCCGGTCGATCTTCGCGCCCGCCCAGATTCGGTCATCATTGAGCCGCAGCCGCTCATCGGCCAGGCCGCCGAAGATCATCGCGCCCAGCCGGCCGTTGCCGATTGGCAGCGCTTCATTCCATTCCCCGGCCGGACGGGAGAAGCGTATGGAGGAATCGGCCGGCAACAAAGCACTGGCCGCGAGAATTAGGGTGAGGAGACGCATGGCTCTTGTCCGTATTGTATGGGCGGGGCTGCGGCGGCGGGGCCACCCCGGGAGTGCGTCATCATAGAAGGGAAATGAGTTCCTGCGAAAACGGGCACCGGCAGACGGTGCGGGTGAAGCGCGTCGATGAAGTCACGTCGCTCGATGAGTTGTTCCGGCACTGCCTGCCCGCCTTTGGCGGAGCGTACCTGCGCCGCATCTACACCATTCTCGATCGCGCCATCGGCATGGGGTGCCCGCTGACGCTCGCCATCGCCGGCCCGGTCACGGTGTCCGGACAGCACCAGACCTGGCTGCTCCCGCTGCTCGAAACCGGTTGGGTCGCCTATCTTTCCACCACCGACGCCGTCTGCTACCACGACGGCCACCGCAGCCTCACCGGCCGCCGCGACCCCGTCTTTGAAGTCCCCATCTTTGGCGACGACGGCGCCCTCCGCGACGAACGCACCATCCGCGTCACCGACATGGCCTTCGACGAGGACGTCCTTCTCGATCAGGACCGCTTTCTCACCGCCATCCTCCAGCGCCCGGAGTTCCAGCACAGGATGACTGGCACCGAACTGCGCAACCGGCTCGGCGCATGGTATGCCGCGCAGGAGCAGGCAAGCGGCGTCGAGCCGGGCCTGCTGGCCACCTGCCACCGCATGGCCATTCCCGTATTCGTCGGCGCACCCGGCGACGGCTCCGTCTTCCTCAACTCCATGAAGCTCTGGGCCATGCGCGAGGCCGGCCTGCTGCCGGAATACGCCTTCGACCTCGACATTCATGCCGAGGTCTTCGAGGCCTGCGCCTATCATCACTGGGGCCTTTTTGAAAGCGAATCGAAGGCGCTTGCTACTTTCATGCTCGGCGGCGGCGTCCCAAAGAACTACAATTTGCAGCCGGAGCCCGCTCTTGGCCAGGTGCTCGGCTTGCCCGATGTCCGCGGCTATGAGTTCGATGTGCAGATCACCACCGCTCCCGTCACGGACGGCTCGCTGAGCTCCTGCCCGCCGGCCGAGGCCGTCACCTGGGGGAAGGTGGACCGCGAAACCTATGTGCAGTCCACCGAAAGCATGCAGGGCGACTACTCCATGGTGATCCCGTTCCTCATCAAGGCCCTGCTCGACCGTCGGGCGAAGTTCGCCCGCCTCCACGCGGAACTGGGCGATTTGCTGTTCGAGCGGCATCCGGAAGCCCGAGGCTATCTCCGTTCAAAGGACGGCTACCGTCTCTATGAACGGCGCGCGATTCTGGTCGGCAAGCTGCGGGAAGCCGTGCGGGACAACGGCGACTGGTTGCGGGAAAGCCTGCAATATCCCCTGCCGGCGGTGCGCGGATGACGCCGCGGCGCCAGCCGGTTCATGTCATGTACGGCGGGGCCCACCTGTTCCGCGCCGACATGCCCGGCAAGCTGGGAAAGCTCGCGCTGGCGTCGCTCGACCGCTGGTCTCCCACCGCCGCTGAACTCGGTTGCACCGAGGCCGTCCTGGAGCGGGTTCGCGAAAAGCTCCATCGCGAGCCGCTGGAGGACTTCCGGATCGACTTCGAGGACGGCTACGGCGTCCACAGCGATGACGAAGAGGACGCGCACATCATGGCCGTCGCCAAGGCTGTCCGCGAAGGCGCCGACGCCGGCACGCTGCCCCCCTTCCTCGGCATCCGTATCCGCCCTTTGAACGGTCACACGCGCGAGCGAGCGCTCCGCACGCTGCGCCTCTTCCTGCAGACCGTCTCCTACCGCCTTCCCGCCAACTTTCGCGTCACGCTCCCCAAAGTGGAGCGGCCTGAGGAGGTGGCTCAACTCGCGGTGGAACTCCGCGGACGCGCCTGGATTGAGGCGCTGGTCGAGACGCCTCCCATCCTCAGCCGCCTCCGTGAATTGCTTGACGCCGCCGGCGGCAAGCTGCTCGGTGTTCATCTGGGGCCGTACGATCTGCTCGCTTCGCTCGGCGTCGCAGCGCCCTTTCAGCGGCTCCACCATGCCGGTTGCACCATGGCTCGCATGCAGATGCTCACCGCCTTCGCCGGAACGGAGGTGGATGTGGTGGACGGCCCGACGAAGATCCTTCCCGTCGGTGAGGACCGCCCCGCCGTACTCGCCGCCTGGCGCCAGCACCGCGACGAAATCCTGGCCTCTCTCGCCGAAGGTTTCTACCAGGGCTGGGACCTGCACCCGGCCCAACTCGTCTCCCGCTATGCGACCCTCTACGAGTTCTACACCGAGCAGGCCCCCTTCATGCAGGCCCGCCTCGCCAACTACGAAGAGGCGGCCCAGCAGGCCGTTGTGCTGCAGCGGCAGTTCGATGACGCCTCCACCGTGCGCGGACTGCGCGCCTTCCTGCAGCGCGCCCGCGATTGCGGCGCCCTTCCCCTCAACGATTAATCCACGCCGCAATGTCGGCGATGACGGCCGGATTGAAGGGCACAGCTTTCTGATACTCGGCTGGCATTGATTTGCCCTCCCCCTCCTGGAACAGATGGTTTAGCAAAGGGTAGGACTTCAGCGTGACCCGCGGGCTTCGCAGCGGCTGCCAGCCGCGGAAATCCGCCATCGTTACCTGGTAGTCCCGCTCGCCCTGCAGGATCAGCATTGGCATCTGCAACGCACGCGCGATGGCGACGGGATCATGCGCGGCAAGGTCCTTACGGTACGCCTCCGGGATCGCGCCTTTCATCTGTGCGGCCTGCGCCGCCGTGCCTCCCAGGTAGCGGATCTGTTCGTCGATCAGCGTGTCGAGCGTGCGCGTGTTGCCGGCAAGCAGCACGAGGCCGGCAATCGCCGGGTCCGCCTGGCCGATCCGTGGGGCGGCGTGGGCGCCCAGACTATGACCGATGACGTAGATGCGCTTCGGGTCGACCTTCGGGTTCTTGCGCAGAAGCGCCACGGCGCTCAGTGCGTCGTCAATCGTCTCCTCGCGCAGGGTGATGTTCGCCGGCAGAGACGCGCCGTACTGGCTGGTGCGCTTGGTGTAGCGGAGCGTGGCGATACCCTTGGCGGCAAGGCCGCCGGCGATGTCGCGGAATGGCTTATTGGGGCCGATCGTCTCGTCCATGTCGTGCGGGCCCGAGCCGTGCACCAGCACCACCGCCGGAAACGGCCCGGCGCCTGCCGGCAGAGTCAGGGCCGCAGGCAGGCGATACTGCCCGGTTACCACAAACAGCCCGCCGCCATCCGACTCCGCGGCCGGTGGCGGGACGATGAACAGCCCATGGATCAGACCGTCGGAGGCCGAGGTGAGAGCGAGACCGATGGTCTGCCGGTCGCACTCGACACGGTAGACAAAGCGGACCATACCGTTCTTTCCCGGCGACGCGGATGCACGCAGCACCGGGGGGCGGCACTTGCCGAGAGCCTCGAGCAGGCGAAGCTTTACCGTCCCGACGGCGTCCTTCATCTGGGGGCTGAAGCGAGCCTGTAGCGCTGGCCAGTTGTATTGGGAGAATTCGGCGGCCGCCTGGTCGGGCGGCGCGACAGCGAGTTGCGCGAAGGCGAGCAGGAATAGCGGCGTCACGGCTTCAGTGTAAGCCGTTCGGCAAAACGCGGTGCGCCAACGAAGGGATCGGTCAACTGCGCCGCCGCCGCCACGCGCGCGCAAGCGTCCGGATACTGCGCCGCCATGTGGAAAAACTCCGGCGGGGCGCTGCGCAGGAAGCGGCTGAAGTCATCCCGTACGAAGGTCTGTCGCACCGCCGCCGGATGCGCCATCAGGTACGCAATCCCCTCAAGCAACTCCGGTATCGTCCAGCACCATGCGGCGTTTTCCGGAGTTAGTTCGCACGGCACCGTCAGGCCGACCCGGCGGTGCATCTGTATGCGGTGGATTGAAGCCCACGCCGCGCCCGTCACCTCCGGTGGCGCCGCCGCGAAGCACTGGCGAATCAGAAATCGCTCCAGGTCTGTCCCTGGCTCTCCGTGCGCTTCGATCTGCATTTCGGCAAACCGCAGCAGTTCCCGGCGCACTTCCGCCACGGCGTGCGGATACAGGTCCGGCACAAACGTCACCGGCATCATGCCCGGCTTCGACGCAGCATCCCATCCCCACTGGCTGGTCCGGAACCGGCCCTCTCGCACCAGCCGTTCCCCGATGGCATAGCAGGTCTCCGGTTCCGGCCGTGCCAGCAGCATCGCGTGAATGATGTCGGAGTCGGCACTGCCCAGGTCCAGCAGCCGTAGAAAGTCGGTGTGATGCCGCGCCAGGGCAATCGCGTTCGCTGCAGCCTTCCGGATACGCCCGTTCGGGCTTTCGGCCACCAGTTGGAACAGTGTCGGGTGCAGCGCCGTGGCCGCGCGCTTCGCCCGGCTGATTTCCTGCAGGAGGCCGAGTTGTTCGTCCGCGTCCGCCGCCAGTAGAACCGGCCCAACCGCTTCCGGCATGTGCAGCCGGATCAGTTGTGCCGCCGCCACGTACCGGCGGTCCGGGTCGGCGGACCCCAGCGCATCGCCGAGAGCAAGCGGATTCCCCTCGAGGATCAGAATCAGGAAGTCCGTGTCCGGGTGTCCCGTCAGCACAGGCTTTCCCGCCGGCTCGGCGCCCAGCACTGCGAGCCGCGGGGCGGCGTGGGCCGGAAGGGGGGAACGCATCAGCACGTCGATCAACTGATGCCGCGGAATCCCGGTGTGGGCCGCGTATAGCGCCCGCCATCCGGACAGCTGCAACGCCGCCTCCGCCGCCAGCGCCGGGTCATCGCAGTCCAACAGCGGCGCCGCCCCGCGCAGGCCTCCGAAGTCGCCAAGGTGTATGCGTACCAGTTCGGCAAGGGCCCGCAGACGCAGGACCGGACTCTGTATCGAAATTGCCACGGCCCGCTGCAACGGGTCGCCGTCGGCCGGCGGCGCTTCCTGATATCGTGCCAGCGTCGCCTCATCCCACGGCAACTGCGGCGTCAGCTCTTCTTCCAGCGCCTGCGCCCAGTGCTTCTGATACAGAAACCCGCCCAGCCATCGCGCGTCTTCCACATGCCGGTGCGCCGCCGCGGCATGGGTTCCATAGATCGCCAGATGCGTCGCGATCAGCTCCGGTTCAAAGGAGTCCAACAGCTTCGGTATCTCAAAG
>CAZWDD010000260.1:0-8173 GCA_964632345.1 uncultured Solibacteraceae bacterium | reverse complement strand
CGGGTCGCGAAAGTCCTTAAGCTTCGGCCGCTGCAGAATCACCGTGGTATCCACGTTCGCAATCCGCCACCCGCGCTCCCGCACGAGTTCCGCCGCATGAGCCAGGAACCGGTCACTCGAAGCTCCCTTCCACTCCGGATCGGTATCAGGAAAATGCATTCCGATATCGCCCAGCGCCAGCGCTCCCAGCAGCGCATCGGTTAATGCATGCAGCAGAATGTCCGCGTCGGAGTGCCCGTCCAGCCCGAATTCGCAGGGAATTTCGATGCCGCCCAGGATCAGGCGCCGGCCCTCTGCAATGCGGTGATTGTCCCAGCCGAGGCCGGTGCGGATGGCCGTCATGCCTGCTGCCGCTCGCGCTCCTCGGCCAGGAACAGCTTGGCCAGATAGAGGTCCGTCGGCTTGGTGATCTTGATGTTCCGGTCGCTGCCCGGCACCACATGAATGCTGACGTTGTCCAACCGCTCCACCAGGCTCGCCTCGTCCGTCCCCACAAAGCCATCGGCCGCCGCTTTCGCGAATGCCTCTTTCAGCAGCGGCAGGGAGAAGACCTGCGGCGTCTGTGCCATGATCAGCCGTTCCCGCGGAATCGTTGTTTCCACCTTGTGCAGGTGAACGCGCTTCACCGTATCGACCGGCACGATGCCAAGAATCGCCGCGCCACACTCGCCGGCCTCGCGGATGACATGCGAAACAGCTTCCAGGTCCACAAAGGGCCGCACCGCGTCATGCACCGCCACGAGTGCCGTATCACCGTCGAGTTGCGCCAGCGCGTTTTCCACTGATTGCTGCCGCGTCTCCCCGCCCATCACCAACCGCACCGGCTTGGCCAGCGTCTCCTGATCCAGCAGTTCCTGCACCCAGGCAATATCGTCGCCCCGCAGCGCCACGACAATCTCGGAAACCTCCGCGCACCGCGCGAACTTCCGGATCGTGTGCAGCAGGATCGGCGAGCCCTCCAACTGCAGGAACTGCTTGCGGCTTTGCGGTCCGCTCTCGGGTTGGGACTTCGCCATCCGGGTGCCCAGTCCGGCGGCCGGTAGTATGACAGCGACTTTCATTCTGAATTGAGCCTAGATTGTTATTGTAAGCCCGATTCAGTGCGACGCGGCGCGCTCGGCCGCCTTTTCCGCCGTGTGTATCCGCTCGTCAAAACGTCCGAAGATCATCTTCCCCGCGGTGGTCTGCAACACGCTGGTCACCGTGATCTCGATGGTCTTTGAAATCAGCCTCCGCGCATTATCCACCACCACCATCGTCCCGTCGTCCAGGTAGGCCACGCCCTGATTGGACTCCTTCCCCTCCTTGAGGATAAACACCTTCATCGTCTCCCCGGGCAGGACCACCGGCTTCAGGGCGTTCGCCAATTCGTTGATGTTCAGCACTTCCACCCCGTGCAGCGTCGCCACCTTGTTCAGGTTGAAATCGTTGGTCACAACCTTGCAGCTGTAAACCTTGGCGAGTTCGATCAGCTTCATGTCGACCTCCCGGATTTGCGGGAAGTCATCCTCCACAATTCGCACCTGCAGTTCCGGGTCCTTCTGCAGCTTCTGCAAAATATCCAAGCCACGCCGCCCCCGGTTCCGCTTCATGCCGTCGGCCGAATCGGCCACCAACTGCAGTTCGCGCAGCACAAACTGCGGGATCACCAGGATGCCGTCCAGGAAACCCGTCTCGACGATGTCGGCAATGCGGCCGTCGATAATCACCGACGTATCCAGAATCTTGAACTGCTGTTTTGCCGAGACCTCGCCGCCGAACACGCCGCCCAGCGCCGACAGGTTCAACATCTCTCCCTTATGCGCGCCTACCGCCAGGCCGCAGTAAGCCATCCAGAGCAGGACGGTCAGTTCGACGAAGCCAACCGTCTCGCGGTGTCCCGGCAAGGCGCGCTCCAGCACAAGCGAAATCAGCAACGCTCCGGTGATCCCAAGCAGGCTCCCGGCCGCCGCTCCGATGAGGCGTTTCAGCGTCACCTCACGGATATGCAGTTCAAAAAAGAAGAGCAGTGCGCCGAGCCCTATTCCGGCCGCCGCCGCCACTGGACTCTCCAGTCCGAACGGTTTCAAATACCAGGCCGAACCAGCCAGAATCACCAGCAGTGCGGCCCGAAGCAGTAGGAAGTCCCTCACAAAACCTCCGGTTTCGGAGCGTTTACTTTATAACACTTGTTGCCGGAGAGCAACGGGTACCCAAACGCAGAAAAGGCGACCCGTCAAGGATCGCCTTTTCCACAAAAACAGCTTGCAATTAGAGCGCTTTAGCCAGCTCTTCCGCAAATGCGCTGGTCGGCTGCGGCTTGGTGCTCTTGCGCTTTGCCGCGTTCGGGCCGGCCATGTCGCGGGTTCCGCGCGGTCTCTTATTCCGATCTCCAGCCATGGGCCCAGCCATCGGGCCACCGGCTCTCACCGGCGCTCCACCCTTCGACTTGGGCGGCTGCGCGGGATTCGCACGGAGCAGGCGATCTTCCAGAGGCGCGCGATCAAATCGGCGGATGATCGAATTCATCTCCTCCACATTGGGAGCTTCAATGAATGCGAACCCTTTGGATTCTTGTGTTTCGGGGTTACGGATGACCTTGATGGAATCAGCCACCAGGTTCTCAGCCGAGAGCCAGGACTTGATATCGTCAGCAGTCACCCAGGCAGGAAGATTGCCAAGAAAAACGGTATTACTCATTCGGCGGTGCGTACCACTCCGTTGCGCTGGGATTTTCGAGGGGAATTCCTCGGGAGGCATAACCATGCTATCACATGCTTCCGCAGCTTCAAACACAACGGGTTAAGAAATGCAACAAAAAAGCCGCCTCTCCAGCCGGAGGCGGCTTTTTGTTGCTGTTTGTGAACGATTCTAGGCGAGGAATTCCACGGGACGGACGGTGAGAATCGCCGGGTGGCTCTTCAACTCCGCCTGAACCGCCTCATTCACCACACCGTCCACTTCGACGACGGCAATCGCGCGCGCCGTCTGGCCCGCCGCCACGCCCTCTTCCTGCCGGCCCAGCGAGAAGTTCGCGATGTTCACGCCGTTCTTCCCGAGAACACTGCCCACATGGCCGATTACGCCCGGAACGTCGTTGTTGTTCAGGTACACCAAGTGTCCGCTTAAGGTCGCCTCGCAGTAGATGCCGTCCACCATGATCAGGCGGGGCTTGCCAAGGATCACGGCGCCCTCCACCACCATCGTGCCCGCGTCGGTTTCCAGTTCCAGACGGATCGAGTCGATGTGGCCCGCGCGCCGCTCATGCTTCTCGGCGACGGTCAACCCGCGCTCATTGGCGATCGGCATCGCATTCACCAGATTGGCCCGGCGCTCCAGCGACCGGTTCAGCACGCCCGCCATGCCCGCGTTGCGCAGCAGCGTCGTGTTGAACTCCGCGATCCGGCCCGAGTAGGTCAAGCGCACACCCTTCGGATGACCCGTCGCCACGAACGCGGCAAAGTTGCCCAGTTTCTCGGCGAGTTCGATAAACGGCCCGACGGCCTTGTACATCTCCGGAGACAGCGCCGGCATGTTCACCGCATTCAGCGCCACCCCGTTGACGAGATACTCCACCAACTGCTCGGCAATGCGGACACCGACAATTTCCTGCGCCTCGTCCGTGGAACCGCCGATGTGCGGCGTGGCCAGCAGGTTCTCCGCCGCCAGAATCGGATCGTCGGCCGGGGGCGGCTCCTTCTCAAACACATCAAGCCCGGCTCCGGCCACCTTGCCGCTCGCCAGCGCCGCGGCCAGATCGGCCGACTTGATCAGTTCTCCACGCGCGCAGTTGACGATCCTCACACCCGGCTTCATCTTTTCAAACGCCGCCGAGTTCATCATTCCGTGCGTTTCCGGAGTCAACGCCATGTGCAGGGAAATATAGTCACTCTGCGCGTACAACGCGTCGAGCGTCACCAACTCCACGTTCAGGTCAGCCGCCGTCTGCGGGTTCACGAACGGATCGTGCGCAATGATGCGCATATCGAAGCCCGTCGCCCGTTTCACCACTTCCCGGCCGATCGAGCCCAGGCCCATCACGCCCAGCGTCTTGCCGCGCAGTTCATTACCCTGGAATTTCTTCTTTTCCCACTTCCCGCTCTTGGTCGACGCACTGGCCGCCGGAATGGCCCGCGCCAGCGAAAGCATCAACCCAATCGTGTGCTCGGCCACCGAGATCGCATTCCCGCCCGGCGTGTTCATCACCAGAACGCCGGCCGCCGTCGAGGCTTCCAGATCCACGTTGTCCACGCCAACACCGGCGCGGCCAACCACCTTCAGCTTCGGCGCCTTCGACAGGACATCTTTGTTGACCTTCACCGCGCTCCGCACCAGCAGCGCGTCACAATCGCCCAGGTGCTCGGCATACTCTTTCGGGTTGGACACCACAACATTCCATCCCGCCTGCGCACGCAATAGTTCCAATCCGGCCGGAGCCAGTGGTTCCGCTACAAGAATCTTCATTTCGTTCGTTTCCGCTCCCGTATTGTTACGCCTTCGCCGCCGGCGCCATCGCCGCTTCGGCATATACACGCTGCACTGCCGCCACTCCCTTGCCCAACTCCACCGGGTGGCCGTTGGCCTGCAGAATCAGCTCCAGCGCGGCGATCACCGCAAACATATCGGCAAAGTCAAAGTAGCCGAGATGCGCCATGCGGAAAATCTGTCCCTTCATCGTTCCCTGGCCGTTGGCGATGATGGCGCCGAAATTCGTCCGGAACGCCTTCACGATCACGCCGGAATCCATGCCGGCCGGCGCCTTGATCGCCGTCACCGAATTACCGGGACTCGTCTTGGCGAACAGTTCCAGGCCCAGCGCATCGGCCGCCGCCCGCGTCGCCTTCGCCAGCAATTGCGCGTTCTCCACCAGCTTCGCCATGCCGATCTGCTTGATGTAGTCGAGCGCGGCGTTCAACGCGATGATGTGCGACGTATTGGGCGTCCAGCTGGAGCCTTCGCCCTTGTCGATCATCTTCTTTTCCTTCTTCAGGTCGAAGTAGAAGCGCGGAATCGTCGACGTCTCACTCGCCTTCCACGCCTTCGCGCTCACGGTCACAAACGCCAGTCCTGGAGGGATCATGAACGACTTCTGCGATCCGCCCACGCACAGATCAATGCCCCAGCCGTCGATATCGAGCGGCATCGTCCCGATGCCAGTGATCGCATCGACAATGAACAGCGCGTCGGTCTTCTTAACCGCCGCCGCCATCCGTTCCACGTCGTGCATGGCGCCCGTCGAGGTCTCCGACGCCTGCACCATCACGGCCTTCACGTCCGGATTTTCCGCCAGCGCCGCTTCCACGCGGTCCGGCGTCACCACGTCCCCGTAGTCCGCCTTCAACACCACCGCGTTCAGCGCATACGCCTTGGCGATCTCCACAAACCGTTCGCCGAACTTCCCGGCGCAGCAGATGACCACCTTGTCCCCTGCCGAGAGGAAGTTCGAAACCGACGCTTCCAGCCCGCCCGTTCCCGAGGCGACCAGAATGAAGACATCATTCTGCGTTCCCAGGACTTCCTTCAACGAAGACAGTGCCTGGGCCTGGATTTTCACGAAATCCTGCGTCCGGTGATGCACGTCGGAGGCCATCATGGCGTGCAGGGCAGGCGGGTAAAGGGGCGTCGGGCCCGGTGTCAGAAGACGTTGCTTTTTAATGTGCATGGGGTAGGAGGATAAGAACTGCTCAGCGTACTATTAGAATAACAAATCATGCCTCTCCTCGATCAGATCCAGAAGGATATGGTGGCCGCCATGAAGGCCAAGGATGACGCCCGTTTGAGCGCCATCCGCATGCTCAAGGCCGCGCTCCAGAAGCACCAGGTGGACAGCATGAAGCCGCTCGATGAGGCCGCCGAAATGCAGGTGCTCAACACCATCGTCAAGCAGCGCCGCGAGGCCATGGAGATGTTCCGGGCCAACGGCCGCGCCGAACTCGCCGACAAAGAAGCCGCCGAACTCGCGCTCGTCGAAGCCTATCTGCCCGCCGCCCCGTCGGATGAGGAGATTGACGCCGCCATCACCGCCGCCATCGCCGAAACCGGCATTACCGATAAGGCCAAGATGGGCCAGGTAATGAACGCCGCCAAGGCGAAGCTCGCCGGTAAGCGCGTCGACGGCAAGTCGCTCAGCGCGAAAGTCCGCGCCCGCCTGAGCTAGTACCCCAGCCGCACCACCCCCGCGCGGGTCCCCTGCACGCTGCCGTCCCGCAGCCACTCGAGCGAGGCCTGAAACAGCAGCAGGTGATTCCGTTCCCACAGCGCATTGTGGGACGTGCAGGCAAGGTCCACAAACACCTTCTCCTTCCCACCCCAGTCGTCAAACAGCGTCCTGACGCCGGCCGGCGGCACCTGCTTATCGTGGGCCGGCGCCACCAGCAGCACCGGCGTGTTCATTTTGCTCACCACGCCCTCGTTCCAGCCCCACACCGTCACCAGCGGCGCGCGCCGCGCCCCAGGCCCCCACGTCGCCGCCTGCGGATCGGAGGCCTGCATCTCCCGCCACACCGCCCGCCGCGTTGCCGGGTCAAACTGGTCCGGGCAGCCCAACTGCCGGTCCCAATTCGCCGCCAACTCCTTTTCCGTCTGCGATCCCATCGCCGGGCCAGCCGCTGGACCCCCCTCCGGCTTGGCACCCCACATGCCTCGCCGGTAGGCCGGCGCCAGCAGCAGTAGTTTTCGCACCTTCCCTGGGTTGGCCGCCGTGTACCCCCCGGCCCGCGGCCCGCCCAGCGACCAGCCGGCCATGTCTACTTTTTCCACGCCGCGCAACCGCCGCAGGTACTCCACTACCGCATCGATATCGCCCCAGTCCGAGGCAATCGTCGTCATCTGCTGCCCGTAGCTGGCCGTGCACGTATCCCCGAACAACGTCCGCTGCTGCTCGGCCGCCAGGTTGCAGCGGTCGTTCATCGCCAACGGCCGCGTGGACCGCCCATACCCGGTCAGGTCCATCGCAAAAACGTCGTATCCGGCCCGCGCCAGGAACGCCATCCAACTGTAGTCGCCAAACGGCACATCGAAGGCAACCGAACCCGGCGTTCCAGCCCCGTGGACAAACAGCACCACACCCGCGTTCTTCTGCCCTCTGGACACGGTGCCCGCCTGAACCACCTCCCGCACATAGATCTGCGCCGTCTGTCCGGCCATCGCCGGCACGGCCGATCGCACCGGCACATAATGATCCACGCGCAAAAGCCGCCCGCTA
This sequence comes from uncultured Solibacteraceae bacterium, assembly GCA_964632345.1. Lineage (GTDB taxonomy): Bacteria > Acidobacteriota > Terriglobia > Bryobacterales > Bryobacteraceae. The sequence goes on along the minus strand of CAZWDD010000260.1, from coordinate 990 downwards.
TCGTCGGCCCAGGCACCGACACACGCCAATATCCACATCCATGCCGTTTTCCGCATGGGAACAATATACTCCCCCGACCCTTCTCCGAATTGCTATTCTGTTCGCAACCGGGATTTCCAGACGGTCCAGGCTCCTGAATTGCCTTGCGAATCCCGTTCGTTTGACTCGATCAATCGGGGTCCCCGCTGAAGGGGTTGTCGTTGGGGAAAGGGTCTCTCCAGCGGGGACTGGTCCGTTGCAGGGTAATACGGGCAAACGGCGAAAAGGTTCCGCTGGACGAAGATTTATTTCGCGGCTCCGTGATGGGTTGCGGCGCAGGTCGATCTTTTTCCGCCACGCGCTCCACGGTTGGAACGGGCCCCGCAACCGCATGAAACCGTGCCTCTGGGGAATCAAACCGGTGCGGCAGAATGGAGGTTGAAACAACGGCCATCGCTCGCCTGTTGGCGAACCGGCATAGGAAAGCGGTTGCGAACTGGTCGTAGGCTTGCTTGCCTTCTTGTTGGAGATCGAGGGCCATGCGAGCTACCTCCTTTCGCCGCGATCGGTGACGGCCCGGCAGCGGCAGGCGTCGTGCTTAGGGATCATGCCTACGAGCAAGGAACGCGCGACGCGCTGTTCTTGTTCACACGAGCGAGATACGGCCTCGCACGGCAAGCCGAGGTGCTCGGCAGGACCGCGTTCGTCCATTCCGAAAAGGAGCAGCTCTCCACGCTACCGGCGAGGGGTGGCGGCATGCGGATGGCGTCGAGCGTGGGTTGGGAGGAGCCGGTATCGTAGCCACGCAACTGGACGGCGCGCATGCCGGTGCTCTCGGCGAGTATCGCCTGGGTAAGCCTGCGACGCCCGCGGAACCCGGCAAAGCTCTAGAGAAGATAAGGAAACGAGGCAGCAGCGATACTCGGGCCCCCAAAATCCAACGCGTCTGCGTTGGCCGTGGTCCCATCTGCAACCATCCTCGAACGGAACACATCCCCGATAAGGCAATCG
>CAZWDD010000259.1:2178-8181 GCA_964632345.1 uncultured Solibacteraceae bacterium | reverse complement strand
TGCAGCGCATCCAACTGCGCCGCTGTTCCCACCGCATACGCCTCCACCTCCCCACCGGCCAGGTTCCGCACCCAGCCCCGCAGGCCCAACGCCCCCGCCTCGCGCCGTACAAACGCCCGGAATCCCACGCCCTGCACCCGGCCCCGCACCAGCCAGCGCCGCGCCGTCACCGCCACGGCGAATTACGCCCCTTCGGACTGCTTCTTCAGCTTCTGCAACTCCAGGTACCGGACCCGCGACTCAATAATCGCCTTCCGCGCCTCGGGCGGCCCACCCCACCCCTCCACCTTCGGCACAACCCCCTGCAACTCTTTGTAAATGGTGAAGAAGTGCTCGATCTCCCGCCGCACGTGCGGAAAGATCTGATCGAGCGTGTGGATCTGGTCGTACCGCGGATTCCGCGTCGGCACGGCCAGTATCTTCTCGTCCACGCCCTGCTCGTCCGCCATATATAGGATGCCCACCGGACGGCTCTCAATCAGGCAACCCGTGAAACTCGGCTCGGCCACCAGGCAAAGGACGTCGATCGGGTCCTCATCGCCCGCCATTGTCCCCGGCACAAAACCGTAATCGCCCGGATAGTGCATGGGGGAATAGAGCGCACGGTCCAGCCGGAATACCCCCAGCTTGCCGTCGTACTCGATTTTATTGGCCGAGTTCTTCGGAATTTCAATGATGACGCGGACAATCTCGGGACAGTCCGGGCCGGGATCGATGTCGTAGAGCGAAGCTGGCGGAATCACAGTTCCAAGCGTACCAGAGAAACAGCGGGGCGGGAATGGGCGGGACGACTTCGCCTTTTGTTCGCACTTGTGAGACGCAAAACAAAAGAAAGACAGGACTTATTTGTATGGAAAAAGACACGTCGGGCTTGAAAACGGAGAAAAAGGGCCCTAGACTGTTGGAGTGGTGATAAGTGTCACCCAGTGGCAGAAATAATGATTGACGCGCTCAAAGGGTCCGCCAACCGGCAACCCCTCGGCAACTTCGAAACTCGTTGCGACGAGAAAGGACGCGTCCGCCTCCCCGCCGACTGGCTACACTTCTTCACCCACGAACTCAAAGACAACCGCGTCTTCTGCACCAGCCTCGATGGCTCCATTGTTCGAATCTACCCCGAATCCATCTGGCGCTACAATCTCGCTCTTTTCGAGGACCTCAGCGACCAATCCGAAGAGGTCGAGCACCTGCTGACCCTCGCGAATCACTACGGCATCGATAGCGATCTTGATTCCACCGGCCGTATCCTCATCAAATCCGAACTCCGCTCCGAACTCGCCCTCGTTGGCGACTCCATTGTCGGCACTGGCAAAAAAGGCGTGATCCACGTCTACCGCAAGACCGATTACTCCAACCTCATCGCCTCGGCCAAGTCCGCGGCCCCGGATGTCATCCGCAACCTCACTCGCCTGGGAATGCGCTAAAGGCAATGAATGCAACACTTTTCAGTCATGCCGGCCGAAACCATGGAGGCGCTCCAGCTCCGGAGCGGCTTCACGGCGATCGATGCCACCTCCGGCATGGGCGGCCACACCCGCCTCATGAGTGCTGCTGTCGGCCCTTCCGGCCGCATCCTGGCCTGCGATACCGATTCCGAGTCCCTCGCCCAGTCCCAGGCCAACTGCGCCGGATCTCCCAGCCCCATCACTTTCGTTCATACCCCCTTTTCCCGGCTGCGCGAATCGCTCACCCCGTTCCTGCCCGGCCAGGCCGATGCGCTGCTCGCCGACTTCGGCACCAGCATGATGCACTTCAAGAATCCCGAACGCGGCTTCAGCCTCATGCTCGACGGTCCGCTCGACATGCGGCTCGACCGCACTTCGGACGGCCCCACGGCCGCCGACCTGGTCAACCAGCTCTCCGAAAAGGAACTCGCCAATTTGATCTACACCACTGGAGAAAGGAGGAGCTACTCAATAGCCAGAGCACTGGTTCGGGCACGGCCCGTTCTCACCATGCAGCAGTTTGCCTCGGTGATCGCGGCCGCCGTGCCCCGGACCGGAAAACTGCACCCGGCCACGCTCGCCGCACTCAGTCTGCGCATCGCCTGCAACCGCGAGTACGCCGAAATCGAATCGCTCATCGAGCAACTCCCTTCTCTGGTCCGTCCCGGCGGACGTGTCGCCTTCATCACCTTTCACTCCGGCGAGGACCTCATCGCCAAAACCGGAACGCGCCGGCTGGCCAAGGAGGCCAAGGCCCGGCTTATCAACAAACACGTTCTGACTCCTTCGCGCGAAGAGGTCAGAGCCAACCCGGCTTCCCGCAGCGCCAAAATGCGGGTGCTCGAAATGCTGTAACTCTTGGCGAACCAAAAACAAGTACTAAGTCAGTGTGTAAGTAGGGGGACAACAGGCCATGGCTTCTCTGGCATGGATCTACGAAAAGACGGCGGCCCCAACGGCCGCGTCCGGCAGTCAACAGGCATCGGAGCGCTTCCAGCTGCGCCCAATGCCGAACGAAGAAATTCACGTCTTTGTTAAGAAAATCGATAACACCCGCGTCGTCCGGGAGCAGGATCCGAAGGTTAACGCTTCGGCCTGGAAGACCATCTCCATGGCGTGCCTCTTCTCGCTGTTTGTCATCGGGCTGCTGGTGCCCGCCGCCAACAGCTACCTCGCCGGTTACACCGCCGCTGAAATCGAAAAGCGCAACAAGGAACTGCAGGGCGAACTCGCCCGTCTCAGCGTCCGCGAATCCGAACTCACCAGCCTGGAGGCCCTCGCCCGCGCCGCCCGCAACCAGCGGTTCCTCGACCCCTCGCCCGAAACTCTGGTCGTCCTCAACGAGACCCGCCCGGCCGACGTCGCGATGAACCGCGAAAAGTAACGGTTTTTACCCAGCCACCCGCGCCGCCGTTCCCCCGCGGCGGCACGGGTGGTCTTTGTCCCGCTTTTCTGTAACACCTCCCCCTTAACCTTTACCTCCATTCCCTCTACCGGAATGGCTCGAAAGGAGCGCCCATGGAAACGACGGTCGAGCCGCAGGCATTCAAGCGGCTAACCCTCGTGGCGTGGTTTGGAATCCTCTGGGGAGTCGTCCTCTTCGCCCGGCTCTTCCAACTCCACGTCCTCGAGCACGAAACGCTTCGCGCGGCTGCCAGCCGCCAGCAGGAACGCATTGTTCAAGTCCAGGCCCCACGCGGCACCATCAGCAGCGGCGGTGAGGGCGGCGGCCCACTTGCCCTCTCGGTTCCCATCCGCCGCGTCGCCATCAATCCCCTCCGCATCTCCAAAGGCGGCGAGGCTTTTGCCGCCTCGGTCATCGAACAGCTCCTCGGCGTCCCCGCAAAGCCCCTCATCGACCAGATTGTGGAAGCCCGCAACGCCCGCAACGGCTATCTCGTCATCTCCGAAGACGCCACCGCAGACGATATCGCACGCCTCCGCGGCAGCAAACTCGATATCTTCACCGTTGAAGACACCTACCGCCGTGAGTACCCGAAGGGATCGCTCGCCGCCCATGTCGTCGGCTGGGTCAACCGCGACGGCCATGGCGATGCCGGCGTCGAACGCGGCCTGGAAGAGGAACTCGCCGGCGTCCCCGGCCGCATGCACTACTTCCGTGACTCCCGCAACCGCGACTATCATGGCGAGGTCATCAACGAAGAGAAGCCCGAACCCGGCTGGAACATCACCCTCACCATCGACGAAGCCATTCAGTACGCCGCCGAGAAAGCTCTGAAAGAAGCCATCGAAAAGGAGGGCGCTCCCTCCGGCACCGTCGTTGTCCTCAACCCCAAAACCGGCGACGTTCTCGCCATGGCCTCCTACCCGTTCTTCGACCCCCGCATTCGTCCCAAAAACGAGGACGAAATGCTGGAGCGCATGAACCTGGCCATCTCCGCTCCCTTTGAACCCGGCAGTGTCTTCAAGGCCGTCACCGTCGCCGCCGCGCTCGAAACCACCCGCATCCGCCCGGAGACGGTCATCAACTGCGGCAACGGCGTCATCCGCTTCCCTGGCCGCGTCATTCACGATCACGACCCCTACTCCTACCTGCCCGTCACCATGGTCCTGGCCAAGTCCAGCAACATCGGCGCCATCAATATCGCCCTCACCGTCGGCAACAAGCGGATGCACGCCTACACCGAAAAGTTCGGCTTCGGCTATCGCGTTGGACTTCCACTGCCCGGCGAGTCCGGCGGCAAGGTCCACCCGATTCGCGACTGGGGCGTCTCCTCCATCGGCTCGGTCGCCATGGGCCACGAACTCATGGCCACCCCGCTCCAACTCGCCCAGGCCTTCGGCATCATTGCCAACAACGGCGCGCTCGTCAAGCCGCGCCTGGTCAAAGCCCGCCAGCACCCCGGCACCGGCAAGATGGAAAACCCCGCCCCCGCCCCGCCCGAGCAGCGCATCAAGCCGGAGACCGCCATCGAACTCCGCCGGATGCTCGAAAAGGTCGTCCTCGAAGGCACCGGGAAGGGAGCCAGCCTCAAAAAGGGCTATACCGTCGCCGGCAAAACCGGCACCGCCCAGATGGTCGATCCCCGCACCGGCAAATACCTCCACCGCTACAACTCCTCCTTCGTCGGCTTCGCCCCCGTTGCCGACCCGGCCATCGTCGTCTCCGTCTCCATCAACGGCTCTTACAAGTACGGCGGTGTCACCGCCGCCCCCGTCTTCCGCGAGGTCGCCTCGGCCGCCCTCCGCACCCTCGGCGTCCGCAAGGATCTGATCGAGGAGGAACAGCCTGTCCCCGCTGCCCCGGAAGCGGCCTCCGCCGCTCCGCCGCAAGTCGCTGTCCGCGCCGAGCCGCCTCCGCCCGCCGACCCCGCTCTCGTCAGCGGACCCCGCGTCCCCGACTTCCAGGGCCTCACGCTTCGTGCCGTCCTCGCCAAGTCCACCGCCGAAGGTTGGCGCGTCGAACCCGTCGGCCGCGGCATCGCCCGCGCGCAGGACCCCGTCCCCGGCTCCATTATCGCCGGGGAAAAACGCGTTCGGGTCGTGTTCGGACAGTAGGTGCCCATGACGGTTGAACAACTCCTCCAGGGCGCCGGCCTCGTCGCCGTCTCCTCTCCCGAACTATTGCAGGTGCCTGTGCTCGGCCTGGCCTATGACTCCCGCCAGGCCGCGCCGGGCTACCTGTTCTTCGCCTTCCCCGGCAGCAATGTCGATGGCGGCCGCTTCGCCGCCGATGCGCTCGCCCGGGGCGCCGTCGCGGTCGTCTACGATACGCCGCCCGCCGTCCCGCCCGGGCATCCCCACATCGTCGTCGCCCACGGCCGCCGCGCCCTTGCCGCCGCCGCCCGCCGCTTCTACCAGAACCCCGACACCGCCCTGCAGGTCATCGGCTTCACCGGTACCAACGGCAAGTCCACCGGCACCATGCTCACCGATGGCATCCTCCAGCACGCCGGCTGCAAAACCTCACTCATCAACACCATCGGCTATCACCGCTGCGGTGAACCGCTCCCGGCCGTCAACACCACTCCCGAGTCCCTCGACGTCTTCCGCCTCGCCGCCGAGACCCGCGACCTCGGCGGCCGCTTCCTTACCATGGAGATCTCCTCCCACGCCCTCGCCCTCGGCCGCGTCGAAGGGCTTCAACTCGCCGCCGCCGTCTTCACCAACCTCACCCGCGATCACCTCGACTTCCACGGCACCATGGAGGCCTACGGCGCCGCCAAGGCCCGCCTGTTCGGCCCCGACTTCGCCCCCGCCACCGCCATCCTCAACGCCGACGACCCCTTCTCCGCCCACATCGCCGTCGCCCCCTCCTCCCGCTCCCCCTGGCAGCCCGCCATCGACCCTCACGTTAGAGGCCATTGCCCAGCAATATCCCGTGGTGAAAACCATGTTGGAGCTGATCCAATTCCCATCCGCCACCCCCCAGAAGGATCCCCGGTTTGAAGAATCCATCAGGCAGAACCTGAGCCTGGTCAAAGGTATGGTCTCGGCCCGATTCCAGCAAATGGGAATCACCGATATCGTGAAAGAGTCCAATGGATCGCTAATCGTCCGCGTTCCCGGCAGTCCAGGCTATGAAAACCGACGGCCG
>CAZWDD010000259.1:0-2168 GCA_964632345.1 uncultured Solibacteraceae bacterium | reverse complement strand
CTGATGCTCACCGCTCATCTGGATATCGTCCCCGGAGACCCGGAACGACCGAACCGCCCCATTACCCCGGTGTTAGTAAACCGGGGGGGCCGGTCTTTCATCGCCACAGACGGTACCACCACGCTCGGGGCCGATGACAAAGGCGGAGTGGCCATGATCATCGATACCGTCGCTCGCCTGCTGGGGAAACATCCGGAGCAACCCTCCCTCATTCCGCATGTGCCACTGGAGCTGCTGTTCTCCCCCGACGAAGAGAGTAGCTGCGACTCGCTGAAGACCCTGGACAGTACCAAGTTCAAGGCCAAGCACGTACTGGTGGTGGATGAGTTCGACGCCTTTAAAGTCACCACCGGCCTGGCCAGTGCTGTGGTCATTGATATCGACATTGAGGGGCTTCAAGGCGGCCATTCCGGGGCGGATATCAACAAGCCCAACCGCCTCAGCGCCATCATGCTGGCCTCCCAGATCGCTCAACGACTGGGCACTGGGGTTATCGGCACGCACCCGCAGTATCCCCAGATTCCGCTCATCTCCAAGAATATCGGCCTGATCCAGGGTGGGTCTGCCTACAACGCCATTCCTGAAAAGGCTCGACTGGGCATCATGCTGCGCAGCGCCAGCGCCGAGGCGCAGCGGGCGGAGCTGGAACGGATGGCCCAGGAGCTAAAGGCCATCGAGCGGCAGGCCCAAGCCATCCAGCCTCAGATCCAACTGAAGATGGCCGTCACCGAAGAATACCCGGCCTGGGAGGCCAATCCCTCCTCCCCCTTACCAGGGTTGGCCAGCCAGGCGTCTCAGCAAATGGGTGGCCCCACGGTGGCTGTGGGGCCCATCCACGCCGCCGCCCAAGCCAGCATCCTGGCCAACAAGACCAACGCCTATGGGGAGCCGTTTGACGCCGTGCTGATTGGTCCCCAGATTGAGGAGGCCCACACCGTCCGGGAACGCATCGATTGGCAGTCGCTGGTCAGCTCGCGTCGCTGGCTGGAACAGATTATTATGAATTACACCGCTGCCCCCAATTTATAATCGGGGTCCGTCTGTTTTTCAGGAGTCCCTCTTATGCCACAGACCCAGCATCCACTGTGCCCTTACTGTGGTCACCATGCCCCCATCGTGTGGGTGCATGGCCACGGCCAATGCAGCATCTGCCACATCAATGTGGATGAATGCTGCCGGGGCGAACAGATTCAGGTTTGTAAACAAAATTAGCCAGCCCCCTAAATCTTCCCATTTTCTGAAACTTTTTGCTCGCGGGAGGCGTATCCAATACAGGCAACCCATACAGAAGGCAAGGGGGTAGCAGATGCGAAAAAAGCAGTACTTGGGAGTGCTATTAACCGTTTTTTGCTCGGTTCAGCTCTCAGGGATAGCAGCGTTGCCACAGTGGGAGGCCACCGCATCGAACACCTCCGACCAGGAGGCTCTCCATCTCCTGAATCGCCTGGCGTTTGGCCCACGACCTGGCGATGTAGCCCGTGTAAAAGCGATGGGGGTGGAAGCTTATCTCAACCAGCAGCTCTCTCCCCAGACCCTAGCTGAGCCCTCGTCCCTGACGGAGTCCCTGAACGCGATGCCAACACGTCGGCTGAGCCAGGCGGAACTGTTCCAGCAGTATTCCCCAATTCCGGCCCGACTCAAAGGCGGAGCCGCCCCAACGGAGGAGGAACTTCGCGCCGCAAGAAAGAAGGCTTAAATCGTTCTCAAAGAAGCATCGCAGGCCCGCCTAATGCGGGGAGTCTTGAGTGAGCGACAGTTACAGGAGGTGATGACGGATTTCTGGTTCAACCACTTCAACGTATTCGCCCCCAAGGGGCTGGACCTTATCTGGGTTGGCGCCTACGAGGAGCAGGCAATCCGCCCGCACACCATGGGCCGTTTTCGCGATCTGTTAGGGGCTACGGCCCACCATCCGGCGATGTTGTTCTACCTGGACAACTGGCAGAACACCGCTCCAGAAAGCCCCGGTGCACGGGGACGTCAGCAAGGACTCAATGAAAACTACGCCCGCGAGCTGATGGAACTACACACCCTCGGCGTTGATGGCGGCTACACCCAGCAGGACGTAGTGACCCTGGCCAAGGTGCTAACCGGCTGGGGAATGGTCCCCCGGCGTCGATTTTTAGAGGGCCGACATCGGGGCACCGCCCCTCTCAACCCGAACAACC
>CAZWDD010000258.1:0-8227 GCA_964632345.1 uncultured Solibacteraceae bacterium | reverse complement strand
GGCATCCCCTACTCCAACGACATGTCGCCCCGCTGGCTCATGGACGGCGAAAAGGTGCTCGAAGAGGAAGCCCCGCTCGATACCCTTACTCCCCGCTACACCGAACGTGCCGTCCAATTTATCGAGCAGAACAAATCCGCCCCCTTCTTCCTCTACTTCCCTCATACCTATCCCCACATCCCCCTCGGCGCCAGCCAGGCATTCCGCGGCAAAAGCCCCCACGGCATCTACGGCGACGTCATCGCCGAACTCGATTGGTCCGTCGGCGAACTCGTTGCCGCGCTCAGGAAGCACGGCCTCGACAAAAACACCCTCTTTCTCTTCTCCTCCGATAACGGCCCCTGGTTCCAGGGCAGCCCCGGCAAACTCCGCGGCCGCAAAGGCATGACCTGGGAGGGCGGCGTCCGCGTCCCCCTCATCGCCTGGGCCCCCGGCCGCATCCCCCGCGGCCGCGTCTCCCACTCCCTCGTCTCCACCATGGACATCACCCCCACCCTCTGCTCCCTCACCGGCGCCGCCCTCCCCGCCCGCCCCGTCGATGGCATCGACATCTCCCCCCTTCTCACCGGCGCCAAATCCACCATCGAGCGCGACGTCATTCTCTACTTCGATAACGTCCACATCCAGTGCGCCCGCTGGGGCCAGTGGAAGCTCCACCTCTCCCGCTATAACAACGTCACCTATAGCCCCGCCCCCGCCGGCGGCCGCAAAAACATCCGCCTCAAAAACCCCGAGCTCTACAACGTCGTCGCGGACCCCGACGAGTCTTTCGACGTCGCCGAAGAGAACCCCGCCATCGTCCAACAGATCCGGCAGCGCATCGATGCCCTCGTCGCCACCCTGCCCGCCCCCATCCGCGAGTCCTACCAGCAGACCGTCAACGGCCCCGCCAGCGCCGCCGCAACAGGCGCCGTCGCACGATAATCTAGGGAGTACAAAAACTATGCGCACCCTCACGCTCTTCGCCCTCGCCGCCCTCGCCGCCTTCTCCGCCGAAAAAGGCTTCACCGAACTCTTCGATGGTAAGACCCTCGACGGCTGGCAGCTCGTCCGCGGCCGCGGCCCCGGCTACGTCGTCAAGGACGGCGTCATCGTCTGCCCCACAGAAGGTGGCGGCAATCTCTTCACCCAAAAGGAGTACGCCGACTTCATCCTCCGCTTCGAGTTCAAAATGGAGCCCGGCGGCAACAACGGCATCGGCATCCGCGCCCCTCTCGAAGGCGACGCCGCCTACCAGGGCATGGAAATCCAGATCCTCGACCACGACCACGAAAAGTACAAGGGCAAGCTCAAGCCCTCCCAGCACCACGGCAGCGTCTATGACGTCATCCCCGCCAAGGCCGACGCTCTGAAGCCCGCCGGCGAATGGAACGTCGAGGAGATCCACGTCAAGGGCTCCAAAATCAAGGTCACCCTTAACGGTAAGGTCATCACCGAAGGCGATCTCGCCAAGGTCACCGATCCCGAAGTCATTAAGAAGCACCCCGGCATCCGCCGCGCCCACGGCCACATCGGCTTTCTCGGCCACGGCTCCCACGTCGAGTTCCGCAACCTCCGCATTCGCGAACTCTAACCGGTGCAGGCCCCGCGGCCGCCCGTCCTGTACACTCTAGGGACATGCGCAACCGGGGCCATGCCTTTACGTCCGTCGTCAGCAGCAGGTACCATGGCCAGCCCCTGCTCGCCCACCTCGCCGCGCGCTATCCCCACTCCTCCCGGGAATCCTGGCATCGGAAGCTCCACAACGGCGAGGTCACCCTCGACGGCCTCCCCGCCACCGGCGACGAAACCCTCCGGGCCGGCCAGACCCTCGTCTGGAACCGCCCCGCCTGGGACGAACCCCCCGCCCCGCTTCACTTTGACGTCCTGTTCGAGGATTCCCATCTCCTCGCCGTCCACAAACCCGGCGGCCTGCCCACCCTCCCCGGCGGCGGCTTCATGGACAATACTCTCCTCCACCTCGTCCGCAAGCGTACCCCGGCCGCCAGTCCCGTCCACCGCCTCGGCCGCGCCACCACCGGCATCGTCCTGTTCGCCAAAACCTCTCTGGCCGCTTCGCGCCTCTTCACCGCCTGGAATACACCCGAAGTCTGGAAGATCTACCGGGCCCTCGCGCAAGACGTTGCCGCCAAGGACTCCTACGAAATCCGCACCGCCATCGGCCTCGTCCCCCATCCGCTCATCGGCTCCGTCTGGGCCGCCCTCCCCGGCGGCAAGCCCTCGTCCTCTTCCGCCACAGTGCTCGCCCGCACCGCCTCCACGACTCTGTTTGAGGTCAGCCTCGGCTCCGGCCGCCCCCACCAGATCCGCATCCACCTCGCCTCCATCGGCCACCCCCTCGTCGGCGACCCCCTCTACGGCCCCTCCGGCCTCCCGCTGCCCCACCTCCCCGGCCTCCCCGGTGATGGCGGCTATCTCCTCCACGCCCACCTCCTTCACCTCCCTCACCCCGTCACCGGCGCGCCCCTCCAACTCGAAGCCCCCGTGCCGCCTCCCCTCGCCCTGCCTCTTTCCCCCGCCGGCTCAGATATCCAGCCGCAATAGCCGCGCCTGCATCCGGTGCGCCGCCATCCGCCGCTCGCGCGCCTTCTCCTGCTCCGCTCTTGATGGCGTCACCCCGAAGTAGAACGGAAGAAATATCGCGCAAAACAGCGAAACGAAAATCGCGGCATCCATATGCCCCGATGCTACACCCGGCCTCAACCCCGCGCAACCGCCCACACCGCCACCGCCGACGCCGCCGCCAGCAACCCCAGCCCGCCCCCGGCGAGCCGCCGGTACCGCCCCTTTCCCACCGTCACCGCGATCCCCAGTTTCACCACCCCGTTCGACAACACCCCCGCCAGCAGCGCCGTCTTCGCCGACGCATCCGCCGCCGACCGTGCCATCGAAATCGTCAACGCATCCACGTCCGTCAACCCCAACACTGCCCCCGACGCCACCAGCCCCGCGCCCCCGCCCCACTCCCGTGCCCAGTACACCCCGTACAGCACCACCTGGAACAGCAGCGCCATCTGCAACGCCGCCCCCAGCTCCAGCGGATTCGCCACCGCCCCCTCCCCGTCTGATGCCACCGGATGCCGCCACAACCCGAACGCCACCAGCCCCACGCCCACCATTCCCGGCAGCAGCAGCCACGGCCATAGCGCCGCCGCCATCGTCAACTCCAGCACCGCCAGCGCCAGCAGCACACGGAAGTACATCACGGTGCACGCCGCCACTACCCCCAGCGCCAGCGGCCCCGCAATCTCGCTCTCCCGCCGGCTCAGCCGCGAAAACGTCCACGTCACGTTCGTCGACGACACCAGCCCACCCAGAAATCCCGTCAGGATATAGCCTCGCCCCGGTCCCGCGATCCCCCGCGCCACGTACCCCGCAAAGCTCAGGCTCGAAAAGAACAGCACCAGCATCCACAACTGCCGCGGCCGTATCCCGCCCCACGGCCCGAACGGACCCTCCGGCAACACCGGCAGCACCACCAGCGCCATCACCGCAAACCGCGCCGCCGCCTTCAGCCCCGGTCCCGGAATCCGCGCAATCGCCTCATGCAGCCGGCTCTTCTCCACCAGCAGCAGCATCGTCCCGGCGAAAATTCCGCTCGCCATCCCTCCGTGCCCCAACCCTGCCAGCACCCCCGCCGCAAGCACCACCAGCCCCGCCACCTCCGTCGTCCCGTCAATGTCCACACGGCTCGCCGCCCGGTAGCCGATCGCAATCAACGCCACCCCGCCGCCCACCAGTAAGCCCGCTGCCCACCCGAACCCAAACGATCCCAACAGCCCTGCCAGGCCCGCCAGCAACCCAAGCAGCGTGAACGTCCGGATCCCCCCGAAATGCGCCTCCGGCCCGCTCGCATGCCCCGACCACTGCCGCTCCATCCCGATCCCCGCGCCTCCCAGCGCGGCGATCAGGACGTTCCACACTGACTGTGCGTCGAGCGGCATCCCGCCCTAATTCTGCAACACTTCCAGCGATTCCGCTCCGCAAATCGCCTCCACCGCCTTCCGGAACTCCCGGTCCGGCCGCACCCGCTCCGTCACGTCCAGAATCAGCGAAAAGTCCCGCGGCGACTCCAGCCGCAGCCGCACCTGCGCCGCCCCCGGCTTCCGCTGGAACAGCTCGTGCAGCTCCGTCACCGGGTCGTGCCCGTTCTGCTGCAGCTTCACCCGGATCGCGATCAGCGACGGCAGCGGCGCCCGCGCGTTCGCCAGCGGCAGCAGGTCCTTGATCCGCAGCCGCGGCGCCGCCCCCTCGTCCGGCATCACCGTCGCCGTAATCAGGCACGCCAGGTCGTTCACCAGATGCGGCGACAACTGCTCAATCAACTGGTCGTTGTCCCGCCCGTTGAAGATCATTCCCTCCAGCACGCCCTTGTGGTCTTCCACCCCCAGCGTCACGAACGGCTTACCTTCCTTCGACCGCCGCCGCTGGATGTTCGTCAGGATCGCGCACAGCTTCACCTCGAAGTTCCGCGGCAGATCGCCCAACTGGTCCGTCTCGTGCGAACGCAGATCCGCCACCCGGTCTTCAAAGTCGTCCAGCGGATGGCCCGTCACGAAGAACCCGATCATCTCCTTCTCGCCCTGCAGCGCCTGCATCCGCTTCCACTCCGGCACCTGCGGCAGCTCCTCCTGCGGCGCGTCCTCTCCGCCGAACATGTCGCCGAACAATCCGCCCTGCCCGGACTCCTTGTCCCGCCGCACCTTCTGCCCGTGCTCCATCGCCCGGTCAATCGCCGCGAACAACTGGCTCCGCGTCCCCTGCAGATTGTCCATCGCCCCGGCCTTGATCAGCGATTCAATCGCCCGCCGGTTCACCGCCGTCAGGTCCACCTGCTCGGCGAATTCGAAAAAGTTCTTGAACGCGCCATGCTCCTTGCGCGCCGCCAGGATCGATTCCACCGCCCCCTGGCCCAGGTTCTTGATCGCCCCCAGCCCGAAACGAATCGCCTCCCCGTCCGGCGCGAACGACAACAGGCTCTTGTTCACATCCGGCGCCAGTACCTGTATCCCGCGGTCCCGGCACTCGTTGATGTACTTCACCACCTTGTCCGTGCTGCCCGTTTCCGACGTCAGCAGCGCCGACATGAATTCAATCGAGTAGTGCGCCTTCAGGTACGCCGTGATGTAGGCCAGATACGCATACGCCGCCGAGTGCGACTTGTTGAACCCATACCCGGCAAACTGCGCCATCAGGTCGAAGATCTTCTCGGCCTTCTTCAGGTTGAAGCCCTTCTTGCCGGCGCCCGTCAGGAACCGCGCCTTCTGCTTCTCCATCTCCTCGGCCTTCTTCTTGCCCATCGCGCGGCGCAGAATGTCGGCGTCGCCCAGCGAGTAGCCCGCCAGCACCGCCGAAATCTGCATCACCTGCTCCTGGTACACGATGACGCCGTAAGTCTCCGACAACAGCGGCTCCAGCTCCGGCAGGTCGTAGACCACTTCCTTCTTCCCGTGCTTGCGCGCGATGAAGTCGTCGATCATGCCGCCCTGAATCGGGCCCGGCCGGTACAGCGCGTTCAGCGCGCACAGATCCTCGATCCGCTCCGGCTTCGACCGCCGCAGAATGTCCTGCATCCCGCTCGATTCAAACTGGAACACCCCCGACGTGTTGCCTTTGTGGAAGATCTCCTGATACGTGAACTCATCGTCGAGCGGGATCTCTTCCATCACGATCCGCTTCCCGCGGTTCTGCTCGATCAGCTTCAACGCATCGTCGACAATCGTCAGCGTCGTCAGCCCCAGGAAGTCCATCTTCAGCAGGCCGAGCTTCTCCAGCCCGCTCATGTCGTACTGGGTGACAATTTCCTCCTTGTTCGTCTTGTAGAGCGGAACAAGGTTCTTGAGCGGCTCCGGAGAGATGACGACGCCGGCCGCGTGGACGCTGGCGTTGCGCGCCATCCCCTCCAGCCGCTGCGCCACTTCCAGCACATCGCCCACGCGCGGATCGGCCTTGGCCGCCTCCCCGAAGCCGGGCTCCTGTTCGAGCGCGTCCTTCAGCTTGATGTTCAGCGTCGGCGGCACCAGCTTCGTCAGCTTGTCCACTTCCCCGAAGCTCATCTCCAGCACGCGGCCCACGTCCTTGATGGCCGCCTTGGCGCCGAGCGTGCCGAAGGTGATGATCTGCGCCACCTGCTCCCGGCCGTACTTCTCGGTGACGTACTGGATCACCTTGCCGCGCCCGCGCGGCTCGAAGTCCGTATCGATATCGGGCATGCTGATGCGTTCCGGGTTCAGGAAGCGCTCAAACAGCAGGCCGTACTGCAGCGGGTCGATGTCGGTGATGGTGAGCGCGAAGGAGACCAGCGAGCCGGCGGCCGAGCCGCGGCCCGGGCCCACCGGAATGTTCTGTTCCCGCGCATACCGGATGAAGTCCCACACGATCAGGAAGTAGCCGGAGAACTTCATCTGCTGAATCGTCCTGATCTCGCGCGAAAGCCGCTCCTCGTACTCCTCCATGTGGTGGCGCAGCTGGCCGCGCGCGGCCATGTACTCCAGCCGCGGCCGCCGCTTCTCGAACCCCTCGCGCACGGCATACTCGAAGAAGCTGTCGATCGAATGGCCCGGCGGCACGTCGAACTTCGGGAACGGCTCCTTTACCTCTTCGAGCTTCACCTTGCAGCTCATGGCGATCTCATACGGCGTCACCAGCGACTGCGGGTAGTTGGAGAACAGCTCCTCCATCTCCTGCTTGTTCTTGATGTAGAACGCCGGCTTGTCCCACTTCATGCGGTTGGGGTCGTTGTAGGTCTTCCCCGTCGAGATGCACATGAAGATGTCGTGCGCCCGCGCGTCGGCCTTGCGCAGGTAGTGGGCGTCGTTGGTGGCCACCAGCGGCAGGTCCATGTCCCGCGCCAGCCGCGCCACTTCCGGAATCAGCTTCCGGTCCTGGTCCAGGTCGTGATCCTGAATCTCCAGGAAGAAGTTCTGCCGCCCGAAGATCTCCGCATAGCTGCCGGCCAGCTGGCGGGCGTTTTCGTACTTGTCTTCGAGCAGCGCTTCGTTCACGTCGCCGCGCAGGCACGCCGACAGGCACACCAGCCCCTTGGCGTGCTGCTGCAGCAGGTCTTTATCGACGCGCGGCTTGTAGTAAAAGCCGTCCAGGTAGCCGGTGGAGACCAGCTTGATCAGGTTGCGGTAGCCGTCCTGATCCTGCGCCAGCAGGACCAGGTGGTTGTAGCGGCCGGCCTGCTTCTTGTGGTCGTCGACCACATAGACCTCGCAGCCGATGACCGGGTGGACGCCCTTGTCGCGGGCGGAGTTGTAGAACTCCATCGCGCCGAACAGGTTGCCATGGTCGGTCATGGCAATGGCGGGCATGCCCTCCTTGGCGGCGATGCCCATCAGTTGCTTGATTTCGCAGGCGCCGTCGAGCAGGGAGTAATCGGTGTGGCAGTGAAGGTGAACGAAGGGTACGTCTGACATCGAAGATCCGGTTGCGGTATCCCGGGGAAGGAAACCTCAATTATACTTTTGCTAGTTGGCAGAGGACTCCATGGAACGTAGAAAACTTCTCATCACCGGCGCCGCGGCGCTATCGATCGGCTCCCGTCGTATTCTGGGGGCGAATGACCGTGTGCGGGTGGGGCTGATCGGGCTCGGCGGACGCGGCAACGCGCACCTCGGTTCGTATCTGCAGATTCCCGGCGCGCAGATGGCCGCCATCTGCGACGTGAACCAGGCGGCGCGGGAGCGGGCCAACGCGCGGATTGTCAAAGCCGGACAGGACAAGGCCGCCGAATACCCGGATATGCGGAAGCTGTTCGACAGCAAGGACATTGACGCCGTCAGCATGGCGACGCCGAACCACTGGCACGCGCTGGGGGCGATCTGGGCGATGCAGGCGGGCAAGGACACCTACTGCGAGAAGCCGGCCAGCCACAATCCGTTCGAGAGCAAACAGATGATCGCGGCGGCGCGGAAGTACAAGCGGATGTGCCAGATCGGCTCGCAGAGCCGTTCGACGCCGCACGTCATCGAGGCGATGCAGGCGCTGAAGGACGGCATTATCGGCAACGTCTACATGGCCAAGGGCCTCTGCTACAAGCGGCGGAAGTCGATCGGGCGGAAGCCCGATGGCCCCGTGCCGCCGGGATTGGATTGGGACATGTTCCTGGGGCCGGCGCCGATGCGTCCCTATAACGAGCTGCGGTTCGCCTACAACTGGCACTGGTTCTGGGACACCGGCAACGGCGACCTGGGCAATCAGGGCGTGCACCAGATGGACATCG
>CAZWDD010000257.1:0-8251 GCA_964632345.1 uncultured Solibacteraceae bacterium | reverse complement strand
GAGCTGCCGGAGGGCGCCCGGCTGCTGGCCGCTTACCCGGATGGCCGGACGGCGATTCTTGCCGTTGCCGGGATCGTCTACCGGCTCACGCCGGATACGGCGCTGGAGCAGATCGGTGTGTTCGATCGCCCGGCGGCGGCCGTCACGGACGGCAGTGCCCTTTATGTGGCCGATGCGGCCACCGGGCAGATCTACGCCATCGAGATAGTGGACGGCGCGATGACGCAGCGGCCGCTACTGGCCGAGGGCGAAGCGGTGGAAGACCCGTCGTCGCTGCTGCTTTCCGCCGATGGTGGCACCCTGTATGTGGCCCTGCGCTCTGCCCGCCTGCTGCGCTCCTATGGGATTACGAGCGGGACCGCGACGGCCGAAATCTCCCTCGACGCCGAGCCCACCGCCTTCCTGCCGCTTGCGCGCGGCGGCTTTGTGCTCAACCCGGCCGCGGCCGCCGGGGAGCCCTTTTCGATCCTGCATTTCCGGAACGGCCTGACGACAGCCTTTATTCCCACCGGAGACCTGAAATGATGACGCGGACCTCAGCTCTGCTCCTGTGCCTGGCGGCGGGACTTCCCGCCGTGGCGCAAACCGGCTCGGCCATTCAGATCCGTGTCCGGCAGCAGGATAACGTCTTTGTCGTGCCGAACGGTTCCACTCTGAACCTTACGGCGGCCGGCGTCGGAAGGCCGGCCACCCTGAACGTCACCATCACCTACCAGGGCAGTTCAGCGGCGGTTTTCGCTGCCGCTCCCTCGCTGCTGGGCTCCGCGGCCTTTTCCGTCTCCGCCATCGGGCAGCTCCCGGTCCGGCTGGAGCCGAACACCTCGCTCAGCTTCGATGTCACCTATTCGCCCACCTCGGTGGCGGCGGCCGGTGCGCAGCTGTCGCTCGGATTTACGGAACCGGGCGCCAACGCCAGCGCCGCCTCCACCAACGGCAGCATTCTGTTGAATCTCACCGGAACCACGCCGGATCTTACGCTGAGCTACGCCCTGGCGACCAACGGCAATATCACGCCCGTCGCCAATGGCGGGACGCTTGCCTATGGGGAAGTGCCGGTGAACGCCACCGTCGCGGCCACGTTTGTTGTCCTGAATCGCGGCAGCGGCACGGGCGTGGTCCGGTCAGTGGCCGTGACCGGGGATGCGTTTCAGCTGGTCTCGCTTCCGCTGTTGCCCACCTCCCTGGCCGGCGGCGCGAACCTGCAGTTCGGCATCCGCTACTCGCCGAAGCAGCTCGGGCCAGATACCGGCACCCTGCAGATCGCCTTCGGCTCGGAGACGGCGACGATCGCTCTGACGGGCGCCGGTTCCGGCTCGACGTTTTCCTATGAGCTGCTGCCGGAGTCGGGAGATCCCGTTACGGTCCAGCCCAATCAGGTGATCCCGGTTCCCGACACCAAGGTCGGCGAGCGGTTCTCCTACATCGTGCAGGTCCGCAACAACGGGAATGCCACCGGACCGGTCAATCTGATCAGCGTTTCGGGAAACAACTTCGCCGTTACCGACCTTCCGTTCCTTCCGTTCCCCCTGGCGCCGAACGAGTTCCTGACGTTCACGCTCGTTTTCCAGCCCACCCAGCCCGGGAGGCTTACCGGGCGGCTGCGGGTCGGCAACGATCTGTTTGAGATCGCCGGCAACGGCATCGGCAGCCGGCTGACGTTCTCCTACAACAACGGCACCACGGCCACGGCCGTGCAGAGTCCGGGCGCGATCCTGTTCAGTCCGCTGCCGGTGGGCCAGACCAGCACGACGCGATTTGAAATCCGCAATGAAGGCACGGCGCCGGGCGTGATCACCAGCCTCGGCATCGCCGACACGCGGGGCGTGTTCCGGATTGAGCAGATGCCGCCGTTGCCGGCGTCGCTGGAGCCCGGCGCGACCCTCGGATTCAATCTCATCTACCGTCCGGCAGTGACGGGACTGTCCACCTCGCAACTGCTGGTGGATACGCAGGTCTTTACTCTCTCGGGTTTCGCGTCGGAGCCTCCTCCGCTGCCCGGTTATCGGTTCGGCGGCGCCTCCGGCGCAGTGGAACCGTTCCAGCAGCCCGGCGTTCGCCTCTCGCTGCTCGATCCCTATCCGATTCCGCTGCAGGGAACGCTGACGATCGCGATTGATTCGGAGTCGTTCGCGGTCGACCCGGCCGTGCTGTTTGCCTCCGGCGGCCGTACGGTGGGCTTCACCATCCCCGCAGGCAGTACCGAGGCGGTCTTCCCGAACGGGGCCAGGGAGATCCGGCTGCAGACCGGCACCGTCGCCGGGACTATCACCATCACCCCGGCATTCGCCACCCAGACGGGCCTGGAGCTTACCCCGCCCGAGCAGGGCGAGAAGGTGCTGACGCTCACGGTGCCTCGCCGCGCTCCCGGGCTGATCGATCTCCAGCCGGCCGCCCGATCGGCCGATGCCATCGTCCTGACGGTGAGCGGGTTCACGACCACGCGGTCGCTTCGCTCCGTCGAGGTCGAGTTTTCGCCCCGCGCGGGCGCCAAAGTGGGCGAGACGCGCTTTCCCATCAATATCGAGGGCGTGGCCGCGTCCTGGTTCCGCAGCAGCACGTCGCAGGCCTTTGGCGGCCAGTTCACGTTGACGCTGCCGTTCAGCTTCCGGACGGCTTCGGCGGCCAGTGAGCCGCTCATCAACAGTTTTGAATCGGTTTCCGTGGTGGTGACGAACGACGTGGGCAGTTCCGAGCGCCTCAGCCTCGCACTGCAGTAGCCGGTTTCCGCAAAAGATTGTCAAGGCGAGGGCCATGTTGGTAGCCTGAAAGCCGGAGTTAACTGTTAAATAGGGGTCAGGATTGTTGTCAGCCGCCGATCCGAAACGGATTGTCTTCGTTAACCAGTTTTATTGGCCCGACAACGCCCCGACAGCTGTTCTACTAGACCAAGTCTGCCGTTATGCGGCGCAGCAGGGGCATCAGGTAACTGTGATCTGTTCCAGGCCGGGTTATGTCGAGGGGAGCGCGGGGGATCCGCCGCCGGTGACGATTTGCCGCGTGCCCTCCCTGCCGTTCGCCCGCAGTCCGGTGGTCCGCCTGCTGAGTTGGGGCTCGTTCTTTGTCTTTGCTGCCTGGCGCCTGTTCTGGATGCGCGGTGCGGATGTGATCGTCACGATGACCACGCCGCCCGGGCTGTCGGTTGCCACCGCCCTGCTGCGCTGGCGCCTCGGCGCGAAGCTCTGGATCTGGGAGATGGATGTCTACCCTGACGTTGTTGTCGCCACCGGGGGGCTATCGCCCACCTCGCCCCTGACCCGTCTGCTGCAGAGCATTTTCACCTGGTCGCGCCGCCGCGCCGACGGTGTCATTGCGCTCGGTGAGTGCATGAAGGAGCGGCTGGCCCGCGCCGGAGTCCCGGAGTCGAAGATCCACATCGCCGAAAACTGGGCCGACGAACCCTCCTCGTCCACCGAGTCTGGCGACACCGCCGTGCTACGCGTGCTCTACTCGGGCAATCTGGGCATGGCGCATGAGGTGGATACCGTCGCCCGGGTCCTCACCGGCCTGGCCGGTGAGGGCAATATCCGGTTTCAATTCTCCGGTGGCGGCGCCGCGCGGCCCGGGCTGGAGGCGGTCTGCGCAGGCGCCGCGGTTCCGAACGTGACTTTCACCGGCTATGGCGACGGCGAGCAGTTCGCCGCCAACCTCCGGGCGGCGCATATCGGCCTCGTCACCCTGCGCGCCGGATGTGAAGGGACCGTGGTCCCAAGCAAAGTTTATTCGCTGCTGGCAGCCGGTAAGCCGATTCTCTTCATCGGCGACCCTGACGCGACACCCGCCGTGGTGATCCGCCGTCATCAGTGCGGATGGCAGTTCGCGCCCGGTGAGGACGGCGCCATCGGCGCGCTTCTCCGCCGCCTGGCCCGCGACCCTGCGGAAATCGCCGCCGCCGGCCGCCGCGCCCGCCGCGCCTTTGAAGATCACTATAGCCGCAGCCGAGGCACGGAACGGGTTCTGCGAACCCTTCTCGCCCAGACATGCTGATCCTCTTCGATCTGGCCGCGGTCGCTTTTCTCATCTCCCTGCTGTTGACTCCGTTTGTGCGCGACTACGCGCTGCGGCGCAACTGGGTCGACGCGCCGGACAATGACCGCAAAATTCATGTCCGCCCCATCCCCCGGCTGGGCGGTATCGCCATCGTCGTCGCCTACCTCGGCGCACTGGCCCTGAGTCTGGTTGCCCCCTACCAGAAAGTTCCTTTCGATCTCCCCGTGGCGCTGTCGGCCGGCATCCGGCTGCTGCCGGCGGCGGCGACGATTTTCGCCACCGGGCTGGTGGATGACATCTATAGTCTAAAGGCCTGGCAGAAGCTGGTGGGGCAGGTGATCGCCGCCGTACTGGCCTTTTCGGCCGGCTTCGGGGTCGTTACGTTCCAGGGCGACCCGCTCCCCATCTGGGTCAGCCTCCCGGTCACCATCTTCTGGCTGGTCGGCTGCTCCAATGCGCTCAACCTGATTGACGGCATGGACGGCCTGGCCGCCGGCGTTGGATTCTTTGCGGCGATGACCATGATGATCGCCGCCCTCACGCATCAGAACATGGAACTGGCGCTGGTTACCGCTCCGCTGGCTGGCGCGCTGCTGGGATTTCTCCGCTACAACTTCAATCCCGCCTCCATCTTCCTCGGCGACTGCGGAAGTCTTCTCATCGGATTTCTACTCGGCTGTTTCGGCGCCGTTTGGAGCCATAAGTCGGCAACTGTACTGGGAATGACAGCACCACTAATGGCACTAGCCATCCCACTACTCGAAGTAGCCGTTTCGATTGCCCGCCGTTTTCTCCGGAATCAACCGATTTTTCAGGCCGACCGGGAGCACATTCACCACCGTCTCCTGGCGCGAGGACTTACCACCCGCCGCGCGGTGCTGCTGCTGTACGGCGGCTGCGGACTGGCGGCGCTTTTTTCGTTGCTGCAGGACGTCAGCCAGGAGCAGATCGGCGGCCTGATCGTGGTCCTATTCTGCGCCGCTGCCTGGATTGGCGTGCAGCATCTGGGCTACGGGGAGTTCAATCTGGCGCGGAAGATGGTGCTGCGCGGAACCCTTCGCAGCATGATCGATATCCAGCTGCGGTTGCAACAGTATGAGGCTACGATGGTGGCCGCCGGCGCGCCGGAGGAGCTGTGGGAGACCCTCCGCGCCGGGTGTGAGGAGTTCGGTTTTCAGGGCGTAAGACTATCATTTCAAGGACACTTATTCGATTCCGCGCCGCCGCCCGAGCAGCCCATGTGGCAACTCCGCATCCCCCTGTCGAGCGCCGACTATGTGAACCTCCACCGCAGCATGGATAACCCCATGCACCCATTCGTACTTACCTTGTTCTCCCAGACCACCGAGCGGGTGCTACGGGAAAAAACCCACGGGGCGAACACAGCGCCACCCATCGAATCGTAGGAATCTGCCCCCGGCCGGTAACAGTTGATTCGGCGAATACCTCTATAGATGGAACGGTCCGATCGGTCTAAAGCAAAGCCGGGGAAGAACCGTTCCTTTCGTTCATAACGGGTACTCTTCCGTATGGTCCTAGCATCTAGAAATCCTAACTTTCTTGGATGCAGCTTGGCGCAGTTTCGGACAAGCGAAAGAGCCCCTAAATTAAAGTAACACCATTCTTTTGGGAAAACAGCACAACTTTTTTCCACAGCTCTAAAAACTTTGTGAATTCTGCCGATAGGGCAGATATGGGCATAATCTGGATCCCCTGGGTAGTTAGCGCGGCTGGGATCGCGCTGCTGTACTCCTTCGGCCGGCGAAACCGGCAGGAGGGCTATCGGCCGCAGCGGCAGCGTCTCCGGGCGGAGACGACTTCCGGGCAGTGGCTCCGCGACGGGCTCGGTCCGAAGGGTCTCCTCAATGAGGGGATGGAGTGGATTGCGGCGCTGCACCTGGCGATGATCCCACAGGAGCCGCTCACGCCCGTAAAGGCGTCCGTGGCCCGCCCGTATGACCAGGAGGCCGTGACGCAACAGCTGCATGGCCTGGCCGACGCGATCGCGCGGGAGACGGTCCGCGAAGCGATGGCGTCCACGCGGGAAACGGTCGAGCGCCGCTAATCCGGCCCTAGGGAGCCCGGAAGAAGAGTTCGATCACCACGTCAACCGGAACGGGCGATCCGTTGCGGGTTGCCGGGCGGAACTCCCATGCGCCCAGGTCATGCGCCGCCTTCTCGGCCAGTCCGGCCGCGCGTCCCGGTAGCGGGGCAAGCCGGGAGATTCGGCCGTCGGCCCCAATTGTGGCCGCCACCTGCACAAACCCCTCTTTCGCTGCCGTGGCGGTGGCGGGAATTGCGCCTCCCAGGGCCTTCCGGGCGGGCAGCGGCGCGCGCATCTGCACCGAACCGAGGCCGGCGCCCGGCTTCTCGGCAAACCAGATCGTCCAGTCCCCGGTGTATTCGGTGAGGTTCGGACGGGCCACCACCATTGTGTACAGAATGCGGTCGGCAAACAGCGCCTCAATGGAGCGGGGCACCGTGCGGGAGCCCGGCCGCAGCGGGGCGGAAATGGAGGAGGACGACGCCGGCAGGCGGAGCTCAAAGCGCGGCGCCGCAGGATTCGGCGCCGGCGGGTCAAAAAAGTTCAGTCCCCCCCTGGTCTCGCTTCCGCGAACGGCGACGCCGGGAACGGTCACCCCCCCGGCGCCACGCACGGCGGCGGGCGCACCGGCCGTCGCGCCGATCGAAAACTCCCCCGCCCTCGACCCCACCGGCGGCGGCGCCGCCGACTGCACCGGGTTCACGCCAATCACCACGGCCGTCATGGCCGCGCCCGTACCGGCCAGCGCCATCTCCGGCGCCGCCTCCACGCTCGCCGCGCCTCCCGGCGCCCGGCCATTTCCCGCCGTCCGCGCCGGCGGAGGGACGAACGCCTTCGCCGGCGCCTTCGCGTTCGGGATGCCGCCCAGCCCGGCCGGAACGGCCGCGGTGACTCCGGCCGCGGGTGTTCCCGCCAGCACCGGCGGCGCCTCGGCAATGGCGGCGGGCGCTTGCGGCAGCCGCGGCTGTTCTTTCGGGGCAACGAATGTCTTCGGCGCCGGCTTCTGGGTCGGCAGCGGCGCCAAGGCCACCGCGCTCGCCGCTACCGCTGGCTGCTGCGGAATCGCCTCCGGCTGCGCGATTGCCGGCTGCGGCGGGGGAGGCGGCGCCTTGGGAGCCGGGGGCACAAAAGGCTTCGGCTGCGGCTTTTCCCGGATCGCCACCATATCCGGCAACGGCGTATCCACCGTGACGCGCGCCGGCGTATCCGGCTGCCAGATCATCTGCTTCCGGCTCTGCGCCTCCGGCTGGCGCACCACCACGCTCTCTGTGGCACGTTGGATCTCCCCGCTGGAAACCGCGGCCACGGGAACCGACGGATCCGGCGTCAGCGACGGCTTCGTCCGGTTCATCGGGTACCAATACACTTTTTCCTTCGGAATCACGATCACGGACTCATCCGCCCGTTTCGCCGGCGCCGTCAGCGCCCCTTCCGGCAGCTGTACTAGCGCCAGCACCACCAGGATATGCGTCGCCACGGAGATGCCGAACGAATACGGCTTCAACGGCCACGCGCCGGGAGCCGGCATCTCTTCATGGTTCAGAAAGTCGATACGCACCCACTCTTCATCCATCCATCGGCAAATCCCACCCGTGCGTATAGGGGCGGGCCGCCCGACGGGCCACCTCTCAGAATAGAGGATTCAACGTTGCGCCGCAGCTACGGGCGCCGGGCAAGTAAAAAGGCCGTTCCGGGGACTCCGGAACGGCCTTGGGGTTTAGGGTAAAACCGAACTACTCTTTTTCAGCAGCGCGGCGGCGACGGGCGGCCATCGCGAACAGGCCGCTGAGGCCGAGCGCGAGAGCACCGTAGAAGCCCGGTTCCGGAACCGCGGCGAGCGAAGCGGTGATGTTCACCGCACCAATGCCGGAAGCGCGGGTGATGACCGTCTTCAGACCCAGGGTGTAGTTGGTCAGCGGGGTCAACGCGGGGCCGGTGATGTTCACGATCGCGTTGGAGCTGGAGTTGAACGGCAGTGCGGCAGAGCCGACGTAGGGGTTGCCGTTGACTTCCGAAGAAACCGTGCCGGTACCGGTCACGGTCGCGCTGGAAACAGCACCCGTCAGCAGGGCCTGGAACGGATCGGCCTGGAAGCCGTCTTCAAAGAAGTGGAACGAGAGCGTGTTGGACGCACCGGAGGTACCCAGCCAGCTCGCCGTCGAGTTCAGGTTCAAGATCGGCTGCAGCGCCGTACCGAGAATCGGCTTGGTCAGACCAGCC
>CAZWDD010000256.1:0-8254 GCA_964632345.1 uncultured Solibacteraceae bacterium | reverse complement strand
GGTACCACGAAGTCACAACGAACTTTTTCCGATCGAATGGCTTCCGCGCCGAAGTCCGTCGCACTTGGTCGCATGTTTCGCCTACGCATAAAGCGCCGAAGCCAGCTCGATTGACATTACGGAACATGGAGGGATTTGAGAGAGCTTTACGAAGGCTACTGGCGGTGAAGGTGTCTCGTAGAGATCCGTATCCCGTCCACCCGACGAACGGGAATATCATCTATCATGTGGCATCGTCAGGCTGACGTCTTCGGCGTCACGAAAAGGGGGAAGGGGACACAGATGGACTATCCAATATTTCACCGAGAGCAAGAATTACCTCTCCCTTGACTTCATATTGTTTTCGTGTATATTCTCCTTAATAGGAGAAAAATGAACCTTCCTTCCTTCCTTCCTTCCTTCCTTCCTTGTGTGTTTTCCGGTTCTTTTCTTCAGTTGCGTGATTCCAATCGCTGCGCAAGCGCCAACCGCAATAGCTATCTCGCCCCATTCGGGTTCCAACCCTTCGGTCACTTTCACGATCGCAGTCCGTCACCCAAACGGCGCTGCGAATATACATATTGTTAATCTCTTGATCAATAGTGCATTGGACGGTTCAAACGCGTGCTATATTGCCGTCGTGAACGGTTCTGAACAGGTGATCCTGCAGGATAATTCAGGTCTCAATTCAGCCGGATCGTTCACGATGGGAACTGGGGGCCAAGTCTCTAACAGTCAATGCACAGTCAGTTCCAGCGGCAGTTCCATGGCGGCCAATGGTGGGGTTTTGACGATCAACCTTGCAGTCACTTTTTCTGGAACCTTCGCTGGGAATAAAATATCGTACGTCGCCGCGAGAGATCAGCTTGCGGCGAACTCTGGCTGGCAGAGGCTTGGAATTTGGAGCGTTCCGCCGGAGAGCATTGTGGCGCCCCGTCCGGTAACTGTCATCCCTTCGCGCGTCCTGGGAAAGGGGCCTCTTCCGGTGGCGTTCTCAGTTCGCCACGCTTCGCAGGCAGGGAGGGTCGTTTCCATCCTCATTAATGAGTGGCTTGATGCGAATCTCGGCTGCTATTTGGGTTTTCATGAGCCATCAAACACCATCATCCTGTACGACAACGGCAACTGGGTGCCAATGGCGTTGACAGGTAACCAGACAGTAGAGAACTCTTTCTGCAAGGTCTACGCGCAAGGCTCAAGCTGGGCTGCCGTCGGTCTAGACGGTCAGTTAACGCTCAATCTCGAGTTAAAGCCCGCTGCCAACGGCAATCGGGTTGTCTGGGCCAGTGCGGCCGACAGCACTGGAAATTCTCCGTGGTGGGCCCTTGGTACATGGAATTCCGCTCAAGCATCATCGAAAATCGAGCTCAATCTCAGCGCAGTACCGATTGATCTTTATCAAACGGCGAACTCTGGTGGGTTGATTTCGGGATGCTCGCCCTCCCTGACGATTCGACAGTGTCTGGAGCGGATGCTGAAAATCGCACCAAGTCATCCGAATAATTGGCGAGGTCAGGGGGTCACTGGAGTTCGCTTCTTTTTTACGCTTGCTGGGGGCTATTACAGCACCCCGTTTGACGCATCGGGAAACATCACCAGCGCATGGGAGCAAAACATGAATCTCTTCCTCGCCGACCTTCGGTCATATGGAATTACTTCGGTTACCCCAACGCCTGTTTTCGACAGTTGGTCCGGTCCGCCCAGCATGATGCAGGCGCATACCGTCGAGACCTGTGAGAATGGAAGCACGGTACTCAATTTTGTTCCCTGGCTTCCGTATGGCCTGGACCCTGCCGACAACAACTTTCCCGACAGAAGTTGTGGTAATCAGGCTTACGCGTCTTCGCCTCGGAACCCCATTTTTTGGGGCTGGGAGAGGCTATTCAATGTGATGAACAAAGTTCTGGGACTGGCGCAGTCGAACAGGCTAGACGTTAGCTCTGTTGACTATTTGAATGAGACCAATATGGTTGATTTCACCGTCCATGCCCGTTTTATTTACGATTTTAATCCGAATGGTACAAGCACTCCCGTATTAGGTGAGCTGAGAAACCGCATGGCGGCGAATGGGTATCTGGCCACGCGGATCATCCCCTCCGCCAATATTCCGCCCACTCCCGTGCCTGCCAGCTTTAACTGTCCTTCATATTACGGGGATTCGGCGCTCCTGATAAATCTTTCGGCGCTTTTTGCGGCAGTCATCGGCCCGTACTCAGTCGGCATCGGCATCCCTGCAGGACATCCGGCGGTGGGTGGACTGCCTTGTGGGTCACCTGGAGCGCCGGTTGGGTGGGAGCAAGCAATGGTTGTCCTCCCTGCATGGCATTCGTGGCCGTCTTCAACGGATATCCACACGCAAATGCTCTTTCCTACGGGTGCCGAGATCCACAGTTACTCGTTCAATGTGCACTCTTCCGTTTGGGATTTTGTGACGGCTCGCGGACTGGGAGCAAGCAATGTGGTTTTCGGCGAAACCATGCCTGTTAGTTGCGATGGCTTCTCGCCAAGCGCAGCTGCCTCGTTTTTGAATGGCTACAAGGCGAGTACTCTGTTTTCGAACGCAGCGGAAAGGGTATTCCAGAGGCCTTGGCATAGAACCGAGACGGGCTTTGCATGCACGCCTAGCCCGCATGTGGTCAACCCTCCCTATGACCCGCTTACTCTATAGGTGTTTCAAGATGAATACGAAACTGTTTGTCGTTATTTGCCAGGCTACGGCGTTTTTAGTCTTGTCGACCGACCTCAAGGCAATGACCGACGCTCAACCTGTGTTCGGTATCGTGGAGGACGAAACCGGTTCACCAATCCCTCATGCCGAAGTTCACTACTACCAGCTAGCCCCAATGGAGAGAGACCCATCCGGTAAAGTGGTTCGGAAGGGGCTGCCCGTCCAAGGCGTCATCCGATCTGGTCTCGACGGCAGTTTTGAGATTCGAGGTGTCACAGAAGGCCGGTACTCGATATGTCCCCTCGGCAAACCTGGTGAGACCATAGGGTCGTGCTCTTGGAAGGGATCTGCTGTTCGAGCCATCACGCAGAGCCGATCAACAGAAAGGCTCCGGTTAGTGTTGTATCGAACTGTGCCGATAGCGATCATCGTTAGCGACGCGGGACGACTGATCCTTCATCCCGATTCCGAGGGGCGGATCTCGACAGAGAGTAGAAGTTTCGTTGTCGGTGTTGTCTCGCCTAGTGGTACATATATCCCTGCGCGTCTCGTCACTTCACGTGGCGATCATCATGCATTTTCTGTTCATGTGCCTGCTGGTCAGACGTTTCGACTGTTCTTCGATTCCGGGTTGAAGGTATTCGACGATGAACGGCAGTTACTGCGGCGCCACGAAGTTGGCAAGAGAGTGTACCGCAGTGAACAGACGTCAGGGAGCGAGGTGCTTTTGCATGTTGAGTAATAACCTGAATGCAACCACGGCGGTGATTGTGGTGCTAAGTGGATGCCATGGGAGCGGATGTTTCGGCCAGACGCCAGAGCTTCCGCCGGATAGCATCGTGAATGCCGCCTCTTACACGTCGTCCGTTGCGGCCGGTAGCCTTGCCTCCCTTTTCGGCGCTAACTTAAGTCCGGCGCAGGAACATGCCAGCGGCCCTCCCTATCCGACGGAACTTGCCGGAGTTCGTGTCATCATCGATGGCCGGGAAGCCCCTCTTCTGTTCGTTTCGCCGCAGCAGATCAACTTCCAGGTGCCGAGCCAGACAGCGAATCGAACCGTTCCCGTGTCTGTGAGCCGGGGCGGAAAAAGCTCAGAAGTGCGCAGTGTGCGCATCGACCAGGCTGCGTCCGGAGTGTTTACCCAGGATGGTGCCCAATGCGGACCGGGTGCCATTTTGAATACTTCGCCCGGCGGCGAAACAAGCGTCAACCGGACTACCGGTAGTGCCGCACCTGGCGACTGGATTTCCATCTTCAGTACCGGCGGCGGCATCGTTCACCCGTCTTTCCCCGATGGGTCCGCGGCGCCTTCGGACCCTCTCGCCAGGCATCTGCTGGGTCGCAGTGTCCTGCTGGGTACCGGTGGGCTGACCAGAGCGGGAATCCCCTTCTACAGTGGCGTTGCACCGGGTCTGGTGGGGGTCGATCAGACGGTTGTTCGTCTGCCGCTCGATACCCCGGAGGGGTGCAATGTTCCGCTTCTGCTCGGCTCCTCGTTCGGTCCATCGCTTCCTGTCCGTGTCAGTGTTCGCACGGGGGGCGGTCCGTGTCTCGCAGAAGGGCCGGTGCGCCTGGCCGCTCTCCAGTGGAAGCGCGTTGTGACCACTGGCGCGCCTCCGGCGGCGGGTACTGCTGTCGACTCCTTCACCGCCGAGTTCACCGAAGGAGAGCGCGGGTGGCTTTCGCACCCCGCTGCCACGCCGCAAGCCACACCGCCAGGGTCCTACCGGAGCGTCATGCCACCCAGATCCGGTCCAGTCTGCGGCGGTCTTACTGGGCCGAACGTCGAGGCTGGCGACCTGCTCCTGACAACGACCCGTGGCGCCGAGCGAGTCTCTCCGGCGCAGGAGGAAAGAGGGGTGCGCCGCTATCATAAAATTCTCAGCGATGGTTTTCTGACGCCTGGGGCCTTGACAGTCAGCGCGCAGGGGAACGCGACCATCGGCGCGTTTCGCTCGGAAATCTCCATTCCGCAGGGGATTCGCGTGTTGACCGACCTCAAACCGGGGACAGTGATCAATCGGCAACAGCCACTCCGCATCGAGTGGGAAGGCGGGGTTCCGGGGGCCATGGTTCAAATCGAGGTGCTCTCGGCTCCGAACGGTTTGTGGCAAGGCATGGACGCGTTCGTGCCGGCCGAGGCCGGGGCGTTTACCTTCCCCCTCCGGTTCTTGACTCCGGCGGTTTCCGAACTGGCGGTCCCTCCCGGCTCTGACTCCATCGTCCGTATCCGGTACTTCCCAGTTTCGCCAACGGAATTCACCGCTCCCGGACTAGCGCTGGGCGGGCGTCATCAATGGGAGTACGTGTTTGAGTTTCGGGGGCTGGTCATTCGAAACCCTCCATTGCAGTAGCGGATTCGGGCGCCCCCGGCGAGGAAAACGAGACCCCGTGGGCGTCAGCTCAAGTTGAAGTAGCGCGCATCCCATCCATTGCCCGCTGCCAATCACGACCGAGAAACACATCTCACGGACGCCAGGAAGAACCGTGCCGCAAAAGGCCCCACGGGAGGCGGACGGGTGTAGACTGCTTGGTACCCGGGATCCGAATTCGAAAGTCGATGTTAACCGCAGCTCCGACCGGTATTCCGCGTTGCTCGCATTTCCAGTCGAATGTCCATTCCCCTGTCTACTTGGGCAACAATAGTAAGTGCACCTGAGCAGCCGCCGGAGCGGACGTCTCGAGCACCCGATCGAGAAACCCATGAAATTGTCCCTGGTATTCCTTCTGCTCGTCGTGCTGACGGTCCCAGTAATGGGCCAGCAGTATCGGGAGGTTGACCTGCGCGTGAACGGCGTCGGCGCTGGAGCGTCTCACTCAACCGTCGTCCGGAAACTTGGAAGGCCCTTGCGAACCAAGAGGGAAAGAGTAAGTCTCGGTTGCACCGGCTCGGCGGAGACGCACTTGAGGCTCCATTACTCCGGCTTGGAGATTGAGCTTTTCGGCGATGACAAAGGGCGCAACTTAGTCGTGTATAAAATCAGTGTTGTATCGAAGCAATGGTCGGCGTCGGGAGTTAGAATAGGCGCGAGAGCACAAGACGTTTTGGCGCGATTCGGCGAGCCGGGTTCGAAAGGGATCGTGTCTGGAGACACCGTCTATTATTACGCTATGGTAGGCAACCTTGGCGGTGTGAATTTCTACTTCCGAGGCGATCAACTTGTCAGGGTGATGACGGGCACAACTATGTGCTAAGGCACTTGTCTCCGAAGGCGCTCTGCGAGGGTGGATCACCTCCTCAATGGAATCGCCAACGGCCACATTCACTGAGTGGTTGGTGGAAGACGAGGAACGTCGATCTGGCGTCTCAGCCGCCCCCCCCCTACCGAATCACCGGAACCTGCGGCGCCGCGGTCTCCGGCAGATACCCCTGCAGCCGCGGGTCCGTCGCCACCTCAATCCCCCGCGCATACGCCCGGAACCCCATCCGCTGGTAAAACCCCAGCGCCCGCGGGTCGTCCAGCGTGCACGTGTGCAGCCACACCCGCCGCGTCCCGCCCCGCCACGCCTGCCGCAGCGCGTGCGCCATCATCGCCCTCCCCTGTCCCCGGCCCGTCTCGCCCGGCGCCAGCCCGAACAGCACAATCTCCACATTCCCATCGCCCGTGTCGTCCAACTCCACAATCCCGCGCCCGCCGTCGAACCGGTACACCTGGTAGCCCGCCTTCCCCAGCCGCGCCCGCAACTCCTCGTCGCTCGCCCGCAGCCGGCTGAACCACAGCCACTGCTCCCCAATCCGCCGGAACAACGCCCGGTAGCCGTCCAGGTCGGCCGTGTCCGCCGCCGTCAGCCCGCCCGTAAACGCCCCGTCAATCCACTCGGGCCGCGCCGTCATCTCCACATACGTCACCACCGAGGCGATCTTGCCCGCCTCCAACGCGTGATATCCATCCGCAATCGGCATCGTCTCTCAGGTTACACCTGATAAAATGCCCGAACCATGTGGAATCGACGCCAGTTTCTTCGGTTCTCCGCCGGAGCCGCCTTTGCCCAGGCGCCCCCGCGGCCGAATGTCCTGCTCATCCTGATTGACGACATGGGCTACGCCGACCTCGGCTGCTACGGCGCCACCGATATCGCCACGCCCAATATCGATCGGCTCGCCCGCGAAGGCGTCAAGCTCACCGACTGTTACTCCAACGGTCCCGTCTGCACCCCCACCCGCTGCGGCCTCATGACCGGACGCTACCAACAGCGCTTCGGCCTCGAATGGGCCCTCGGCCCCGGCGTCAAGGGCTACGGGCTCCAGCCGCAGAACAACACCATCGCCCGCTACCTCAAGGCCGCCGGCTACCGCACCGGCATCATCGGCAAGTGGCACCTCGGCTACGAACCCGAGCACGGTCCCAACCGCCACGGCTTCGATGAGTTCTACGGCCTCCTCAGCGGCAACGTCGATCACTACTCGCACAAGGAGAACAACGACGAACACGACTGGTACGAAAACCTCACCCCGCTGAAGGTCGAAGGCTACTCCACCGAACTCATTCGGGACCGCGCCCTCCGCTTCCTCGACTCCAACGCCGCCAGCCCCTTCTTCCTCTACCTGCCCTTCAACTCCGTCCACTGGCCCTTCCAGGCCCCCGGCCGCCCCGACACCGTCCGCACCAAGCCCACCTGGTTCGACGGCGCCCGCCCCACCGAGTACAAACCCATGCTGGAGTCGATTGACGCCGCCATCGGCCAGATCCTCGCCAAACTCGAATCCCGCGGCCAGCTCGACAACACCCTCATCCTCTTCACCAACGATAACGGCGGCGAACGCCTCTCCGACAACACCCCCTTCTTCCACCACAAGGCCACCCTGTGGGAAGGCGGCATCCGCGTCCCCGGCATCCTCCGCTGGCCCGGCCGCCTTCCCCAGGGCCGCATCCACTCCCAGCCCTGCATCTCCATGGACTTCACCGCCACCATCGCCGATGCCTGCGGCGTCCGCCCGGACCCCGCCCAACCCTTCGACGGCATCAGCCTCCTGCCCATCCTCGACGGCCGCCAACCCGCCCAGGAGCGGACCTTCTTCTGGCGCATCAACCGCGTGGACCGCAAACAGCGCGCCTGCCGCAAAGGCCACTGGAAGTGGATCCACGACTCCGGCTTCGAACAGCTCTACGACCTCTCCCGCGACCCCGGCGAACGCCGCGATGTCTCCTACCGCCATCCGCAACTGACCCGCGAACTCGCCTCCCTCACCGACCAATGGGAAGCCATGCTCAAACGCAACCCTCCGCCCAAGGTGATTCAATGATCAGCCGCCGCGCCTTTCTCGCCTCCTCCCTGATGGCTGCTGCCCAGCCATCCGCCCGCCCAAACGTCGTCTTCTTCCTCTCCGATGACATGGGCTACGCCGACCTCGGCTGCTTCGGCGCCAAGGACATCGCCACGCCGAACATTGACCGCCTCGCCCGCGAAGGCGTCAAGCTCACCCACTGCTACTCCAACGGCCCCGTCTGCACCCCCACCCGCTGCGGCTTCATGACCGGCCGCTACCAGCAGCGCTACGGCAAGGCGCTTGAATGGGCACTCATCCCCACCGAAACCGAAACCGGCCTGCTGCCGAAGCACACCACCATCGCGTCACTGCTCAAGAAGGCCGGCTACCGCACCGCC
>CAZWDD010000255.1:0-8263 GCA_964632345.1 uncultured Solibacteraceae bacterium | reverse complement strand
ACATTGACGATCCGGATCCGGCGGCGCTGCGCGAGTTCGCGCTGTCCATTTTCAACTCAAACGCCTTCCTCTACGTGAACTGACATGAGTGAACATATCCGCTACGCGCGCAACCGGCGCGAATTTCTGACTGATTGCTTCTGCGGGATCGGGGCGCTGGGATACGCGTCGCTGCAGGCGGCCGAGAAGCCGCTGAGCCCGCTGGCGCCGAAGGCGCCGCACATGCCGGCCAAGGCCAAGGCGATGATCTTCCTGTTTCAGGCGGGCGGGCCGTCGCACCTGGAGACGTTCGACCCGAAGCCGCTGTTGAACCAGCTGCACGGGCAGAAGCGGCCGGAGACGTTCGGGAAGGTGGAGTATCAGAACGTCAACCAGAATTCGCGGATTCTGGGGACGAAGCGAACCTTCCAGAAGTACGGGAAATCGGGCATTGAGGTGAGCGACCTGCTGCCGCATCAGGCGGAGGTGGTGGATGAGCTGTGCATCCTGCGGTCGATGTACGGGGACATGGTGGTGCATTCGGCGGCGCAATACCAGATGATGTCGGGGCGGGTGATCCCGGGGTTCCCGTCGATGGGGAGCTGGGTGACGTACGGGTTGGGATCGGTGAGCGATTCGCTGCCGGCGTATGTGGTGATGCCGGATCCGCACGGGACGCCGGAGGCGGGGCAGCCGATGTACACGAACGGGTTTCTGCCGGCGGTGTATCAGCCGGCGATGTTCCGGGCGGGGAAGCGGCCGGTGTTGAATCTGGATCTGCCGAAGGGGATCACGATGGACCGGCGGCGGAAGACGATCGACCTGATCCGCCAGTTGAACGAGGCGAATCTGCTGGGCGAGGACGCGGAGTTCATGGCGCGGATGTCGGCCTACGATACGGCGTTCCGGATGCAGACGGAGGCGCCGGAGATCTTCGACCTGTCGAACGAGCCGCAGGAGACGCTGGACCTATATGGAGTAGGCAAGCCGGCGACGGACGACTATGGGCGGCGGTGCCTGCTGGCGCGGCGATTGGTGGAAAAGGGCGTGCGGTTCGTCTGCGTGGTGGCCGGCGGCGGCGGCGGGGAGACGGAGTGGGACGCGCACAGCGACATTGAGAAGAACCATCTGCGGATGGCGTCGTTGACGGACCAGCCGACGGCGGCGTTGATCAAAGACCTGAAGCGGCGCGGGCTGCTGGACGAGACGATTGTGCTGTGGGGCGGCGAGTTTGGACGGTCACCGGAATCGGAGCGCGGCTCGGGCCGGGACCATCACAACACGGGCTTTTCGATGTGGGTGGCCGGAGGCGGCTTCAAGGGCGGGATGACGTACGGGGCGACCGACGATATCGGGTTGAAATCGGTGGAGAAGCCGGTGCATTTCCGCGATCTGCACGCGACGCTGATCCATCAGCTGGGCCTGCAGCAGGACCGGCTGAGCTACCTGCACCAGGGGCGGCGGGAACGGCTGACCGAGGTACACGGCGAAATTCTGAAGGACATATTGGTATAGCGCCATGATGAGACTCAGTTGTCTTTCGTTGAGCTACGGCAAGCAGTTCCGGGACGGGAAGATGGACCTGCCGAAGTTCATCACGACGGCGCGGAGCCTGGGGCTGGACGGGGTCGATCTGCACATGCAGCACATGAAGAGTTTCGACCGGATCTACCTGAAGCAGCTGCGGCGGATGTGCCTGGACAACGGGATGTCGGTGCCGAGTTTTCCGGTGTCGACGGAGTTCGGGATGTACCCGGAGCGGATTGAAGCGGAAATCGAGAAGTGCCGGGTGGGGATGGAGACGGGACTGTTTCTGGGAGCGCCGCTGGTGCGGGTGTTCGTGGGATCGACGCCGAAGGGCGGGGACGCCGAGGAGGCGTTCAAGCGGGGCGCGGATGCGCTGCGGCGGTGCGCGGAGATCGGCGCGGACATGGGCATGGTGGTGGCGCTGCAGAACCATAGCGGACTGACGAGCACGGGCGACGACATGCTTCGGTTTCATAAAGCCGTGAGCCATCCGAACTTCGCACTGGTGCTCGACACGGGCCACTTCACGGGGCGGGACGGCCCGCGGGGCCCGAAGATTGCGGGGCACACGTATGCCGACTACTACCGGTCGCTGGAGCAGGTGGCGCCGCTGGCGCCGTTTGTGCGGGTGAAGGTGTATGAGGCCGACCAGGAGGGCCGGGAGAAGTACATCGACTACAACCGGGTGTTCAACATCTTGCGCGGGGTGCACTACAACGGCTTCTGCAGCATGGTGTACGAGGGCACGGAGGACGAGT
Source organism: uncultured Solibacteraceae bacterium (assembly GCA_964632345.1). Lineage (GTDB taxonomy): Bacteria > Acidobacteriota > Terriglobia > Bryobacterales > Bryobacteraceae. The sequence goes on along the minus strand of CAZWDD010000255.1, from coordinate 5,999 downwards.
TGACGGCGATTCCGCGGGCGGTGAAGTTCCTGCGGAAGATGGTGCGCGGCGACTAGGAACGGGCGGGGGATCGGCGATAGGATGGAAGACCTATGAGTGATCCGATCGCCGAGTATCAGCAGTGGAAGAAGCAGGGCGGAGACCTGCGCACGAGGGCCAGGCAGGCCATGGAGGCGCGGTTCCGCGAGCTGCTGACGGAGGCCGTGCAACTGGCCGAGGAGTACCGGACCGACTTCGGAGTGCCGCTGGCGCCACCGGCGGTGGTGACGGCGTTCAAGTTCAAGGCGGGTGGGAAGAAAGTAGTGAAGAAGGCGACTGCTGCCGGTTCCGGGGCGGCGCCGGTGGCGAAGGTTGTGGCGGCCGAGCCGAAGGTGGCGGTGGACCCGAAGATCGCGGCGCTGGAGAAGCAACTGGCCGCGGCGCGGAAGAAGCTGGAAGCGGCGCAGGCGAAGGGCGCGGCGACGAAGAACTTGGAAGACCGGATTTACGAGTTGGAAGACGATCTGCGTCTGGCGACGCACGGGGAGTAAGTTTCGATGCGAATTCTGTTGTCCGTTCTGGCGGGCGCGATGGCGCTGGCGCAGGAGATACCTGTTTCCTACAAGAAGTACTGCGCGTCGTGCCATGCCGACAGCGCGGCGGGGACGGACCGGGGGCCGGGGCTGATCGACACGCGGTCGCTGCGGGCGAGGACGGAGGCGCAGATTCGCGGGATCATCCGGAACGGGACGCGGGGCGGGATGCCGGGTTTTCCGCTGGCGGACGCGGAGTTGGACGAACTGGCGCGGGCGGTGCGGTCGTGGAACGCGTCGGCGTTTGACGCGCATCCGGCGGGGGACGTGGCGGCGGGGCGGGCGACGTTCGAAAAGCAGTGCCTGACGTGCCACATGGCGCAGGGGCGGGGGGCGGCCAACGGGCCGGACCTTTCGAACGTGGGGAAGGAGTTGACGGTGCGGGACCTGGAGCAGGTGCTGCAGAACCCGGATTCGCGGAAGGGGAAGAAGAGCGGAGCGGGGTGCCCCGGGTGGGCGTTCTGTCCGGACGATCCGTGGGCGGTGGCGCAGGTGAAGCTGAAGAGCGGGACGGCGCTGCGCGGGTTTGCGCGGAGCCGCGGGCCGCACGATGTGCAGCTGCAGACCTTCGATGGGAAGATGCACCTGCTGACGGCGGCCGACTACGCGGCCGTGACGCTGGAGGGCAAGAGCTACATGCCGGCGTTTGCGGGCAGCGACGGGGAGCGGCGGGACCTGATCGCGTATTTGGCGACGCTGGGAGGCAGCGCAGTGGGTCCGCTGTCGATGGGGCCGGCGATGCCCGAGGCGGCGCAGGCGCGGGTGCAAACGCCGCGGACGGGCGAGTGGCCGGGGTATCACGGGTTGCCGAGCGGGAACCGGCACAGCGAGCTGGCGCAGATTACGGCGGCGAACGTGGGGCGGCTGCGGCCGGCCTGGAGCTACGCGCTGCCACACCAGAGCCTGCAGACGACGCCGCTGGTGGCCGATGGGGTGATGTATGTGACGGCGCCGAATCAGGTGTGCGCGCTGGATTCGAGCACGGGGCGGGAGATCTGGTGCTGGGTGCGGCCGCGGAGCGATGCGCGGAAGATATCGGGTGATGCGGCGAAGGGGGCGCAGCGGGGCGCGGCGCTGCTGGGCGACCTGATTTTCTATGCCACCGACGATGCAACGATGGTGGCGCTGCACCGGTTGACGGGTGCGGTGGTGTGGCAGGTGTTCATGCCGGTGGGGGGCGTGGGGAATTATGGATCGACGGCCGCGCCGCTGGTGGTAGGGGATATGGTGATTGGCGGGGTGGGCGGCGGGGACTCGCCGCTGCGGGGATTCCTGGTGGCGTATGAGGCGGCGACGGGGAAGGAGCGGTGGCGGTTCTGGACGATTCCGCGGCGCGGGGAGAAAGGATCGGAGACGTGGGGCGGGAAGGCGATTGAGGTGGGCGGCGGGGCGACGTGGTTGACGGGGTCGTATGACCCGGCCACCGATACGTTGTACTGGCCGACGGGGAATCCGTATCCGGACACGGACGGCAGCGAGCGGGCCGGGGACAACCTGTATACGAACTGCGTGATTGCGCTGGAGGCGAAGACGGGGAAGTTGAAGTGGCACTTCCAGTTCACGCCGCATGACCTGTGGGACTGGGACGCGACGGAGCCGCTGGTGCTGGTGGATGCGACGTTCCGGGGCCGGCCGCGGAAACTGCTGCTGCAGGCGAACCGGAACGGGTACTTCTATGTACTTGACCGGACGACGGGAGAATACCTGCTGGGAGCGCCGTTTGTGAAACGGCTTACATGGTCAACGGGGCTGGACGCGGCGGGGCGGCCGCAGGTGAATCCGAAGAGCAAGCCGACGGCGGGCGGGACGATGGTGTGCCCGGCGGTGCGCGGGGCGACGAACTGGTACGCGACGGCCTACAATCCCGGGACGAAGCTGTTCTATGTGATGGCGGTGGAGGACTGCAACCTGTACCGGGCGGCTGGCAGCTGGTTCGTTCCGTATAATGACCCGGCGAATCCGCCGCAGAAAGTGCTGCGGGCATTGGATATTGAGACGGGGAAGGTGGTGTGGGAGGTGCCGCAGGTGGGCGCGCCGGAGGCGAACTACTCGGGCGTGTTATCGACGGCGGGCGGGCTGTTGTTCTACGGCGAGAGCGGCGGGACGTTTGCGGCGGCCGACGCGCGGACGGGGAAGACGCTGTGGCATTTTCCTACGGGGCAGGCGTGGAAGGCGTCGCCGATGACCTATACGGTGAAGGGAAAACAGCACGTGGCGGTGGCGGCCGGGGGGCAGATTCTGTCATTCCGGCTGGATTGAAAGAAAGCGCTTGCATTTCGATGTAAACGGGTTTACTGTCGAATCGGAGGCAGCTACCATGAAAAGGTTTTCAGCAGTAGTTCTTCTTTTCGCGGCGTCCATGATGTTGTTCGGACAGGGCACCGCGCCCCGTATGTTGAGTGTGACGCCGGACGAAGGCAGGACCGAAGAGGTTTATACGACGACTGGCGAGAATCTGGGGAAGGCCCAGGTGAAAGATGTGTTCCTGACCAACGGGAAGGACGACATCAAGATGGTGATCGTGTCGCAGACCAACGAATCCATCCAGTTCAAGGTGCCGGCGGGAACGAAGGCAGGGCGTTACAGCCTGATGGTGTTCACGACGGACGAGATGCAGTACATTGAGCAGCCGGTGCGGCTGACGATCGTGATACCGGCCAGCTAACGGCCGGCATTATGGGCGGGTAGAATACCCGCATGTTCCGTAGAGTAGTCCTCCTTCTGACAGGCTGCGCCCTTGCGCAAGCGTGGGTGCTGACGGCCCAGAGCCATCCACTGGAAGACCTGATCACGGCGGCGCGCGAAAAATCACCGAGGCTGCGCGAGTTGCTGGGGTCCGGCCTTCCAGGTTTGGCCGGGAGAGACGGGGCGGCTGTCTGGGGACAGGAGTTTCTGTTCGCGGTGGAGAGTGAGACGCCGGCGACGGTGTCGATCGATCGCGGCCCGGCCGAGGCGATGGAACCTGTGGCCGGGACGCGGTATTGGTATTTGCTGAAGACGCTGCGGCTGGGCACGACGCATCACTATACCTATGCGGCGGGCGGGCGGACGATCGGGTCCTACGACGTGGCGGGGTACAACCCGGACTCGTATCCGAAGGCGGGCGTGGCGCGGGGCGTGTTGTCGGAGAAGACGACGCACGCGAGCCGGATCTACCCCGGGATGACGGCGAACTACTGGGTTTATGTGAACCCGGGGGCGGACGTGCGAAACGGGGCGCCGCTGATGGTGTGGCAGGACGGGGAGACGATTGTTGGGAATGCGGACCTGCTGCGGCTGCGGCTGCAGATTGTGAGCGACAACCTGGTGGCGAAGCGGTTGATTCCGCCGATGGTGCATGTGCTGATTCAGCCGGGGGACGGCGGGGAGGCGCGGGGGACGCGGATGCGGAGTATCCAGTACGACACGGTGTCGGACCGTTACGGCCGGTATCTGCTGGAGGAGATACTGCCGGAGGTGGAGAAGACGTACAAGCTGCGGAAGGACGCGTACTCGCGGGCGATTGCGGGGGCGTCGTCGGGGGCGATCTGCGCGTTCAACGCGGCGTGGTACTTCCCGGGGGAGTTCAGCCGGGTGTTGTCGCACATCGGAAGTTACACAGGTATCCAATGGCATCCGGAGAAGGGGCAGGACGGCGGCTATATCGTGGCGCACCGGGTGCGGCGGGAGGGGCGGAAGAATCTGCGGGTGTGGTTGTCGGACGGGGCGGAGGATATTGAGAACCAGACGGGGAGCTGGCCGTTGAACAATATTCAGCTGGCGAATTCGTTGAAGCTGAAGGGCTACGACTTCCATTTCCGGTTCGGGGAGAGCGCGCATGCGATTGCGCAGGGGGCGATGGACCTGCCGGAGTCGCTGGCGTGGGTGTGGCGGGGCTACGACGCGGCCAAGGGCGGGCAGGTGTACGAAATGGAGGAGGCCGAGCGCGCTAAACCCTTATTCCGCGTCCGGATCGCCAACCGGGAGGCTTGGTAGCTTGTCATGCGATTGTGATAGATTAGCGCCATGCCATTGTGGGCGTGGAAGCGCCTGCGGTGCAATCTTCAGCCAAGGGGTTTAATGGATGCAATTGCGACGTTGTTCGATCGCTTTGTCCTTGTTAATGAGCGCGGCTCTGTTTGGACAGGCCGAGCGTGGAACTCTGAATGGGACCGTATTAGACCCGTCGGGCGCCGCTGTGGCGGGCGCGTCGGTGAAAGTTTTCAACCCGGCGACGGGTGTGGATTTGACGGCCGTTGTGACGGATGCGGGCGTGTTCCGCATGCCGTCGCTTTCGCCCGGGACGTACCGGGTGACGGCGTCGGCAGCGGGGTTCAAGACCGCGGTGCGCGAGAACGTGGTGCTGGGCGTGGCGCAGACGCTGACGGTGGACTTCCGATTGGAAGTGGGTAATGTTTCCGACTCGATCACGGTATCGAGTGAAGCGCCGCTGCTGGAAACGGGCACGGCGGAGACGGGCAGCTATGTGTCGAAGAAGGAATTTGACACGTGGCCGATCGCTGTGGGCGGCGGACGCCGGCAGATTCAGCAGTTCATTTTCACGTCGCTGCCGGGAACGGTGGGCGGCACGTGGCAGGGCTCGATCAACGGCGGGCAGAACTATTCGCACGAAATTTTGATCGACGGTATCTCGGTGGGCCGTATGGATCTGGCGGGCGGGGCGAACTCCGAGTTCAGCCCGTCGTCGGAAGCGATCAGCGAATTCAAGCTGCAGACGGGCACGGTGAGCGCGCAGTATTCAGGCGGGCAGACGTCGCTGGCGAACTTCGCCACGAAGTCGGGCACGAACCAGCTGCACGGCAGCGCGTACTACTACGGGCAGAACGATGCGCTGCGCGCCAATGCGTTCAACAGCAACGCGGCGGGCATTAAGCGGCAGCCGTTCAAGCAGCACAACTACGGCTACTCGGCCGGCGGCCCGGTGCTGATTCCGAAACTCTACAACGGCAAGAACCGGACGTTCTGGTTCCACAACATGGAACGGACGACGTTGAAGGACTTCAACCAGACCGGGTTTACGACGCTGCCGGTGCCGGACTTCAAGCAGGGCAATTTTGCCTCGCTGCTGAACAATGGCTTCACGGGCAATGCGAACTCGGGGAACCAGATCGGGACGGATGCGCTGGGACGGCCGGTGCTGTTCGGTTCGATCTACGATCCGAATTCGGCGCGGCAGGTGGGCAACACCTTCGTGCGCGACATCTTCCCCGGCAACGTGATCCCGCGGTCGCGTTTCAGCCCGGTCTCGCAGAAGATTCTGGAACTGGCGCCGATCGACGATCCGCTGTTCAGCGGAATGTTGAACAATATGCCGGCGATCGGCACCTGCTGCCCGGAGTTCCGGGAGCGGATGCTGACCTTCAAGGGAGACCACAACATCAACGAACGGCACCGGCTGAGCGGGATGTTGAACCGCAACTTCCGTAC
>CAZWDD010000254.1:0-8285 GCA_964632345.1 uncultured Solibacteraceae bacterium | reverse complement strand
GGCGGCGGTTCCACCATCGACACCGCCAAGGCCGTCAACCTCTATACCTGCCACCCCCCCGAGGACTTCCTCGACTACGTCAACCCCCCCATCGGCAAAGGCAAACCCGTCCCCGGCCCCGTTAAACCCCTCTTCGCCATCCCCACCACCGCCGGCACCGGCAGCGAAACCACCGGCGTCGCCATCTTCGACCTCGCCCACCTCCACGCCAAAACCGGCATCGCCCACCGCCGCCTCAAACCCACCCTCGGCTACCTCGACCCCCTCAACACCCGCACCATGCCCCCCGCCGTCGCCGCCGCCACCGGCCTCGACGTCCTCTGCCACGCCATCGAGTCCTACACCGCCATCCCCTACACCAGCCGCCCCGCGCCCGATCGCCCCCTCCTTCGCCCCGCCTACCAGGGCAACAACCCCATCTCCGACGTCTGGTCCCTCCAGGCCCTCCGCATGGTCGGCGAATACATCACCCGCGCCTTCGACGACCCCTCCGACGACGATGCCCGCGCCCAGATGATCCTCGCCTCCGCCTACGCCGGCGTCGGCTTCGGCAACGCCGGCGTCCACCTGCCCCATGGCATGTCCTACCCCGTCTCCGGCATGGTCCGCAACTACAACCCGCCCGGCTATCCCGATGACCATGCCATGATCCCCCACGGCTTCTCCGTCATTCTCAATGCGCCGGCCGTCTTCCGCTTCACCGCCCAGGCCTGCCCCCAGCGCCACCTCGATTCCGCCGCCGCCCTCGGCGTCGACGTCTCCGCCGTCAAGCACGACGACGCCGGCCGCGTCCTCGCCGATCGCCTCATCGCCATCATGGAACGCCTCCGCGTCCCGCGCGGCTTGAAGGCCCTCGGCTACTCCAGTGCCGATATCCCGGCACTCGTCCAGGGCACCCTACCGCAGCATCGCGTCACCAAACTCTCCCCCCGCCCCGCCAGCGAAGACGACCTCGCCCGGCTCTTCGAAGAGACGTTGGAAATCTACTGACCGGCTCCCACCAGCGCCGGGCCGCACTGCGGCAGCGCCTCCACCAACCGCCGCACATAAGGGTCCCGCGGGTTCCGGAATAGCTCCTCGGTCGCCTGCGTCTCCACAATCGTGCCGGCGTTCAGCACCGCGATCCGGCTGCACATCGACCGCAGCGCCCCCAGATCGTGCGAGACGAAAAGGATTGCCGTGCCGTTGCTCTCGTTCACCCGCCGCAGCGTCTGCAGCACCTCCTGCTGCGTCAGCAGGTCCAGCGCGCTCGTCACCTCATCGGCAATCACCACCGCCGGCCGGTGCAGTAGCGCCATCGCGATCAGCACCCGCTGCGCCTGCCCCACGCTGATCTGCGCCGGGTACCGCGCCAGAAACTCCGCCCCCCCCGGCAGCCCGCACTGCGCCAGCAGCTCCTCGGCCCGCGGCTGTCCCGCCGTCCGCCACTCCCGCGCATGGATCTCCCACGCCAGCCGCAGCTGATCCCGCAGCCGCAGCGCCGGGTTCAACGCCGAATCCGCGCTCTGCATCACCAGCGCCATCCGCCTCCCGCGTATCTTCCGCCACGCCGCCTCCGGCGCCCCGGCCAGCTCTTCCCCTTCCAGCCGCAAGCTCCCCGTTACCCGTCCGCCCCGCCATCCCAGCAGCCGCAGCATCGCCAGCGCCAGCGTCGACTTTCCGCTCCCGCTCTGCCCGGCCAACCCCACAATCTCGCCCCGCTCCATCGCCAACGCGACATCCCGCAGCACCGGCGCGCCACCGTAATCCGCCGTTAGCCGCGTCTCCAGTACTGCGCTCATCGCGACGCCACCCCGGCCCGGTCCGGCACGTCGATCTCCTCGATGTTCCAGATCATCCGCGGCTGCAGGCTGCTCATCCGTACCCCCGTCACCGCGTTTGAAACCGCCCCCAGCGCGTTCGGGTGCACCAGATACAGCATCGGCGCCTCGTCCCGTACAATCTCCTGAAACCGCCGCAGCAGTTGCCGCCGCTTCTCCGGCGCCGCCGCATGCAACTGCGTCTCCAGCACCTTGTCGATCTCCGCCTCCCACGCCGTCTCCGGCTTCGCCTGCGACGGGTTCCACGGATGGCTCGCCGAACTGCTCAGCCAGATGTTCATCTGCTGGTTCGGCTCCAGGTCCACGCTCGTCATCCCCAGCAGAATCGCGTCGTAGTTCATCGTCCGCGTCATCCGCTCCAGCAGCGACGGCATGTCCAGGCCCACTACGCTCACTGTGATTCCCAGCTTGTCCAGGTCCTGCTGGATCATACTCGCCATCCGCATCCGCTGCCGGTTGTTCGAGTTCGTCAACAGCGAAAAGGTCACCGCGTTGCCCGCCGCGTCCTGCAACCGGCCGTTCTGCTTCCGGAATCCCGCCCTCCGCAGCTCCGCCTCGGCTGCCTTCAGGTCATATGGCTGCGCCCGCAGCCCCGGCGCGAACCACTCCTTCGAGGACGGCGCAATCGGCCCCACGCCCGGAATCGCCCGGTTGGCGAACACCACCCGCACCAAGTCCTCCCGCCGGATCGCCGCCGATACCGCCCGCCGGAACTCCCGCGTCCGGAACCACTTCCGCTTCGCCTCCGCCAGCGGCGCCTTTCCCGCCTGGTTGAACCACATCACTTCGCTGTCCAGCGTCGGCCCGGCGTCGATCGCCTGTCCCGTCTTCTCCAACGCCGCGAACGACTCCGGATCGAGCGACGCCAGCAGATGCAGCTCCCGCCGCTCAAACCGGTTCCGCTCCAGCTCCGGGTTCCCCTGAATATCGATCCGCACCGCGTCCAGCCGCGGCAGCGGCCGCCCCGCCGCATCCTTCCGGAAGTAGCGCGGATTGCGGACGAACCGCAGCGAATGTCCCCGCTTGTACTCGGCCAGCACGAACGGCCCCAGCGCTGCTCGGTCCTTCAACGGAGACCGCGACGACAGAATCGGTATCTCGTCAAAATAGTTTTCCAGTCCCGCCACCGGCTGCGCCGTCCGGATCCGCACCTCCAGCGGTCCCGGCGTCTCCACTCCCGTAATCCCGGCCGTCCGCAATCCCTCGCTCATCGGGTACGCCTTCACCGGGTCCAGCAGCCGCTCCAGCGTCACCCGTACATCCTGGCTGTCGGCCGGTGTCCCGTCGGCATATTGCAGCCCCGGCCGCAGCCGGAACACCAGCAGCCGCCCCTTCTCCCGGACCTCCCACTTCTCGGCCAGCTCCGGCTCCAGCTTCTGCGTCGCCCGGTTTCGCCGCAGCAGGCGCGCCGCCGTCAACTGCCGCACCGTCGCCGAGTTCTGATCCGTAATCGCCAGCGGCTCCAGCGTCTTCGGGTCGCTCCGCATCGAGAACCGCAACTCCCCGCCAAAAATCGATAACCCTGCCAGCAGTAGCGCCGCTATCCGCATAAAGCCTCCTTCTGTTTCCACACCCTCGCCCGCCCCACCCCTCGGCTCGCCGGCGCTCCCAGCGTCCGTAGGCTGATCGAGGTCAATGCCAGCAGTACCGCCGGTGCCAGTGTCCACGGCCGCTCTCCCACCGCTCCCGGCTGCAGCAGGTCCACCAGCATCCCGCCCCACGATGGCAGCGGCTCCGGAACGCCCAGTCCCAGCATTCCCAATGTCGACTCGCCCAGCAGCAGCGCCGGCAGCAGCAGCAAAAACTGCGTCCACAGCAGCCCCACCAGGTTCGGCACAATGTGCGCCCGCCACAGCCGCCACCCGCCGTACCCGGACGCTCGCGCCAGCCGCATCCACCCGCTCGCCTGCATCCCCGTCACCGCGTCCCGCACCGTCCGCGCCGTCTGCGCCCATCCCCCGAACGCCAGAATCCCGAAGGTCACGCCCGCCATCGCCACCGGCGGCGCCTCCAGCGGCATCGCCGCCCGCACCAGAAATACCAGCAGATACCACGGAATCGATAGCATCGCGTCCAGCGCCGCCCCGCCCGCCGCCCGCGTCACCCTTCCTCCCAGCGCCGCCGCCGTTCCCGCCATCGCCGACAGCAGGCAGCACACCAGCGCCGCCGCCCCCCCCATTGCGAGCGACAGTCGCCCGCCATGCAGAAACCGCGCCAGATTGTCCCGCCCCAGCGCGTCCGTCCCCAGCCAGTGCGCCGCCTCCGGCGCCCGCAGGATCGCCTCCCGGTCCTGTTCCGCGTACCCGTGCGGGATCACCATCGGCCCCACCGCCAGCGCCACCAACAGCGCCGCTACAAAAAACCCGGCCGCCCGCCTCATCCCGCCTCCAGTCCTTCCCACTCGGCAAACAGACCCGCCCCGCTCGTCGCCGCCGTGAACAGCAGCGTCAGGCTCGTCAACAGCGGCAGATCCCGCCCCGCCACCGCCCGCCAGGCCAGTTGCCCCAGCCCCGGCTCATCGCACAAGACCTCCACCGGGATCAGCGTCCCGAACAGCAGCGGCACCGACACCGCCACCAGCCCCGTCAACTGCCGCAGCGACGGACGCCACACCCCCTGCCACTGCACCGTCCACGGCCCCGCCCCCTGCGCCAGCAGCGCCAGTACATGGCTCCTTCCCCGCGCCGTCTCCAGGATCGCCTCCCAGTAGGAGTAGCTCTTCGGCCACACGCACAGCGCCAGCCCCAGCCACGCCGGCGCTCCCGCCAGCGTCGCCGTCAACACCAGAAACGCCGCCGGCAGCGACAGCACCACGCTCCCCGCTCCCAGCGCCATCCGCCCGCACACCGGCCAGAAATGCGACAGCACCCCCGCCACCAGCGCCCCGGCCCACGCCGCCGCGAATCCGCGCCACAGATGCCCTGCCGATACCCCCACCCGCTCGGCAATCAACTCCTCCACCGGCACCCCGTACTGCGTCGACACGCCGCCCCGCCCGGCCAGCAACTCGCCCGCGTACCACCGGCTGAACTCCTCGTAGGAGCCCCATTGCGGCGCCGCTTCCGCCGCCCCATACCCGCCCCACAAGCTCTCGTCAATGTCCCGCCCCGGCGCATGCCACAGCATCGCCGTCAGCAATACATACACCAGCCCCAGCGTCAGCACGAATCGGGTCACCGCTGCCCTCGCTCGCCGCCCCATACTCACCCCCGCCGCAGCACCGCCGGCAATGCCGGCCTCTCCCCGGTCGCCGCCATGGCGTGGTTCACACTCTCGGCCAGTTGCGACAGCCGCAGCGCCATCCGGTCGTCCTTTGACCGCTTGTTCTCATACATCCGCCGGTCCGCTTCCGCCATCAGCGCATCGGGTGTCGTCCCATCCACCCCGTACAGCGAGAATCCCCAACTCGCCGACAACCGGCCGTCCCCGGTCAATCGCAGTCCCACCCGCTCGATGCTCGTCTGCAGCTGCATCGCCAGCTCCGTCGCCTTCTCGCCCGTCGCGTTCTTCAGGATCACCACGAACTCGTCGCCGCCCATCCGCGCCATGCCGCTCGCCGCCGGCAGCATTGCCCGCGCGCTCTCCGCTATCGCCCGCAGCGCCTCATTCCCGCGCAGATGTCCGAACGAGTCGTTCAGCATCTTGAACCCATCCAGGTCCAGCACCAGCACGGCAAACGCACTCCGGCTCTCGGCCGCCTCCCGGCACGCCGTCTCCAGATGCGTCAACAGCCACCGCGAATTCGGCAGCCGCGTCAACTCATCCGTGCACGCGTCGCCGCTCGCCTTCTGGAACCGCAGCGAGTTCTCCACCTGATAGGCCAGCCGCGCCGCCACCGCCATCAACACCCGCAAATGGTCCAGCGTGTAATGGTCCCGCGCCATCGAGTACAGCGTCAGCGCGCCGATCACCCCCGATTCCCCCTCCACCGGTACCGACAGCGCCGACCGCAGCTGCGTGAATGCCGACCGGTCGTTCAGACACGCCGGTTCCACCGCCGGGTTCCCGTTCCGGATGGTTTTCTTCTCCATCACCACCCACCCCGACAGCCCCTGGCCCACCGGTATCCGCAGCCGCCGGAACAGCTCCTCATCCTTGCCCCGCACAAACAGCGGATTCAGCTCTTCTCCCTCGATGTGATAGTAGGCGATCGCGTCGAATGGAATCGTCGTCTCCAATTTGTCCGCCAGCCGGTGGAACATCGCCGCCAGATCGATCGACAACGTCAGGTCCTGCGAAATCGAGAACAGGAACTGCGCCTCGGCCCGCGCCGCCGCAATGCTCTCCACAAACTCCGACCGTTCGCTTCCTCCCTTTGTCCCGTCGTCGGCAAATCCCGCTGCTGGCGCTTCGCCCCGTGCGATCTTCACATCCACCGACAACTTCGCCCGCTCGTGCTCGGTCTTCTGCCTCGCCTTGTCTTCCAGGTCCCGGAACCGCGCCCCAATAATCGCTACCACCTGCGGGTCAAACGACTTCCCGGCCTCTTTCTCCAGATACGCCGCCGACTCCTCCACCGGCATCGCACGCCGGTACTGCCGGTCGCTCGACAACGCATCGAAACAGTCCACCGCGCTCAGAATCCGCGCCCCCAGCGGAATCTCCTCCCCCTTCAACCCGTCCGGATACCCCGATCCATCCCACTTCTCATGATGATGCCGCACGATCGGTACCACCGGATACGGAAACCGCACGCTCTCCAGAATCTCCGCCCCCACCACCGGATGGATCTTCATTTTCTCGAACTCTTCCTGCGTCAATCGCCCCGGCTTCGAAATGATGTGCTCCGGCACAGCCAGCTTCCCGATGTCGTGCAGTAGTGACGCCGCCAGCAGCGCCTTCAGGCTGCTGTCGTCCATCCCCAACTCCCGCCCTACCTCCGTGCAGTACACCTGCACCCGCTGCAGATGGTCGTGCGTCGTCTGGTCCTTCGCCTCAATCGCCAGTGCCAGCGCCTCAATCGTCCGCAGGTGCAGCCCGGCCATCTCTTCTGCGTGACTCCGCTCAATCTCCGCCTGCGCCTTCTCCGCCTCCAGCCGCTCCAGATAGTTCCCATACGACCGGTAGATCACATACACCAGCGGCACCAGCAGCACCGCCGTCTGCCACCCGGCCGCTTCCCGCACCGCCCACAATAGGCCCGAGATCGCCGCCCCCACCAGATAGTACGGGAACGACCAGAAGAAGCACGTCCGCCACGTCGTCAGCAGAGACTTCTGCTCTGTCAGCGAGATGATGATCGACACCGGAATCGTATTGCAAAGGAAGTAGGCGATCGCTGTGATCGCCAGCCGGAACGGAAACTCCAGCACCGGAAACGTTGGTGTCACCACCCCGAATGTGAAGGTCGCCACCCGCACCGCGATCGCCACACTCGCCACGTTGAACGCCGCCTGCACCAGCCGGTCTTTCCCCTTCGCCTTGATCCGGTAAAAGTACTGCGCGATCACCGCCAGCACAGACATCGCCAGCGTCTCCCCCGCGCTCAACTGCGCCGTCCCCACCAGCACGAACAGAAAGTTCACCGACATCGTGCCCTTCACGCCCGGCAGCGCCACCTTCCACGCCGACGTCAATAGCGCCAACACCGTGAAAACAAAGAACCGTAGCGAATCCTCACACTGCCAGTAGCTCGGCAGCTCCGCCAGGATCATGATCCCGCCGGCGACGATCAGCGTTATGTACCCCTTGGCCTTCCAGTTCATCGTTTCGTCCGGCACACCCGTAGCCCGCTGCGGGGGCCGTCTCTGTCTTTATCGGCCAGGCCTTCACCCATCTTTAGGTGCGCCGCTTGCGGGTATCCATCCGGTACTTCCAGCCTACGGACTCTTCCCCCTCTCGACAATGGAACCACCGTTGGGTTCTCTCTCATGCAAATCACCTAAGTGTCTTGCCTGCAATCACTTCATGCGCCAACTTGTCCCGCCGGTGGGACATTCCGTCCCGCCGGCGCGATAATGAAATCGTGCAACCCACCCTCCCCGAAGACCACGTCTTCGAAGCCATCGGCGAGGACGGCTTCCGCCGCCTCGTCGCCGCCTTCTACCGCCAGATCCCCAACGACGATATCCTCGGCCCCATGTACCCCGCCCACGACCTCCCCGGCGCCGAAGCCCGCCTCCGCGACTTCCTCATCTTCCGCTTCGGCGGCCCCCCCACCTACATCGAACAACGCGGCCACCCCCGCCTCCGCCAGCGCCACGCCCCCTTCCCCGTTGACCCCCTCGCCCGCGACCGCTGGGTCGCCCTCATGAACAACGCCTTCGCCGAAGCCGCCCTTCCCCAAGACGCCGAACAGACCCTCCGCGCCTTCTTCGAGCATGTCGCCACTTTCCTCATCAACCGCCAGGAACCCCAGTCATGACCGACCCCCGCTACCCCATCGGCCGCTTGCAACCCCGGCGCGCGCCGGGCCCCGCCCGCGGGGCCCGGGGCGGCGGAGCCCTCGCCCACGGCCCCCGCGGG
>CAZWDD010000253.1:0-8329 GCA_964632345.1 uncultured Solibacteraceae bacterium | reverse complement strand
GGCTGGTTCGCCATTGAAATATCTCATTGGCTACTTCAGTTCAAGGGTACAGGGATTTAACGGGACTGCTTCCGCATATAGACTTCAAATTTCTTCCGCGCTCTGGCCAACTTCCACTCGCGGTACCGGGCCTGCAGCCATTCGATTGGATCAACGGACCGGGAAGAGGTACTCATCACGCCGAAACGGATCAGCAGGTAGCCGATCAACATGCCGCCAAGATGCGCTACATGGCTGACCCCTGCATTCCGTGACGCGATGCCATCCAATAGATTCACGGCGCCGATAATGGTCACAAACCATTTGGCCTTGATCACGCCAAAGAAAAGAACGTCGGGAAACAGGACCGCGTAGGCGACCAGAACGCCGAACAGCGCCCCGCTTGCCCCAATGGTGGCAATCTGCGGGGTGCCCGCAATAAAGCTGGCGAGGATGACGCAGACGCCAGCTCCGAGCCCGCACAAGAAGTAATACTTCAAAAAACGCGTCGTGCCCCAGTGGTATTCCAGCATCGGACCGGTGAAGAACAACGACACCATATTCCACAAAATATGCATCGTACTGTTCACGTCGTGCAGGAACATGTACGTTACCGGCTGCCAAATGAAGCCGGAAACCGTCTGCACCGGAATCAGTTTCAAAAAGTTCAGCGCGATGCCGGAGGTCTGATACAGCAGAAACTGCAGCAGGAAAATGGCCGTGTTGGCGATCAGCAGCCACTTGACGCCGAAAGGCAGTCCACCGGATGGGGAGCCAAATGTCGGATTTCGAAATGCTGAGCCCATCTGCCTGCTGTCCGCCCTCAACCGAGGATAACTTACCGGTCCGGGGTTTGGGAACGGAAGCGGTAGGAAAGGATTTCAAGTGTGCCGGCAATCAGAAACCACGAGCGCCAATCGGCCAGCGCGCCGCCGGCAATCGGAAAACTGGCCGTAACCGCGATCTGCGCGAACAACGCCCACAGGCCCATGCCGAGTGCCATAGCCGCCAGTGGCGACAGGAGCAGCCCGAATGCGGGCGTCAACTCATGGCCGGCCTTCGCCATGATGCGCGCGTTGCGGGCAGGGAATCGGTTCCACATGGTGCGTTTGTCTCCTGCTCTTTCTGATGCGGCTTCCGGTCCCGTGGTTGCGGGGACTCAAATGTTCTCGCGCAAAACGCCGGAAAACCTGCTCACTCTTCGTTCATTTCTGCGTAGCGGTTCAGAATGGCCGCCGCCGCCTGCAGGACGAATGAGACGGCGATCCACACCTGCCAGTGCGATAGTGGCCCGTCGCCAATGGCAAACTGGCTGGCCCATTCGAGGTCGGCCAACAGGCGCCACCCCCCCAGAGCGAAAGCAATGACAGAAAACGGCGTCAGCAGCGCGGCAGCGGTGACAGCCGCCCGCCGGTTGCGCACTCCCTCACGGCGAACGCGCGGACCAACGCCAAACTGGATCTTTACGATCATCCGCTTAATCAGTGTAATCCAACAGGCAAATGATGCACTTGATATAGAGTAAACACGAGAGGCGGGTTTTCCCGCTCCACGGAAAGGATTGAGCAAACAGAACTATGGCACGTGTTTCTACGGCGATTATTGGCACCGGATTCATGGGGCGGGTCCACGCGGAACAGATCCGCCGGCTGGGCTTTGTCGACATCGCGGGCGTGGCGGGCATCAACGCCGACGATGCCGCGGCGTTCGGTAAGGCGATGGGCATCGAGCGGACGACAGGCGACTACAAGGAACTGCTGGCCGACCCCTCGATTCAGGCCGTGCACGTGTTGACGCCCAATGCGCTGCACTATCCCATGTCGATGGAGGCGCTGCGCGCCGGCAAGGCTGTTCTCTGCGAAAAGCCCCTGTCGGTGACGGCCAAGGAAGCGGCCAATATGCTCAAGCTGGCCGAAAAGAAGGGGCTGGTGCACGCCGTCAATCACAACCTCCGCTACTATCCGGTCGTGCAGCACATCCGGCAGTACATCGCCGCCGGCGAACTCGGCGATGTTCTCCACGTGCAGGGCACCTATTCGCAGGACTGGCTGCTCTACGATACCGATTTCAACTGGCGCATTGAAACCAAGGACAACGGCACGCTGCGCGCCGTCGGCGACATCGGATCCCACTGGATGGACATGATCCAGCACCTGACCGGCCTCCCGATCACCGGTCTCTGTGCCGACCTGGCGACCTTCCACAAGACCCGCAAGAAGCCGAAGGCTGCCATCCAGACCTTCGCCGGCAAGAAATTGAAGCCCTCCGACTACGAGGAGATCAAGATCACCACCGAGGATTACGGCGGCCTGCTGCTGCATCTGGGCGATAGTGCCCGCGGCGCCTTCACTGCCTCTCAGGTGGCTGCCGGCAACAAGAACAAGTTCGCCTTCGAAATCTACGGCACCAAGAGCGGCGTGGCCTGGAACCAGGAGCGTCCGGACGAACTCTGGATCGGCAATCGCAATGAGCCGAACCGGATTCTGATCAAGGACCCCTCCATGCTCCTCGGTCCCGCGGCCGGCTTTGCCGATCTGCCGGGCGGCCATAGCGAGGGCTACGATGATGCGCATAAGCAGCTCTACAAGCGCTTCTACCGCCGCGTGGCCGATCCGTCGGCGCCCGTCGATTACCCGACGTTCGAAGACGGCCGCCGCGGGATGGTGCTGCTCGAAAAGGTCGTCGAAAGCGCGAAGAAAAAGGGCTGGGTGAAGGTCAAGTTCTAGTGTTCGCCCGGCTTTTGCTCTTCTCCGCTGTTTCCGCGTTTGCACAGGTGGACTTCGCCGGCGAAGTTCACCCGCTGCTGATGGCCCGCTGTGCCTCCTGCCACTCCGGTGACGGAGCGCAGAGCGGGCTTCGTGTCGATGAGCGTGCGGGTTTCCTCCGCGTGCGCGACCGGTTGGTGGCCAAAGTGCGTGGCAAGGACGGCCTGCGCATGCCGCCAAGCGGTCCGCCGCTCACCGATGCACAGGTGGCGATATTGGAGCGATGGGTTGCCGATGACCTGCCGTGGGCGGACATGAAGTCGCGGACGGCATCGAAGTGGGTGGCCCCGCTGGCGCCGCGAAAAGTGGAAGTGAAGGGCTCTGGAAATCCGATTGACGTGCTGCTCGGCGGTTCGTTCCGTTCGGCGGTGCCCGATACGGTCTTCATACGCCGGGTCTACCTCGACCTATGGGGGGTGACACCGACCTTCGATCAGATCAACGCGGCGCGCGGCATGGACCGCGGGAGACTCGTCGACCGGTTGCTGGCGAATCGAGGGATGTTCGCCGGCCATTGGATCAGCTTCTGGAACGACCTCCTGCGCAATGACCAACGCGCCTATCACGGCGATACGGCGAAGCCCTACACGCCCTGGTTGCGCCGGGCGCTCGAGAAGAACATGCCCTACGACGAGATGGTCCGTCAGCTCGTGAATCCCGTGGGTCCCGATGCGCCGGCCGGCTTTCTGGCCGGTGTCAACTGGCGCGGCGATGTGAATGCGTCGCAACTGCCGCACATGCAGGCGGCGCAGAACACCGCGCAGGTGTTTCTGGGTGTGAATCTGAAGTGCGCCTCCTGCCACGACTCCTTTGTGAATCGCTACAAGCTGCGCGAGAGCTATGGAATGGCCGCCATCTTCTCGGAGCAACCGCAGTTGGAGCTCGTTCGCTGCGATGTCAAGACGGGCAAGAGGCAAGGGCCTCAGTTCCTGTTTCCGTCGCTCGGCGCCATCCCGCAGGAGGGCACGCCGGAGGAGCGCCGCGTCGCCGCCGCTCGCCTGTTTACATCGCCGGAGAACGGAAGGCTGGCCCGGACCTTCGTGAATCGAGTCTGGGGCAGGCTGTTCGGCCGGGCGATTGTCGAACCCGTGGACGACATGGATGCCGAGCCCTTCCATGCCGATCTCCTGGACTGGCTGGCCTACGACTTCGCTTCCAACGGCTACAACATGAATCGTCTTTTGCGGCTCATCCTTACCTCGCAGGCATGGCAGCAGCCGGCGCTGCCGCAGAGCGACAACACGTTCCGCGGTCCGCTGCCGCGGCGCCTGACGGCTGAGCAGTTTGTGGATACGCTTTCTTCGTTGACGGGAGAGTGGCGCGTGCAGCAGAACGAGCGCGGCGGCCGAATGGCGCGCGAGTGGGAGTTCAAGTCCACCGCGTTGAGCCGCGCTATGGGCCGGCCGATCCGCGATCAGGTGTATACGACCAGGCCGAGCGAGGCGAGCACGCTGCAGGCCCTGGAGTTGGTGAACGGCACCACTCTAGCACAGGCGCTGCGGCGGGGTGCGCAGCGGCTGATGGGGGAACTGCCCGAGGCGCCGGCGCCGGTTTTTGATTCGCGCAACCTCCGCCGGGGCATGAAGCCGTTCGACGTCCCTGTGAAGGGTTTGAAGGAGCTGTGGCTGCTGCTTGAAGATGCGGGCAGCTATGATCCGGACCGGACCGTCGCCGGATGGAGCGGCCTCGCCTTCGACGGCGTTGCGGCGGCTCCCGCCGCGGGTTTCACGACGAGAAAGGTGTCGATCGACAAGGCCGAGTTCGACGCCATCGTCACGCCGTTCGGCAAGGCCGTGCTGTTGACCGTTCCGAAGGGCGCCAGACGATTGACCGGGACGCTGGTGATTGACGATGTTGCCCGGCTGAGCGACGTCAATAGTTCGGTTCGCTTCTATCTGTTTCCGCGCACCCCGGACCGCAACCTGTTGACGAAGATTGTGGCTCCCCCTCCGGTTCCCGCGCCCGGCATGGAGACCGATAAGAGCCGTCTGGCGGACCGTCTCTTCTGGCAGTTGTTGGGCCGTGCGCCGTCCGAGGCCGAGCAGCGGATGGCTCTCGCCGCGCTGGCCGATGGCGTTCCCGGCCTGGAGGATCTTCTGTGGACCCTGTTGTTGCATCCGGAGTTTCAGTATGTCGATTGATGGTTTGACGCGGCGGGAAGTTCTGCTGGGAGCCATGGCGGGGGCGGCGCCCCGGTTGCGCGCCGCGGCGAAGATCACTCCTCGCGCCGACTCGATGATCCTGCTCTGGATGGCGGGCGGAATGGCGCAGACGGAAACCTTTGACCCCAAACGATACACGCCGTATGAGACGGGATTGGCGTCCGAGAAAGTGCTTTCCACGTTTCCATCCATCCCCACGGCCGTCGATGGGGTCCGGCTCTCCAAAGGATTGGAGAAGATCGGCGGCGTGCTGGACCGGGGCACGCTCATCCGTTCTCACCGCGTTGGGGACCTGGGCTTCATCCTTCACTCCCGCCATCAGTTCCACTGGCATACCGGCTACGCGCCCCCGCAATCGGTAGCCGTGCCGCATATCGGTTCGTTCCTCGCCCGGACGCTGGGTTCGCGGAATCCCGATATTCCGGCGTTTCTTGACATCGGCCAGAACATGGAGATCGGCGCGGAATCGGATGCCTTGAAGGCATTTCACACCGCTGGATTCCTGGGTTCGGAGTATGGACCGTTCCAGATCATGGATCCGCGGGATGCGGTTTCTGTGACGCGGCCTTCCGAGTTCGTCGGCCGTTCGCGTTTCGAAAACCGCCGGGCGCTTTACCGGAGGATGCTCGAGGCCTCACCATTGGCCCGTCACGGGAGCGACTATCAGAAGGAAAGCTACCTGCGGTCTCTTGAAAACGCGCATCGCCTGTTGACCTCGCCAGCGGCTAAGGCGTTCGATCTCTCGCTGGAACCGGAGAAGAGCTACAGCACCTACAACACCTCCCGCTTCGGGCTGGGGTGCCTGCTGGCGCGCCGCGCCGTGGAGGCGGGCGCGCGGTTCATTGAGGTCACTACCGAGTACATCCCCTTCCGCTACTGGGACTCGCACGAAAACGGGCATAAGCGCGCCGAGGAGATGAAGGCCGTCATCGATGCCCCGGTAGCGCAATTGATCCGGGACCTTGAGGAGCGGGGACTGCTGGACCGGACGCTGGTCGTGATCGCCACCGAATTCGGCCGAGACATGATGACAGAGGGCAAACCGGACCAGACCGTCAAGGACCAGATCAAACAACCCGAGATCATGACCGAGCCCAAGCACTACGGCATGCACAGGCACTTCACGGAGGCAGTTAGCGTTGCCGTCTTCGGCGGTGGATTCCGGAAGGGGTTGGTCTACGGCAAAACCGCCGACGAACGGCCGTGCCGGATTCTTGAGAATCCGGTGACGATCGAGGACCTCCATGCGACGCTCTATACGGCAATGGGGATTGCCCCCGATACCGCGTATGAAATTGAACAACGGCCGGTCTATGCCACCCGTGACGGGAAGGGAAAGGCGGTGGAGGCACTGTTTGCTCGACGGTAGATGTCATTCGAATTTGCGGGCGACGGCGGAAATGTGCTCGCAGATGCGCCAGAGGCGGGCGAAAGACGGGCTTCGCTTTCGTGCTAAATCTAAGTCGAGGCGCGCTGCGAGTGACGCTTGGTCTACGGTCTCACGATAGACCGCTGTATCCGTCATTCGATCTGTAAGCCAGCCTTTGGCATCTCGTCTCTCCTCGAAGTTTTCCGGACAAGTGAGCCCCTCCGGAAATGGTCTCCTTCCGGCAAGCGATTCGATGCCTGCAATGAACCAGGATTCAAACTCTCGATATGCAAGCGTGGAAAAGATCATCGCATCCGGTCTCGCTTCGCGTAAACGCTTCTGCAGGGCGGGTCCACATCTACAAGGAAGTTCGTCTTCCGAGTCGATGAGAACCAGCACGAATCCCTTCGGGCCGGCCATTGAGACGGCAAGCGAGACATCTCGTTCCAGTTCTCCTGCTGTCTTTAGAAACCCGCTCGCACCCACACGGATCGGCTTTGGAAGATCCCAGAGGAGATCTGGGGCTACCTCCGTGAAGATGCGACGCAACAGGACCGGCAGTGCATTAACCTCTCCGTGCCCTTCGACAATAGAAACGATCCGCGGCATGGTTCACTTCTCACCGAATAGTTGCAATTGAAGGTTAAGGGTCTTGGGGATGCGCTGGGTGTCAGGTCTCAATTGGTCGATCCGAAGCAACTCCCCGGCGGTGCGCAATTGGCCAGAGAGTGCTTCCCTCTGGCTCGCTTCGATAGGGGCGATGACCGTTCTACCGTCTTCGTTCAACACGGCAAGAATCGAGTCGGGCGCTACGTCGGGACGATCCAAAAGGTCGGGACTATGGCTAGTCACGAGGACTTGTCGGGAGAATGATGCCTCGTGGAGAGCATCGAATAGAACTCCTGCGGCGGCTGGGTGTAGGGCCATCTCTGGTTCTTCCACCGCAATCGGCGGCATCAAGTCATCCGGGGCCGCCGACTGAAAGAGGGCGGCCAATACTCCGAGCGCGCGAAGGGTCCCATCCGACATGTTAGCCGCGAGAAATTTCCTTAACTTGCCCGAGGCAAGGGATATCTCCTTAAACTCGATCGTCTCCTTGGGGCCTAGCGACTTCGCTTGAATACTCTCGAGGCCGGGAACAATGACTCTCAGATATTCGAGAATCCTTTCCCGGCGGTTCGACGAATCCTTCGTGAGGTGACGGATGACTGAGGCGAGGTTTCCACCGTCCCTGATCATGTACTCTCCGGAGTCAGGAGGCTGCAGGTCTCGTATACTCTGTGGATTCAGATTGTAGAAGCCAAGACCGGATAAGACTACGTACAAGGACGCGAAGACCGGGAATCCGGAAGCATGCGTCAGAAAGAGGCGCTCGTCTGACACAGCGGGCAAATTATTGATGGACGATTTCAATACTTTGCCGTCTCGAACCTCGTAATAGTCATCCCTGTTAGGGGTGCCCAGTGAAGAGATTTGACAGAGCTCATGTCGCACTCGAAAGCCGCCGCCAGCCTTTGCTCCGATTTCAAATCCATAGTTAAACGTCCATTTCTGCTGGAATTCACCGCTCAGAAAGATTTGTAGATTGTTGGGATGTCCCTCTGAGCGCCGCCGCACCTCTTGGATGCCCCCGCGGTCCCGGAAGGCGTGTTCAACCGTGCCACGAAGGCTGTCGGTGACGAAGCGGAGCGCGTCGAGGAAATTGCTCTTCCCGCTTCCGTTGGGGCCGACCAGGAACTGAAGCGGAGACAGTTCCACATCGCAAAGCGAAATGCTGCGGTAATCCTTGATTTGAACCCGTCGGATAATGGATTGCAGATTCGGCTTCGCCATTGCCTAACCATCATACCTACGACGCATGCGAGCCACGGGGCGTTGTTGGCTGCTACACTCGAATAGATACACCTGAGAGAGGTGTTTCCGGTCGAAAACGAATCGAATGGCGCTGTTTTCAGGTATTCACCAGATGACGGTGTTTTTTTATCGGAATCGCCGCGAGGGGGCTTGCCAAAGGCATCGGCCTCGGCTACACTACAATTTCATGCCGTACCACT
>CAZWDD010000252.1:0-8343 GCA_964632345.1 uncultured Solibacteraceae bacterium | reverse complement strand
GCCGGGTCAAAGTTCAGCTTCAGGTTCGGCCGGTCCACGTCTTCCAGGAAGTGCAGCAGCGTCTCGGCAGGCTCCTGCCCCGTCTCCAGCGCAAACGTAATGCCCCGCGCCGCGCAGTAGTCGCAGATCCGCCGGACCATGTCCCGCACCGGCGCGTAGACCGGGTCCGAGTGGTCTTCCGGCACGAAGCCGATATGGCAGGCAAAGATCGGCACCCCGATCGCCGCCGTCATGTCGATCACCTCATACGTCCGCTTCTCCCGCGCCTCCCGCGTCGCGGCCGGGATGAAGCCCACCGTGTCCTGCACCGTCGGGATGTCGGCGTAGCTCTCGCCGTCGTAGGCCGCAAATACGGCCGTCACGGCAAAGTCCTCATCGGCAAGGGCCTTCTTGTAGACCTCGCCCAGACCGCTCAGGTCTACGGCGCCCGTAAAACCCAGATGCCCGCAGCGCAGGCCCAGGGACTTGACGGCCCGGATCATCTTGAGGGGTTCGTGGTCGCCCCAGAACATCAAACCGACTTCGAGTGGACGCAGTGTGGCCATGACCTCACCAGTCTCGCAACGGGCTACAGAATGTGCAACTGCCGGCTCTCCAGCTTCAGCAGGAACTCCTTCATCGCCAGCCCCCCGGCAAACCCGGTCAGCTTGCCGTTCGAGCCGATCACGCGGTGGCACGGGATCACGATCGGAATCGGATTGGCGCCATTGGCGGCCCCCACGGCGCGGATGGCGCTCGGCCGGCCGATCTGCCGCGCGATGGCGCCATAGGTGGCCGTCTCGCCGTAGGGAATGGTCCGCAGCGCCTCCCACACGGCGAGCTGAAAGGGCGTACCCTCCGGCGCCAGCGGCAGGTCGAACGCCGTCAGCTTCCCGGCAAAGTAGGCGCGCAGTTGCTCGATGGCGTCGCGGAACGGCGCCCGGTCCACCGTCCAGTCCTCCTCCGCCCGGCCATGAAAGCGGATGGCGGTCAGCGCGCCGCGCTCCCCGGCCAGCACCAGCGGCCCGGCCGGAGTCTCCAGGCGCCAGCAAGCGAGGCGGCGGGAAATCTGATTCACTAGGGCTATTATGCCGCCAATCTCCCGCCGCGCCGCGCTCGGCGCGCTGCCCGCCGTGCTCCTCCGCGGCGCCGCCGCGCCCCCGGTCCGGCAGCTGACCAAAGGCCCCCGCTTCCACTGGTTCGGCTACTACGACAAGCTGCAGTTCGATCCCACCGGCCGCTACATCCTCTCCAACCAGGTGGACTTCGAGGGCCGCTCCCCCGCCGCCGCCGATCAGATCCGCGTCGGCATGGTCGATACCGCCGATGGCGACCGCTGGATCGACCTCGGCACCTCCTCGGCCTGGAACTGGCAGCAGGGCTGCATGCTCCAATGGGTGCCGGGTTCACAGACCGACGTGCTTTGGAATGACCGGATCGACGGCCAGTTCGTCAGCCATATCCTCAACGTCAAAACCGGAAAGCAGCGGACCATTCCCGCAGCCATCTACACCCTCGCGCCCGATGGCAAGTGGGGCATTACCTGTGACTTCCGCCGCCTGAACGACGTGCGGCCCGGTTACGGCTACGCCGGCGTGCCAGACCCCAACGCGAACAGCCTCATCCCGGAAGACACCGGCATCTGGCGCGTGGATCTGAAGACCGGCAAACGGCGCATGCTCATCAGCCTCCCCGACGCGGCGCGTATCCCCTATCCCGGCGGCTACTCCAAGGAGGCCAAGCACTGGTTCAACCACCTGCTCATCAGCCCCGACGGCAGCCGCTTCATCTTCCTCCACCGCTGGCGCGGCGACAAGGAAGGGCGCAGCTTCTCAACGCGCCTGTTCACCGCCAACGCCGATGGCCGGGACCTCTACATCACCGACCCCCACGGCAAGACCTCTCACTTCGTCTGGCGCGACCCGCGCCACATCCTCGCCTGGGCCTGGCATCCCTCGAAGGGCGATCGCTTCTACCTCTATCGCGACAAGACGGAGCAGGTGGAGGTGGTGGGCGAAGGCGTCATGACCGTCAACGGCCACTGCACGTACCTGAACCGCGAGAACAACCGGTGGATTCTGAACGACACCTATCCGGACCGCGAACGGAACCAGAACGTGTTCCTATTCGATACCGCCACCGGGCAGCGCCGGCCGCTCGGCAGCTTCCACTCCCCGGCGGCATATACGGGTGAATGGCGTTGCGACACCCACCCGCGCTCCAGCCCCGATGGCACAAAGGTGGTGATCGATTCGCCGCACAACGGCGGGCGGCAGATGTATCTGATCGACATCGCCTGAGCCAAACCGCGGCCCGCGTGCGCCTGAATGAATATGAGGGCGTACGAATGGCGGCGGCCGCTGCTGCCCTGGTGGATGGTGGTTCCGATGGCGGCCGCGGCGGCGTGGATTCTGCACGGGCTTTACCGGGATGTGTTCGGGAATCTGCTGGCGATGGCGCCGATGGCCGGCATCGTCGTCTATCTGCTGTTAGCCCTGCTGGTCAACCGGACGCATGTGCGCGTCGACGCGCATGGATTCCGGCGCACCTACGGACCGATCCCGCTGGGACCGGCCGAGGCGCCGGCGCCCGCCCCGGAGGTGGTGCGCGTCTACGTCCGCTGGGCCATGGCGGCGACGCGATACGGCACGCATCGCTACCTGACGGCGGGCCTGGAGACGGCCGGCGGGCGGTGGATCGACATCACGGAACCAGGCGAGCCGGAGCACGCGGTCTGGGCGGCGGCCTACCGGCTAGCGGAGGCGCTGGGCGGCCAGGTGCCGGTGGAGGGGCAGAGCCATCGCGGACCGGGGATCAACAAGGCCGCGCTGGCGACGGTAGCGGTATGGTTCGCGGCGGCGTGGCTGGCGGTGGTCTGGGCGATCGCGGTGCAGTGGATCAGAAGCTCTGTTTGATGGCGGCTTCCACCTTGGCGGCCAGGTCGCGCAGCTTGGCGCTGGCCTCGTCGATGCGCGGTTCGGCGGCGCCGGCGGCGGCGCGCGCCAGCACCTCTAGCTTTTCGGCGAGCACCTTGGCGGCTTCGGCGGCGTCATGGGCGGCGGACTTCAGTTGGGCATCCATGTCACCCTGAAGTGTAGCGGATCTATGGACGAATACAGGGACGCATATCGGGTGACGCCCTTGTGGGCGGTGCTGTTGCTGACGATCCCGGTGGGGCTGGGGGCATGGGGGATCGCGGCGGCGGGCTACGTCGATTCGCTGGCCGGGACCCCTCTGTTCGCGCTGCTGGCGTACGGACTGGCGGTTGGATACGTGAACCGGGTGGAGGTGCGCGTGACGGCGGAGGGGGTGGAGACGTGGTTCGGGCCGCTGGCGGCCGGGGTGGCGCCGCGGCTGGTGGCGCGAGAGGAGATCGCGAAGGTCTATCTGCGGTACGTGTACATGGCGCCACGGTCGGGCAAGGCGTCCTACTGGGCCGCGGGGGTGGAGCGGGGCGATGGCGTGTGGGTGGACCTGACCGATCCGCTGGCGCCGGCAGAAGCGGCACGGGAGGCGGCGGTGGAGATGGCGCGGGCGCTCGAGTGGGAGGAGCCGGTGGCGCTGCTGCGCGGCAATCCGCCGCAGTGGGATCGGAAGCGGATGGCCTCGCCGTATGTACTTTGGGGCGGGGCGGTGGCCGCGGCGCTGGCCTGGGGCGTGTGGATTGAATGGGCGTACCGGCGGTGAGTGGTAAAGGGCGGGAGGTCCTGCGGTGGTGCGGGAAGGGAATAAGATGTAGGCAGGAATACTATGCCGCGCATCCGTCCCCATTGGGTCCTTGCCGCCGGAGTGTCCGCCGCCGTGGGAATCCTGGCGCAGACCTCCGAACCGCGGGTGGACTTCGCTCGCGAGATACAGCCGATCCTGGCGGCGTCATGCCAGGGATGTCATGGTCCGAAGGCGCAGATGGGCCAGCTGCGGCTGGACGCCAAGGCGTCGGCGTTCACCGGCGGGCTATCGCACAAGGTGATCGTGGCCGGCAACAGTGCCGAGAGCACGCTTTACCAGCGTGTGGCGGGCACGAGCGACCAGGCGCGGATGCCGATGGGCGGCAAGCCGCTGACGCCGGCGCAGATCGCGCTGATCAAGCGCTGGATTGACGAAGGGGCCGAGTGGCCGGACACGGTTGGCGCGAAGACGGCGGAGATTCAGAAACACTGGGCGTATGTGGCGCCGGTGAAGGCGGCGCTGCCGGCGGTGCGGAACACGGCGTGGGCGAGCGGCGCGGTGGACCGGTTTGTGTTGGCGAAGCTGGAAAAGGAAGGGATGGCGCCATCGGCCGAGGCCGACAAGGTGACGCTGCTGCGGCGGCTGCACCTGGACCTGACGGGCCTGCCGCCGGAACCGGCCGACGTGGACGCGTTCCTGGCGGACCGGAGCGCGAAGGCGTATGAGAAGGTAGTGGACCGGCTGCTGGCCTCGCCGCACTACGGCGAGCGGTGGGCGCGGCACTGGCTGGACGCGGCGCGCTACGCCGACAGCGACGGCTATGAGAAGGACAAGTCGCGCGACGTGTGGTTCTGGCGCGACTGGGTGATCAACGCGCTCAACAAGGACATGGGCTACGACCAGTTCCTGACCGAGCAACTGGCTGGCGATCTGCTGCCGAACGCGACGCAGGAACAGCGCGTGGCGACGGGTTTCCTGCGGAACTCGATGATCAATGAAGAGGGCGGCATTGATCCGGAGCAGTTCCGGATGGAGGCGATGTTTGACCGGATGGACGCGGTGGGCAAGTCGATGCTGGGCATCACGATCCAGTGCGCGCAGTGCCACAACCACAAGTACGACCCGCTGACGCAGGAGGAGTACTACAAGCTGTTCGCGTATCTGAACAACAGCCACGAGGCGGCGGCGACGGTATACACGCCGGCCGAGCAGCAGAAGCGGGCGGAGATCTTCGGGAAGATCCGCGAGATCGAGGACGAGCTGAAGCACAAGACGCCGGACTGGAAGGAGCGGATGGCGGCATGGGCGGCGAAGGTGCGGGCGGGACAGCCGAAGTGGGAGGTGCTGCGGCCGGGGATCGACGACATTGCGACGGGCGGGCAGAAGTACACGCAGATGGAGGACGGGTCGGTGCTGGCGGGGGGATACGCGCCGACGAAGTTCAAGCCGCAGTTCACGCTGCGGACGAAGATGCGGAACATACGGGCGGTGCGGCTGGAGCTGCTGAATGACCCGAACCTGCCGCGGAACGGTCCGGGGCGTTCGTTGTGGGGCACGGCGGCGTTGACGGAGATGGAAGTGACGGCGGCGCCGGCGGGGGTGAAGGACGCCAAGCCGGTGAAGGTGAAGATTGCGCGGGCGACGGCGGATGTGAATCCGCCGGAGACGCAGATTGCCAGCGCGTTCTGGGACAAGACGTCGCGGCGGCGGGTGACGGGGCCGGTGGAGTTCGCCATTGACGGGCTGGAGGAGACGGCGTGGGGGATCGACATCGGCGCCGGGCGGCGGAACCAGCCGCGGAAGGCGGTATTCGAGTTTGCCGAGCCGGTGGACTTTCCGGAGGGCGTGGAGCTGACGGTGCACCTGTCACAGCGGCACGGGGGCTGGAACAGCGACGACAACATGAACCACAACCTGGGGCGGTTCCGGCTGTCGGTGACGGACGCGGCGGGGGCGGAGGCCGATCCGCTGCCGGGAGCGGGAGGCGAGGCGGCGCTGTTTGCGGCGTGGCGCGAGACGGTGCCGGAGTGGCGGGAGGCGAACGAGCAGATTGAAGCGCTGTGGCGGCAGCACCCGGATGGGACGACGCAACTGGTGCTGAACGAGCGCGAGGAGATGCGGGAGACGAAGCTGCTGCTGCGGGGGGACTTCCTGAAGCCGGGCAAGACGGTGAAGGCGGGTCCGCCGGCATTCCTGCACGCGGCGGCCGGAGACCTGCCGGCGAACCGGCTGGGGCTGGCGAAGTGGCTGACGGACCGGAAGTCGCCGACGGTGGCGCGGAGCATTGTGAACCGGATCTGGCAGGCGTACTTCGGGACGGGGATCGTGGCGACGTCGGAAGACCTGGGGAAGCAGGCGGAGACGCCGTCGCACCCGGAGCTGCTGGACTGGCTGGCGGTGGACCTGATGGACAACGGGTGGAGCCTGAAGAAGCTCCACAAGCAGATTGTGATGAGCAGCACGTACCGGCAGAGCTCAAAGGTGACGCCGGAGCTGCAGGGCAAAGACCCTTATAACCGGCTGCTGGCGCGGGGGCCGCGGCTGCGCGTGGACGCCGAGATAGTGCGGGACATCGCGCTGGCGGCGAGCGGGCTGCTGAACCGGAAGGTGGGGGGCCCGAGCGTGTATCCGCCGGCGCCGGAGTTCCTGTTCCAGCCGCCGGTGAGCTACGGGCCGAAGAACTGGTATGAAGAGAAGGGCCCGAACCGGTACCGGCGGGGGCTGTACACGTTCCGGTTCCGGAGCGTGCCGTACCCGATGCTGCAGGCCTTCGACGCGCCGAACGGGGACATGAGCTGCGTGCGGCGGGACCGGAGCAACACGCCGCTGCAGGCGCTGACGACGTTGAACGAGCCGATGTTCCTGGAGACGGCGCGGGCGCTGGCGCTGAAGACTGTGCGGGAAGGCGGCGCGACGGAGAAGGACCGGCTGCGGTTCGCGTTCCGGCGCGTGGTGAGCCGGACGCCATCGGAGCGGGAGGCGGACATGCTGCTGACGCTGCTGGCCAAGCAGACGGAGAAGCACAAGGCCGACCCGTGGCAACTGGCGGCGGACGACCCGGCGAATCCGCCGGCGCTACCCGCTGGCGTGACGCCGGCGCAACTGGCCGGATGGACGACGTTGAGCCGGGTGCTGTTGAACCTGGACGAAGCCATAACGAAGGAATAGTGAGATGCAGAACCTCCAACGACGCTGGTTTTTAGGGCAATGCGGAGTGGGCATGGGCGCGCTGGCGCTGCCGAGCCTGCTGGGCGCGGCGACGGACCCGATGGCGCCGAAGCAGCCGCACCACAAGCCGAAGGCGAAGAACGTCATCTACCTGTTCATGGCGGGCGGGCCGAGCCACATCGAGCTTTTCGACAATAAGCCGATGCTGGCGAAGTTCGACGGGACGCTGCCGCCGGCGGACCTGCTGAAGGGCTACCGGGCGGCGTTCATCAACCCGAACTCGAAGCTGCTGGGGCCGAAGTTCAAGTTCGCCAAGTACGGGCAGGCGGGGACGGAGGTGTCCGAACTGCTGCCGCATACGGCGGGGATTGTGGACGATCTGTGCATTGTGAAGTCGATGGTGAGCGATGCGTTCAACCATGCGCCGGCGCAGCTGTTGATGAACACGGGGACGATGCAGTTCGGGCGGCCGTCGATGGGGGCGTGGACGGTGTACGGGCTGGGCAATGAGTCAAAAGACCTGCCGGCGTTCGTGGTGTTTTCGAGCGGGCAGAAGGGGCCGAGCGGGGGCAACTCGTGCTGGGGCTCGGGGTTTCTGCCGACGGTGTACCAGGGGGTGCAGTTCCGGAACTCTGGCGACCCGGTGCTGTATCTGTCGAACCCGCGGGGCGTGGACAAGGAGACGCAGCGGGACTCGCTGGACACGATCCAGGCGATGAACCGGGAGCGGCTGGCGGCGATGGGGGATCCGGAGATTGAGACGCGGATCAACTCGTTTGAGATGGCGTACCGGATGCAGAGTTCGGGGCCGGAGCTGATGGACCTGTCAAAAGAGTCGCAGGCGACGCTGGACATGTACGGGATCGAGCCGGGCAAGCCGAGCTTCGCCTACAACTGCCTGCTGGCGCGGCGGCTGGTGGAGCGGGGCGTGCGGTTCGTGCAGCTGTACCACGAGGCGTGGGATCAGCACGGGTCGCTGGTGAGCGGGCTGAAGAAGAACTGCAAGGACACGGACCAGGCGGCGGCGGCGCTGGTGAAAGACCTGAAGCAGCGCGGCCTGCTGGAGGACACGCTGGTGATCTGGGGCGGCGAGTTCGGCCGGACACCGATGGTGCAGGGCGGCAGCGACGGGCGCGACCATCATCCGAACGCCTTCACGATGTGGATGGCAGGCGGCGGCGTGAAGGCGGGCGCGGTGGTGGGCGAATCGGACGAGCTGGGCTTCAACGTGACGAAGGACCGGGTGCATGTGCACGACCTGCATGCGACGTGCCTGCACCTGCTGGGCTTCGACCATCTGAAGCTTACGTACCGGTTTCAGGGACGTGACTACCGTTTGACGGACGTGCACGGGAACGTGATCGAGAAGCTGCTGGCCTAGG
Organism: uncultured Solibacteraceae bacterium; assembly: GCA_964632345.1. Classification (GTDB taxonomy): domain Bacteria; phylum Acidobacteriota; class Terriglobia; order Bryobacterales; family Bryobacteraceae. The sequence goes on along the minus strand of CAZWDD010000252.1, from coordinate 145 downwards.
TGGGACCGTCCGACATGCGGTTGTTTGTTTTCAACCACTTCTGGGACGGTCCTGCGAAAACATATGTGGTTTTCAAAGAGCGTTGGGGGAAAACGGAAGGGCCAGTCCGCTGGTGGCGGACAGGCCCATCCGGTTTCAGTATATG
>CAZWDD010000251.1:0-8431 GCA_964632345.1 uncultured Solibacteraceae bacterium | reverse complement strand
GATAGAGCACGAAACCGAGAAGGAGAAAAAGCGTCACGGAGGCGGCTGTGACGGTGCCGGGAGTTCGCTCCAACCTGGGCACGGTGGCCACGAACCGGGTGGTGTTGTTCGAGTATTGCTCCCAGACGCCTTGGGTAACCGGTGCGGGGGCGGCGAACAGGGCGGCGAAAGCGCAGATCGCGATCCCGGCAGCCAGCAGTCCGAGCCTGGGACTGCCTACCCAGGCGGCGGCCGTCGCCGGAATCAGCGCCATGGCCAGGGCGAGGGCATCGTGGTGCTTGAGGAAGAAGAAGAGAGGCGCCATGGGCTGCCAACCTTCTGACCAGGAAACCGCCACGGCGGACCGGGCAAGAGCGAACAGGAGAACGGCAACGATCCAGGCCAGTTGCAGCGGGTGCGGCCGGCGGCGGCCGGCGAGTGAAATAGCGGCGAGGGTGAGCGCGGCGGGCCAGGCGAATTGGACGAACTCGCGATAGGCGACCGCCGGAACGCGCATGTCGCCGGCGATGGCCATGGGGCCCGTGGTCCATTGAAAGTCGAGTTTGGGTTCGGACCAGTACTGCAACTGGGAGAGCGAGAGCATTCCGGCGAACCACATCCAGGGGAGCAAGGAACGGGGGCGCAGGGCCACGGTGAGGGCCCCGATGGATATGCAGAACAGCGGTGCGACGACCCAGAGAAACAGGGCCTCGAATAGACTGGGAATACCGCAGGTGCAGTGCGGGAAACCGAATTCGATATCGCGGAATTGGCCATCCTTGCGGCGCACGGTGATCCAGAAGGGCGGCGGTAGCGGGGACAGGTCTTCCGGCCGCAGCTGGACACGCCGCAGTTCGGCCAGGTAGAGGGCGTAGCCCGAGAAGGGCTTTCCGTTGACCCCGACGAGGGTGTCGCCGCGACGGAGAGCCGGAGAGCGTTGCGGAGCCGTTCCCTTCTCCCAGTTTTCGGCGCTGGCGGCAAGGATACGGGCCGTGAAGGGTTCGAGCAGAAACGGGACGTAGAATTCCACCGACCGCTGGAACTGGACTGTTTCCAGGGAGAGACGGAGCTGCAGCGAGACGGCGGCGAGGGTGAGGAGGGCGAGGAGCAGATAAAGGCCCACCGTTTTCGATTGCGCGCGGGAAGGCATGCGAACTATTGACACCGTTGCGCGGTATCCGGTGCCCGGTGCGCTAAAAGGGATTGGGGATGACGGTGCCGTGGGGCGCCAGGAACTCGCGGTTGAAGCGGGTGAAGGTGATGAATTGCGTGCCTTCGCTGACGCCGCGTTCCCAGAGGACTGCGGCGGAGCCGTCCTTGAGAATGGCGAGATCGGAGTAGGCGGCGAAGCCACCGTAGAGTAGGCGTTCGTTGATCCAGGTCTGGCCTTCGTCGTAGCTGAGGCGGACGACGAGGTTGCGGCGGCCGGGCTGGGTGGGTCCGGTCCAGATGAGGCGGTTGCGGCCATCGCCGGCGGAGGCGAGGGAGAAGCGTTCGATGCCGGTGGCGACCATGCGGAGGGACTGGCCGGGGCGGGGCGTGCCCCAGGATTGGCCGCCGTTCTGGCTGGTGAGGAGCCAGCGATGGGCGCCGCTGTTCTGGCGGGCGTCCATGAGGACGGCGCCGTCGGCGAGTTCGACGAGCTGATTCTCGTTGGTGAGAGCGCCGGCGAGGGCGCCACGATTCCAGGTGGCGCCGTGGTCATCGCTATAGAGGACATAGGCGCGCATGAGGGGAACGGGGCCGGCACCATCGGGAGTAGCGCCGAGAACGGAGTAGGCGTCGGGTTTCATGGCGGCTGGCAGGAGGAGGCGGCCGGACCGGGACTGAATGGCGCCGCCGGGGCCGAGGAACATGGCGCCCCAGTGGTCGAAGACGCGGCTTTCGCGAGTGAGGTCGCGGGGGGCGGACCAGGTGGCGCCGTGGTCGTCACTATAGCGGGCCCACATCTGGTTGTTGGCGGTGCCGGGGCGGGAGTGGACGGTACCCATGCCGGGTTCCCATCGGTTGAAGAAAAGCCAGAGGCGGTTGTTGGAACGATCGAGAAGAGGGGTGGGATTGGAGGCGGCCCATTTTTCGCCCGGGTCATCGAGGACGCGCATGGGGGACCAGGAGGCGCCGTTGTCGGAGCTACGGCGGGTGACGATGTCGATATCGCCGGCGCCGGGATCGCCGCGGTTCTCCTTGCGGGCCTCGGCGAAGATGACAAGCGAGCCATCGGCGGCGGTGACGATGGCGGGGATGCGGTAGGAGGAGTAGCCGCCTTCGCCGCCGCGGAGGAGATCGGTGTGGGTGAGCAGGGGCTGGGCGGCGAGCAGGGCAGAGGCGAGAAGGAAGAGGAGCACAGGCATGCCTTTCGATGATATGTGAGCGGGGCGCGGTATTCTGACGGGCATGATACGAGTGATTCCCCTGCTACTACTGACGGCGTGGCTGGCGGAGGCGCAGACGGCGCTATCGACGGTGGAAAAGCGAATGATGGAAGCGGTTGACGCGCAGGGAGCGGCGGGCGATCGGCTGCTGGAGGAGTTGGTGAACCAGAACTCGGGCACCTTTCATGCGGAGGGGGTGCGGGCGGTGGCGGCGATCATGGAGCGGGAGCTGCGGGCGCTGGGATTTGCGACGCGGCAGATTCCGCTGGGGGCGATCGGGCGCGGGGTGCATCTGGTGGCGGAACGGAATGTGAGCGCGGGGCAGCGGCCGGTGCTGCTGATCGGGCACCTGGACACGGTCTTCGAGCCGGCGAGCCCGTTTCAGAAGCTGGAGAGGCGAGGGCGGACGGCAGTGGGGCCGGGGACATCGGACATGAAGGGCGGGCTGGTGGTGATGCTGTCGGCGCTGCGGGCGATGCGGGAGGCCGGGACGCTGGACGGGATTCCGTTAACGGTATTTCTGACGGGGGACGAGGAGGCGCCGGGGGAGATTGCGGTATCCCGGCGGGAGTTCATTGCGGCGGGAAAGGCGGCGCGGGCGGCGTTGTGTTTCGAGACGGGGATACGGACGGTGACGCAGGACATGGTCTCAACGGCACGGCGGGGGTTCACGGCGTGGGAGCTGCGGGTGACGGGCGAGACGGGCCATTCGAGCGGGATCTTCTCCGAGGGGAAAGGTTACGGAGCGGTGTTTGAGATGAGCCGGATCCTGAATGAGTTTCAGGCGACGCTGCGGGAGCCGAACATGACGTTCAACGTGGGGCTGCTGCTGGGCGGGGGAAAGACGGAGGCGACGGCGGCGGGCGAGGGGAAGGCGACGGGGAAGGACAACATCATTCCGGGCGAGGCGATGGCGCGGGGGGAGATCCGCGCCCTATATCCGGAACAGGTAGCGCGGATCAAAGACCGGATGCACGCGATTGCGGCGAAGAACCTGCCGGGTACGGCGGCGCAGATCCGGTTTGACGCGGGGTATCCGCCGATGGCCCCGACGGATGGGAACAGGCGGCTGCTGGGGGTGCTGCAGGAGGCAAGCGTGGCGGCAGGGTTGGGAGAGGTGGGGGAACTCGACCCGATGCTGCGCGGGGCGGGCGATATCTCTTTTATTGCGCCGTATGTGGATTCGCTTTCCGGGATGGGGGCGATTGGAACCGGGGCGCATGCGGCGGGCGAGCAGGCGGACACGGCCAGTATTCCGCGGCAGGCGAAACGTGCGGCGCTGCTGATCCACCGGATCGCGAGGTAGCAGCGAGCTATTCGTCGGAGATCTGCCAGCCGCTGAAGAGGCTTTCGCGGAAGGATGTCCACCGGAGCCGGAGGGAGGCGGTGAAGGCGGCGCCCTGCTCGCGCTGGCGGGCGAGCCAGGAGGGGCCGGGGGGGTGGGGAGCGGGATCCGGAACGGGTAGCCTGGAGAAGACGGGTGGAATGTGTGGAGCGATGGGGGCCGGAGGAGCCGGCTTAACGGCGGGAGGGGCGGGCGGCGCCTCCGGTGGGATGCCGGCCCGAGCCCGGAGGGCGGCGGTGGACCGCACATTCGGAACGTAGTAGGGGGGCATGCCGGACGAGCGGGAGTCCGCGTTCAGAGTGCCAAGAGAGCGGTACCAAAGAAGGCGGGCCTGGCCGGGAGTGCGAGTGGCGGCGGGTGGAAACGTTTGCGCGGGAGGCGGAGGAGGCGGCTCAGGAGCGGATTCGACCAGATGGGAGGGGAGCGCTTCGGGGGCAGGCGCGGTCAGCCTGCGGGCGCTACGATGCTTTTTTCTCATGAGCGTGTGCCAACGGGAAGTTCAAGGTGAGAACAGGTTAGCAGGCGAAGTCGCGGGGACCTTAGGGATCAAAGTCCCGGTACAAACGTTGGCGTACCGTAACCGGGCAGGGTCCGGGGAACAGTAGTACGGAGGTTACCGGTAGCCGGCGGCCTGGAGTTCGAAGAGCTCGGCGTAGCGGCCGGCGCGGGCGAGGAGCTGGTCGTGGGAGCCCTGCTCTTCGATGCGACCTCCGCCGAGGACAAGGATACGGTCGGCCATGCGGACGGTGGAGAAGCGGTGGGAGATGAGGATGGCCATTTTGCCGGTGGTGAGGTCGGCGAAGCGGCGGAAGACTTCGAATTCGGCGCGAGCGTCGAGGGAGCTGGTGGGTTCGTCGAGGACGAGGAGCTGGGCATCGCGCATGTAGGCGCGGGCGAGGGCGATTTTCTGCCACTGGCCCATGGAGAGATCGGCACCGCCTTCGAAGCGGCGGCCGAGCATGTGATCGTAACCGTTAGCGAGATTGGCGACGACATCGGCGGCGAGGGATTTGGAGGCGGCGAGCTGAATGCGGGGGTCGTCGGCGATGGCATCGACGCGGCCGACGCCGATGTTTTCCTTCACCAGCATGTCGTAGCGGACGTAGTCCTGGAAGATGACGCCGATTTCTTTGCGGAGGTCGGCGGCATCGTATTCGCGGAGGTCGACGCCGTCGAGGAGGATGCGGCCGGCGGTGGGATCGTAGAGGCGGCTGATGAGCTTGATGAGGGTGGTTTTGCCGGCGCCATTTTCTCCGATAAGAGCAATTCTTTCTTCCGGTTCCAGGCGAAAGCTAACGTTATCAAGAACCACCTTGCCGGAGTTGGCGTAGGCGAAGGAGACGTTCTGGAACTCGAAGCCGTGGCGGATGGGGCGCGGGGCCGGGAGGCGGGCGGCGGCGTCTTCGATGGCGGGTTTGGAGTCGAAGAAGTCAAAGAGATCGCGGACGAAGAGGGCCTGTTCGGACACGTTGGAGAGGGTGGAGAAGATGTTTTCGAGGGCGCTGCGGGAGCGGAGGAAGGCGCCGGAGAGGAAGGTGAGATCGCCGAGGGAGAGTTCGCCGCGGACGGTGCGGAGGAGGATGAAGGCGTAGGCGCCGTAGTAACCGGCGAGGGGGAGGATGTTGAGCAGGGCGCTGGTGACGGCTTTTTGAATGGCAAGTTTCTTGTTTTCTTCAAAATAGCGCTGAAATAGCGCCTCCGTGCGGGCGATGAGGAATTCGCCGAGGCCGAAGAGCTTGACCTCCTTGGCGGTGGAGACGCTGGCACCGAGGAGGCGGAGGTAATCGAGTTGGCGGCGCTCCGGTGTCCAGCGGTAGAGGAGGGAGTAGGCGAGCATGGCGAAGCGGGTTTCGCCCCAGAAGACAGGGAGAAGAGCGAGGAATAATACGGGGAGGAACCACCAGGAAAATGAGATAATTACGACGGAGACTGAAAGTAAAGAAAGAAGCGTTTGGAGGAGGCCGGCGATCTGGGAGAGCATGCCGAGGCGGGCGGTGGACTGGCGGCGGGCGCGTTCGAGCTTGTCGTAGAAGACGGGGTCTTCGAAGCTGGCGAGATCGAGGGTGGAGGCGTGGCGCATGAGGCGGACGCCGACGTGGTGGGTGAAGCGGTCACCGAGGAGGCTTTCGGCGAGACCGGCGGCGCGCATGAGGAGGTCGCCGGTGACGGCAAGGGCGAATTCAGCGGCGACGAGGGGCCAGAGGTCGTCAGGGATGCCCGTTTTTGCGACGAGAGCGGCGGCTACGCGGTCGATGATGAGTTTGGCGACCCAGAGCATACCCAAGGGCACGAGGGCCCACAGGAGGCGGGAGGCGAGGGAGACGGAGGCGAGCCAGGGGCTGGTCTGCCAGACCATGCGGAGAAGCGGGGGAAGGTTCCGGAGGGCCTGGAGGCGATCTCGCCAGGAGGTTTTGGAATCCGGATTGAGCCCGGGAGGCGGCCCGTGAGGGTTCATGCGAACATTATCGCGCGGACAGAGACGACGACGGCGGGCCGAAGCCCGCCGGTCGATGTTTTGGGAGAATCAGGCCTCGAGGCAACGCATGCCCGCGATTCCTGTATGTGATTGTGATGTTATGGCGGATTGGGGAATTCGTCAAGAGCAAAGAGGCGGGTCGGCAGATTTGAGGTAAGTCGTTGAAACAGCGGGCAGTTGCGCGTTGAGAGGAAAATTGAACAAGCTGTGGAAAACGTGTGGAAAGCCGCCTGTCGGCCGAATCCAAGTACAAGAAATTGGGAGAGTTATTTGCCCGGGGAGTCGTCGATGTGGAGGGCGATGACGCCAGTGTCGTCGCCGTCCTTCTGACCCGAAATTTTTCTTCCGAGGAGGCGAAAACCTGCGAAAGCCCCCCCAGAGAGGAGGGCGAAGAAAATAAGAATACCGACAAAAATGAAGGTATTGATGACCACCACGCCGATGTTGTCCTGCTTAGGGTCGGGGAGCTGTTCGTTGACGGTGACGTTAATTTCCCAGCGCACCTGGGAGAGGATGCGTTCGGCGGCATCGGCGGAGGGGGGGTTGGGGACGACGCCGATCATGGGGCCGTAGCGGCGGGCGGTAAAGCCTTTGAGGGCTTCGAAGGCGGCGATGCGTTCCTTGGCGATCTGGTTGGTGGGGTAGTTGAAGAGGGCGAGGGTGACATTGCCGTCGCGGTCTTTGTAGCGGGCGAGCTGGCCTTCGGTGCCGTAGTGAAAGGCGACGATGGACGGGGCCAGACCGGGGAGGAAGGCTTCGAGAGACGCGGGGCCGAGGATGTAGCGTTCGCTGTTACCGTGGCGGGCGGCGGCCGGGAGGAAGCCGGTAAGAGCGGGGAGGGAGGAGTTATCGAAGCGTGGGATGTGGAGGCGGAGCTGGTTGAGGGTCTCTTCTTCGGGAGTAAAGCCTTCAAACTGGAGAACGTAGTTGCCAAGCTGCTGGATGGTGGCGCCTGTGGGGCGGGAGCCGCGGAGGACCTGGAGGGCGGCAAGGCCGGCGGTGGCGTCCGGGAGGCGCCAGGCGGAGACGGTGAAGCGGCCCTTGGCGCCGGTGTATTCGGCCTTCTCGGCCTCCTGCAGACCGTACTCCGACCAGAGGGCGGCGGGTTCGGGTTTCAGCGGGGTGACCTTGCCGCGGGAATGGAGTTCCATTCCTTCCGGGAGGATGGCGGCGGAGAGGCTAAGGGCGGAGAGCGCGAGGACTACTCGGTGACACCGTGGCATTTTTTGTATTTCTTGCCGCTACCGCACCAGCACGGTTCGTTACGGCCGGGTTTCTTCTGGGCGAGGACGGGCCCTTTGGGGGCGGCAGGAGCGGCGCCGAGGAACTGGAGGTCGGCGAGTTCGCGCTCCTTCTTCTTCTGGATGTTGCGGGTGAAGTCGTCGATGGAGGCGCGGGCGGCCTGGCGATCGGCGGGGTCTGGCTCGGGCTCGTGGGAGACGGCGACGCCGGCGGCATCGTCGTCATCGAAGTCGTCGAAGGGCACATTGGGGCCAGGGGATTCGGAGACCTGGAGGAAGAAGAGGTAGCGGATGGTCTCGTCTTCGATGCGGTCCATCATCTCCTGGAACAGGGTGAAAGACTCCTTCTTGTACTCGAGGAGGGGATCTTTCTGGCCGTAGCCGCGGAGGCCGATGCCTTCCTTGAGGTGGTCCATCGACAGGAGGTGGTCCTTCCACTGGTTGTCGATGACGTTGAGCATGATGACGCGCTCGGCTTCGCGGAGGTACTCGGAGCCGATTAGGGATTCCTTGTCCTCATACTTCTGGCGGATCTGATCGAAGATGGTGTCCTCGATCTCATCGTAGGAGGCGCCGCGGAGGTCGTTGAGGCGGAGTTGGGCGCCGAAGCGGGTGAGGATGTCGCTTTCCAGACCCGTGATGTCCCAGTCGTCGGCGTGGCCCTTCTCGGGGATGCGTTCGGAGATAACGGAGGCGATGATGCCGCGAGCCATCTCGTAGATGCGCTCCTTCTGATCGGTGCCTTCGAGCAGGTTGCGGCGCATGGTGTAGACGGCGCCGCGCTGTTTGTTCATGACGTCGTCGTATTCGAGGACGTGTTTGCGGGAGGCGAAGTTCTGGGCTTCGACGGCTTTCTGGGCGGCGGCGATGCGTTTGGTGATGAGACCGGAATCGATGGGCACGTCCTCCTCCATGCCGAGGCGGAGCATGAGGTTCTGCATGCGTTCGCCGCCGAAGATGCGGAGGAGATCGTCCTGGAGGGAGAGGAAGAAGCGGGAGGAACCGGGGTCGCCCTGGC